>JBMOQT010000001.1:0-25854 GCA_049320945.1 Pseudomonadota bacterium
CGCCTAGTAGCCCATGGACTGGGCCGCGAGGTAGCGCCAGCTGGCAAGCCCCACGGCGAGCAGTGCCGGGGCGGCGGGCGGCAGCACGGCGGCGACGACGCGCATGCGCCCGCCCGCGCCGAGCCGTGGGGCCACCAGCGCGGCGGGCGCGGCGGCCGCCGACAGCAGCGTCTCGGTGAGACGGATCTCGGCCAGGTGGCGCGCCGAGAAGGCGAGCCAGAGCCACAGGGTCAGCGCGCCGCTCACCAGCGCCGGGCCGGGCCGCGCCAGGCGCCCGGCGGCCGTGCCCAGGTAGATGCAGGCGGCCAGGGCAAAGGCGGCGTTGGCGATGCCGCCGATGATGAGACTGCCGCCGAGCGACGTGACGAAGCCCAGGCTGCCGAAAGCGGCGGCGAGGGCCGCCGCCGCCCGCTCGCCATCGACGCGCCCCGCTGCCAGCAGACCGGCGGCAAGCACCAGGGCGCCGAGCCACTCGAAGGCGAGGGTGGCCGCCGGCTGCTCGCGCAGCAGCGGCGGCGAGAGCAGGTACAGGCCCGCCGCGATCACGGCGAGCGCCACCGCCTCGCGCCGCCAGCCCGGGAGCCTGCGGCTGGCGGCCAGCGCTGCCGCGGCGGCCACGATCAGCAGCGGCAGCCAGTCCAGCGTCTGCCGGGGCGGGAACTGGGCCTGCGGGCCGAACAGCGCGGCCCAGCCGGCGATGACGCCGGCACAGGCGGCGACGGCGAGCGCCGCGGCGGGCGAGAGCACACGGCGCAGCGCGAAAAGGCCCGCGAGCAGGATGACTGCGGGCAGCACCAGCGACTGGACGGCGAGCCAGACGGACTGCAGGGCTTGGGAGTTCTCCATTTCTTGGGCCGGAAAAAAACGGGGCGGCATGGCGCCGCCCCCAAAGGGGAGAGAGAGTTACTGTTTGATGGCTTCGATGTTGAGGGTGAGGTCCACGTCCTCGCCCAGGCCGCCGGGCATGAAGTTCACGCCGAACTCGCTGCGCTTGATGGTGCCGGTGGCCACATAGCCCGAGCGGTAGCCGCCCCAGGGGTCCTTGCCCGCGCCGACATGCTGCAGCTTGAGGGTCACGGGCTTGGTCACGCCCTTGAGCGTCAGGTTGCCGGTCATCGTGCCCGCGCCGTCTGCGCCCAGCACGACCTTGGTGCTCTCGAAGCGGATGCGGGGGAACTGCGCGGCGGAGAAGAAGTCCGGGCTCTTCAGGTGCTTGTCCCGCTCCGCGAAGCCGGAGTTGACGCTGTTCGCCTCGATCTCGGCGACCACCTTGTTGCCCGCGCCCGTGCCGTCGGCGGTGATCTCGCCCTTCACCACGTCGAAGCGGCCGGTGAACTTGGCCACTCCCAGGTGGGTGACGGTGAAGAAGGCGGCCGAATGGGATGGGTCGATCTTGTAGCTGCCCTTGTCGGCGCTGTGGGCGAGCACGCCGCTGCTGGCGAGCAGGGTCGAGGCGGCGAAGACTGCGGCGATGGTGTGGTGTTTCATGATGACTCCTGTGTGAGGTTGGTTGATGGACGCATGGTGCCAGGGGCGCAGTGCGAGATAAACCGCTCCGCGTGCGACTCTCAGTTTCGGGATCCGGGACAATCATGGGCCGCCGGCCGAGCTGGTCAGCCAATCTGCCCGAACAGGTAGGACTCCATGGACAGCACGCCATGGGTCATCCCGCCGTCGAGCACTTCGATCGGCGCGTCGGGGCCGCCCGCGCCGGCCGCCACCAGCAGCGGGAGATAATGGTCGGGGGTGGGATGGGCGCGCCGCGCGTGCGGGGCGCGACGCAGGTAATCGACCAGGGCATCCCGATCGTGATCGAGGACCGCCCGGCGCGCCCAGGCGACGAATTCGCGCGCATAGCCCGCTTCCTCCGCGCCGGAGCGGAACTCGTACAGATTGTGCGTCAGTCCGCCCGAGGCGATCACCAGCACCCCCTCGTCGCGCAGGGGGGCCAGCATCTCACCCAGCCGCCATGCCGAGGGCGCATCGAGCCGCACCGGCATCGACAGCTGCAGGACCGGCACCTGGGCGCGCGGATACAGATGGCGCAGGGGCACCCAGGCGCCGTGGTCGAGGCCGCGACGCTCGTCCAGGGTCACGCTGCGGCCCGCCTCGCCCAGCAAGCGGGCGATGCGCGCCGCCCGGGCCGGGTCGCCCGGGGCGCGGTACCGCAGGGCGTAGAGCTCGGCCGGAAAGCCGCCGAAGTCGTGCAGGGTCTCCGGCCGGGCGCTCGCCGTGACCGCCAGCCCATGGGTCATCCAGTGGGGCGAGACCACCAGGATCGCCTGGGGCAACGGCAGGCGTTCGCCCAGCGCCCGCAGCAGGGCGCCGGCGCGACCGGGCTCGAGGGCGAAGGTGGGCGCGCCGTGAGAAACGAACAGGACGGGCTGGCGTGACATGGGGTTCTGCCGCGGACCGGTGCTCCAGGCGGCGCTCAAACGCGCTGAATCCACGTCGGGGCGATGGCCGTCCCCAGCCCGGCGCCATAGCCCAGGTAGATGTTCAGCCCGGCCAAGGGCTCCAGGTAGCGCGCGTTCTTCAGGGGACCGGCGTCGATGGTGCGAAAGCCCAGGCTTTGGGCCAGCGTACTCGCCGTCTGCTTGGCGCGCTCGCTGTCGCTGGCGACGAACACCGGCACGATGTTGCCCTGCCCGAAGTCGGGGCCCTCGGCCAGGACCTGGGCAAAGACGGTGTTGAAGGCCTTCACCACCTCGGCTCCCGGTAGCGCCTTGGCGATCTCCTCGGCCGCGGAAGTGCTGTGGCCGATGGTCAGGCCCATGTAGTCGGGGGTGAGCGGGTTGGTGATGTCCACCACCACCTTGCCCTGCAGGTCGCCCAGCGCGCGCAGCGCCGGCACGGCCTCGGCGTAGGGGGTGGCGACCACCACCACTTCGCTGTCGCCCAGGGCGTCGGCGGCACTTGCCGCCACCGCGCCGGGATGGGCGGCGGCCAGGGTTTGCACCTTGGCCAGATTCCGGGCGGTGACGCGCACCCGATGGCCCGCCTTGGTCAGTTGCTTGACGAACGCCGAGCCCATGTTGCCGGCGCCCAGTACAGTGACTTTCATAGGGTTCTCCAGTGGTTGAGGGCAGTAACCGGTCTGCCTGGCAAGAACTTTATAAGTTCCGGACAGGGGCATAAACTCACTTCTCGTGGATTGATTGGCTACAAAATCGGAACAATGGACCGGTTCGAAGAGATGCGCGCCTTCGCCGCGGTGGTCGCCGCCGGCAGCTTCGTGAAGGGGGCCGAGACCTTGGGCATCTCCAAGGCCGCCATCTCGCGCTATGTCGGCGAACTGGAGGCGCGTCTCGGGGTGCGCCTGATGCAGCGGACCACCCGGCGGCTGTCGCTGACCGACGAGGGGCAGCGCTTCTACGAGCGCTGCACCGAGCTGCTGGCCGGGCTCGAGGAGGCGGAAGCCGAACTGACTACGCGCAGCCGGGAAGTGGGCGGGCGGCTGCGCATCAACGCGCCCCTGACCTTCGGCATCCTGCACCTGGCGCCCCTGTGGGCGGCTTTCCACGCGACCTATCCCAAGGTGTCGCTGGACGTCACCCTGTCTGACCGCGTCGTCGATCTGGTGGACGAGGGTTACGACCTGGCGATTCGCATTGCGCGCCTGCCGGATTCGATGCTGGTGAGCCGGCGTCTGGCGAGCACCCGCATGGTGTTGTGCGCCTCCCCGGAGTACCTGCGCCGGCACGCGCCACCGCTGCATCCGCGCGACCTGGCGCAGCATGCGACCGTGTCCTACACGTACTGGTCGACGCGGGACGAGTGGCATTTCACCGGGCCCGAGGGGCCGGTGATGGTGCGCACGCAGCCCTACCTGCACACCAACAACGGCGACACCTGCCGGGCCGTTGCGCTGGCGCATCAGGCTGTCATTCTGCAGCCGTCATTTCTGGTGGGCGACGATCTGAGGGCGGGAAGGCTGGTGGAACTGATGCCCCAGTACCGCTCGCTCGAGCTGGGCATCTACGCCGTCTATCCGACGCGCCGCCACCTGCCGCCGCGCGTGCGCGCGCTGATCGACTTCCTGGCGGAGCGCTTTCGCGAACCGCCTTGGGTGGTGTGAGCGCTGATTCTGATACGGGGCGGCAGGAAGTGGGATGGGCCCACAAGTGTTAGCATTCGCCCTCCCATGAGAATCGAACACCTGCGACAACGCCTGCGCGCCCATGGCGCCAAACCCTGCCACGAGCAGCGCGTCCTCGAGGCCTGGACGCGGGCGCTGCCCCTGGACAGCGGCCCGCGCCGGCGCCCGGCCGAGGACTTCCTGCCCCTGGCCCTGCGCAGTGCGTTGCCTGCCATCGACGTTGAGCTGTCCGCCCTGGCGCGGGTGCGCTCGGAGCACCCCGGTGAGGACGGCTCCTCGCGCCTGCTGGTGGAACTGGCCGACGGCCAGACGGTGGAGAGCGTGCTCCTGCCGCGCGCCGGCCTATGCGTGTCCACCCAGGTGGGCTGCGCCGTGGGCTGCGTGTTCTGCATGACCGGCCGCAGCGGCCTGCTGCGCCAGCTGGGGTCCGCCGAGATCGTCGCCCAGGTGGTGCTCGCCCGGGCCCGGCGCGAGGTCAGGAAGGTGGTGTTCATGGGCATGGGCGAGCCGGCCCACAACCTGGACCAGGTGCTGGAGGCCATTGAGCTGCTGGGCACGGCCGGCGGCATCGGCCACAAGAACCTGGTGTTCTCCACCGTGGGCGACCGGCGCGTGTTCCAGCGCCTGCCCCTGGGTCCCGTCAAGCCGGCGCTGGCCCTGTCCCTGCACACGACCAAGGGTGAGCTGCGCGCCCGGCTGCTGCCCCGCGCGCCGCGCCTCGACCCGGCCGAACTGGTGGCGCTGGGCGAGGACTACGCCCGCGCCACGGGCTATCCCATCCAGTACCAGTGGACCCTGCTGGAAGGGGTGAACGACAGCGACGAGGAAGTGGACGGCATCGCCGCGCTGCTCGCCGGCAAGTACGCCGTCATGAACCTGATTCCCTACAACACGCTGCCCGATTCCCCCTTCAGGCGGCCCGCCTGGGAGCGGGCCGCGGCCATGGCGCGCCAGCTGCACCGGCGCGGCATTCTCACCAAGCTGCGCCATTCGGCGGGGCAGGACATCGAGGGCGGCTGCGGCCAGCTGCGGGCGCGCACCCTGGCCGGGGATTACACCCGCAGGGCCTCGCCCGACACGTTGCGCTCCTGACTGGCTTGTGGCGCAGGACGCGCCCGGAGCTCGGCGATCTCCTGCAGGATCCGTTGGCGCTCGGCATCCGCCAGCCCGGCGCTGGCCTGCTTCACGGGGCCGAAGCCGCGGATTTTTTCCGGCAGGCTGGCGAGCTTCACGGCGGCCCCGTGGGTGTCGGCCGTCAGGTCCTCCAGAATGCGCTCTATGTCGGCTTCGTACTGGGCCAGCAGCCGGCGCTCCAGCCGGCGTTCCGCGCCGTGGCGGAAGGGATCGAGCACTGACCCCCTGAGGAAGCGCAGCCTGGCCATCACCCGGAACACGCTCCACAGCCAGGGGCCGGCCTCGCCCTTGGTGACGGTGCCCGTCGCCGGGTCCTTGCGCGCGAAGGGCCAGGTGCCGATGTGGAAGCGCACGGTATAGCCCTCCTGGAAGGTTGCCTCGAGCTCCTGCCTGAACTCGGGCGCCGCGTACAGCCGCGCCACCTCCCACTCGTCCTTGACCGCCAGCAGCTTGAAGTAGCCCTTGGCCACCGCCATCGCCAGCTGCTCGCCCAGGCCGGCGCGCGCTTCCGCGGCCCGCACCCGTTCCACCAGGGCGCTGTAGCGCCGGCTGTAGGACGCGTCCTGGTACTCGCGCAGGTAGTCCTGGCGGAATTTCACCACGTCGTCCAGGCTGCGGTTGGCGCGGGGCATGAAGCGGATGACCGAGGCACCGCGCAGGGAAGCTTCCACCGCCTTCAGGTCGTGGGCGGCGCGCCGGCCCCACAGGAAGGCCTGCTTGTTCATGTCCACCGCCACGCCGTTGAGCTCGATGGCGCGCTCGATGGCCGCCAGGGACACGGGGATCTGGCCCTTCTGCCAGGCCGCGCCCACCATGAACATGTTGGCGGCGATGGCATCGCCCAGGAGCTGAGTGGCCAGGCGCTGGCCTTCCAGGACCACCATCTCCCGATCGGTGCGCTCGCGCACCCGGGTGAGCAGGGCGGCGGGATCCACCGCCCAGTCGGGGTTGCGCGCGAACTCGGCGGTGGAGATGACATCGCTGCAGATGACGCCGCGGCTCCGGCCCTTGGCCAGGGTGGCCACCGCCTCGTTGCCCGAGGCGACGATCAGGTCGCAGCCGATCAGGGTGTCGGTCTCCCCGGCGCCGATGCGGCTGGCATGGAGGTCCCCGGGGCGCGCGGCGATGCGCACGTGGGACAGCACGGCGCCGTATTTCTGCGACATGCCCATCACGTCCAGGGACGAGCAGTGCAGGCCGTCCAGGTAGGCGGCCATGGCCAGCACCTGGCCGACGGTGACGATGCCCGTGCCGCCGATGCCGCACACCAGGATGTTGAAGCCCTGCGCGGCCTCCGGCAGCACCGGGTCGGGCAGCGCCTGCGAGGCTTCCGGCGGGCGGGCCTTGCCCGTCTTGCGCAGCTCGCCGCCGTGCACCGTGACGAAGCTGGGGCAGAAACCCTCGACGCAGGTGAAGTCCTTGTTGCAGGAGGACTGGTTGATGCGGCGCTTGCGCCCCAGCTCGGTGTCAACGGGCTCGATGGACAGGCAGGTGGATACGCGCCCGCAATCGCCGCAGCCCTCGCATACCGCGGTATTGATGAAAGTGCGCTTGGGCGGATCCGCCCATTTGCCCTTCTTGCGCAGGCGCCGGCGCTCGGCGGCGCAGGGCTGGTCGTAGACGATCACCGACACGTCCGGATACTCGCGCAGGGCCCGCTGCACGGCATCCAGCCGGGAGCGGTGGTGCACCTGGACGCCCTCGGGCAGCGGCACCTTGTCGTACTTGCCCGGGTCGTCGCTCACCAGGGCGATTTTCTTCACGCCCTCGGCGCTCAGGGAGTGGAGCACCTGGGGCACGGTCTGGCCGCCCTCCACCGGCTGTCCCCCGGTCATGGAGACGAAGCCGTTGAACAGCAGCTTGTAGGTGATCGGTACATGGGCCGCCACCGCCTGGCGGATGGCCAGCAGGCCGGAGTGGGCGTAGGTGCCGTCGCCGATGTTGGCGAAGACATGCTTCTCGGCGGTGAACGGCTGCTGGCCCAGCCACTGGATCCCTTCGCCGCCCATTTGCGAGATCGAGCGATAGTTCTGGGGATCGAGCAGCACCGCCATGCCATGGCAGCCGATGCCCGCCAGGCCCCGGCTGCCTTCCGGCAGGCGCGTGGAGCGATTGTGGGGGCAGCCGGAGCAGTAGCTGGGGGTGCGCACCACCGCCGGCACCGACGAGGCGGCGGCGGGGGAACAACCGGGCAGGGGGACGTCGCAGGCGGGGTCGAGCCGGTGGAATTCTGCGGCGAGCACCGAGGCCACCAGCGCCGGATTGGTCTCGCCGAAGTTGGGGATCATCCACGGCCCCCGCTCCCGATCGAACAGGTAGTGGTCCGCCAGCTTGCCCACCAGGCGCGGGGCCTTGGGCACGCCGTAGAGGATGCCCCGGATCTGGTTTTCCAGGTTGGGCCGCTTTTCCTCCACCACCACGATCACGTCCAGTCCACGCGCGAACTCGCGCACGATTTCCGGATCGAGCGGCCACACCATGCCCACCTTGAGCACGCGCAGGGCGGGGCGCCGGCGTCCGGCATCGATGCCCAGGTTGGCCAGGGCCTGGGTCATGTCCCGGTAGGCCTTGCCCGCCGACACGATGCCCAGACGGGCACCGGGCTCGTCGCGCTCAATGCGGTTGAGGCCATTGGCGCGGGCGTAGGCCAGGACTGCGTAGAGACGGTGATGATAGATGCGCTCCTCCTGGGGCAGCAGGTTCAGCTCGAAGGGCCGGATGGACAGCCCCTGCTCGGGCGGCTGATAGTCGCCGGGGCGGACGATGGGCGGCGCCTCGGGACCGACGTAGACGGGCGCGCCGCTTTCCACCACGTCGGTCACCAGCTTCATGCCCACCCAGGAGCCGGAAAACCGGCTCAAGGCGAAGCCGTGCAGGCCCAGATCGAGGATCTCCTGCACGCTGCCCGGATAGAGCAGGGGAATACCCACGGCCTCCAGCACCGTATCGGAATAACAGGTGATGGAGGAGGACTTGCCGCCGTGGTCGTCGCCGGCCAGCACCAGGGCGCCGCCCAGGGCGCTGGTGCCCGCCCAGTTGGCGTGGCGCAGGGCGTCCGCGGCCCGGTCCACACCCGGCCCCTTGCCGTACCAGATGCCGAACACGCCGTCCACCCGGCTGCCCGGGAACATGCCCAGGTACTGGGAGCCGGAAATGGCGGTGGCAGCCAGCTCCTCGTTCAGGCCCGGCCGGAACACGATGTCATGGCGCGCCAGAATGTCGCCCGCCGACCACAGGGCCATGTCATAGCCGCCCAGGGGCGAGCCGCGATAGCCGGAGATGTAGCCGCCGGTGCGGTGGCCGGCCGCGGCATCCCGGCGCCTTTGCTCGATGGGCAGGCGCACCAGGGCCTGGGTGCCGGTCATGAAGAACCAGCCTTCTTCGGCCGCGTACTTGTCGGACAGCGTCACCGAGTGCAGGCGATCGGGGGCGGATGGGGTCATGGGCTGTTGCTCCTCCAGGGCGTACCGGGTTGCACCCGCGCGCTGCGGGCGCGGGCATCAGCGATTGGGATGTTCGTGTCTTGTTGTCGGACTGCGCGGCACCGCGCTAGCCCGACGGTTTCCGGCCCTTGCGCGACGCCTTCGTCTCCTCGGCAACCCGGTCGGGAGTCGGATTCACCCCGAGGATGCTGAGGATGGCGATGCGTAGGGCGCGCACCAGGGCGCGCCCGACCTTGGGCTGTCGTCCGCTGCGATGCCACTGCAGCACGTTGCCGCTGTAGATGGCGATGAAAAACAGCGACAGGTCCCGCTCCGAGATGGGCGGCCGGAATTCGCCCGACTTCACGCCTTCGCGGATGATGCGCTCGAAGGCCTTGGCCAGGCGCCCGTGGATGGCGTCCACCTGCTGCCGCACGCGCTCGCTGACGCTGGCCAGGTTGGCCGACAGGGTCACCACGAACAGCAGGCTGTCGGGCCGTTCCACGGCCTTCACCGCCTGCCGGTGCAGGTAGCGCACCAGCTTGTCGGTGGCGCTCAAGCCTTCGCTGAAGGCCTCGTCGGTGACCTGCATCGATTCGTGCTCGATCCGGGCGAGCAGTTCCAGCAGCAGCTCTTCCTTGCTGCCGAAGTAGTGATACACCGCCCCCTTGGTCAGGTCGCTCGCCTCGGCGATGTCGTCGATCGTGGTGTCCACATAGCCCCGGCGCACGAACAGCTTGAGCGCCGAGTCGAGAATGCGCTCGGTGCTGCGCTCGCGCGACACCTGTTTCTTGTTGGGCCGCGCCGTGCTCAGGCCGGCGGGCATCACGAGGGATAAGTCTTCCTTGGTCATTGGGTATTACCTTCTCCAGGAGCGGTCCCCTGGTCGTAGAACTGTTGCAGCGAGATGCCGGCGGACTTGCGGTCCCACACCTGCGCGCCGACGCCGCGGGCGCGCAGCTCGTTCTTGCGCACCTTGTTGGTGGGCGTGCGCGGCAGCGCCTCCAGGCATTCGATGTAGCGCGGCACCATGTGGTGGGGCAGCTGTCGCGCCAGGTAGGCCAGGAGTTCTTTCATGTCCAGGCTCACCCCCGGCCGCGGCACGACGCACAGCTTCACGTCGTCATCGCCCTCGAACTCGGAGGGCACGCCCACGGCGGCCGCCTCCAGGATGTCCGGATGGGCAAGGGCGGCGGATTCGATGTCGTAGGAAGAGATGCTCTCGGCGCGCCGGCGGATGCGGTCCTTCATGCGATCCACGAAGTAGAACCAGCCGTCCGCGTCGCGATAGGCCGAGTCCCCCGTGTGGAACCACAGGTTGCGCCAGGTCTCCACGGTCTGCTCCGCCATGCCGAGATAGCCCTGCATCAGGATCCACGGGTAGCGCGGCCTGACCACCAGCTCGCCGATGGTGCCCGGGGGCAGTTCCTCGTCGGTGGCGGGATCGACCACGCGCACGTCGAACAGTTCGTCGTCGTTGCGCCCGCAGCTTCCCTCCCGCAGCGGCTCGTCCAGGGGATGCCACACCGGCACGCCCACCTCGGTCATGCCCCACACCTCGATGCCCTTCAGGGCGAAGCGGCGCTCCACGTCGCGGGCGATGCGCTTGGGAAAGGGCGCGGTCAGGATGCGCCGCACGGGATTGTCATGGTCATCGGGCCGCTCCGGCTGGGCGTGGATCATCTCCAGCATGGGACCGTGGGCCAGGCCCGCCGTGGCCCGGTATTCCCTCACCCGGTCCAGCCAGTGCCCGGGCTGGAAGCTGCGGTCCAGGACCACCAGCCCGCCGGTCATGAAGGTTCCCAGCACGGCCATGAACTTGCCCGCCATGTGGAACATGGGATGGAAGCAGTAGAAGCAGTCCTCCCCGTCCAGGCCCAGGCCGCGCACCGTGGTGGCGGCCAGCAGGCATACTTGCGCGTGGGGCATGAGTACGCCCTTGGCCGGTCCCGTCGTGCCCGAGGTGTAGATCACCGAGGCGATCTCCGAGGGCGCGATGGAGCGGGCCTGGGCCAGCACCGCGTCGATGCCGTTGGCATTGGGCAGCTCGTGGAACGGGCGCCACGCCAGGCGCGAGTCCCGGGCCGCGGCCGGGATGTCGCCCACCACGAACACCTGCTCCAGGTGCGCCAGCTTCGGCAGGCTCTGCAGCAGCGTCGGCACGTGCTCGGCGAAGGTGATCAGGTGCCGGGCCCGGGAGTTGTTCAGCGCGTGCTCCAGGGAGGCGCCCCGGTAGGCGGTGTTGATGCACACCTCGACCGCGCCCGCCAGCCCGAGGGCGAGCCAGCTGCAGATGGTCTCGTAGCTGTTGGGGGCGAGGATCGCCACGGTCTCGCCGCGGGCCATGCCGGCCTTGCCCAGTCCCGCCGCCAGGGCGGCGGCGTCCCGCAGCAGCTGGCGATAGGTGACGGGCTCCTCGCCCACAAGCTGGATGGCCGGCCGCTCCGGCCGGCTTCCGGCCTGTTCCATCAAGACGATGGGCACGGTCAGAAGCCGGCAGGAGGCGAGCGAGCCGGAGTAGCGCTGGTCAGTCATTGCGTACGGTGACGAACTTGCCGTTGCGGATCTGCACGGTGGTCAGGAAGTCGCTGCTCCAGCCATCGTGGTTGTCCGGCGAGTAGCAGGCCGTGCCCGTGGTGTAGGACTTGAGGCCGCACAGGCTCTCCAGGCTGTCGCGCAGGGCCTTGCCGGTGATCTCGCCCTTGATCTTCCTGGCCGCCTCGGCTATCGCCACCATGCCGTTGGCGCTGATCAGCTCGCCGAATCCCTGGGGCTGCTTGCCCGCCGCCTTGATCAGCTGGCCCAGCTGGGTGAGTTGGGGCGACGGGTCGTCCCAGTTGGCCAGCACCACCAGCTTCACCCCTTCTCCCGCCGGGCCGGCGGCGTCGATGAAGGCCCGCTGGCCCAGGCCCACCGGCGCCCACAGCTGGGCCTTCATGTCGATCTGCCGGGCGGCGCGCACGAAGGCGGCCCCCAGCGCCGGCGCCGACGCCTGCACCAGCACCACGTCGGGATTGGCGTTACGGATGCGCGTGGCCTGGGGCGTCAGATCCGTGGCGTTCAGGGGCGCGGCGGCGACCCCGGCGATTTCCAGGCCCATTTTCTTGGCGAGTTCCTGCATGTAGTCCGCGGTGTTTTTGCCATAGGCGTCTTCCTGGTAGAAGATGCCCACCTTCTTGGCCCCGCCGGCGGTGGCGCGCTGCACCAGCACTTCCGTGTTGGTGAGGTCGCCGGTCAGGGTCCGGAACACCCAGGGATAGAAACGGTTCTCCTTGGATGTGACCGAGAGCGTACCATTTGGCGCCAGGATCGGCACCTCGTAGCGCATGGCCACCGGGGCGGCCGCCAGGGTGCCGCTGCCCGTGGTGGCGCCGAGGATGGCTACCACCTTGTCCTTCTGGATGAGCTGGGTGGCGCCGCGCGCGGCCTCCGTCGGGTTGGTGGCGTCGTCATAAATGGCCAGCTCGATCTTCCTGCCGTTGATGCCGCCCTCGGCGTTGATCTTCCTGGCCAGGATTTCCGCGGCGTCCCGCTCCGGTATGCCGAAGGGCGCGGCCGGGCCGCTCAGGCTCAGCAGCAGGCCGATGCGAATGGGTTCGGCGGCGATCGTCGGGGCCGCCGCCACGGCGCCCATGGCCACCAGGCCGGCTGCCAGGGCTTTCTTCAGGAACACGCGTCTCATCATCTCTCTCCTCCTCGGTTGCATGATGTCACTGCTTTACGCTGTGGCGGCTGAGCCATCTGCGTTCGATCTCCGCCCTGTCGCCGTCCAGCTGCGGCGGCCCGCGCCGGATCTGCACCGGCGTGTCGGACAGCTTCAGCGGATTGGCCACTACCGGGACGTCGTCCTGTCCTGCCACGGGTACCCTCGTGACCATGCCGTTGTGCTGCACCTGGGGATGCCCGAGCGCCTCCGCCAGGGTGAGCACCGGGGCGCACAGCACGTCGGTTTCCGTGAAGCGGGCCAGCGCCTCGTCGCGCCCCAGGTGCGCCACATGGGGCTGCAGCAGGCGGTAGATTTCCTCCCGGCGCTCCAGCTGCTCGGGCACCGTGCCGAAGCCCGGCTGGGCGCTGGCGTCAGGCAGATCCAGGGCGCGGCACATGAGGGCCAGCGGGTTTTCGCGGAAGAAGCCGAGAACGGTGATCCAGCCGTCCCGGGTCTGGAACAGGAAATTGAGGCCGCGGGCAAACCAGCGGGTCTCGTGGCCGTAGTTGAGCTGCAACGTCGCCTCCAGCATCTGGATGGCGATGGCCGTGTCCAGCAGGGACACGCTCACCCGCTGTCCCCGGCCGGTCTTCTGCCGCGCCAGCAGGGCGGCCAGTATCCCCTGCGCCAGGGCCATGCCTGAGGCATAGTCCACCGACGGCGCGTTGGCGAAGCGCGGCACCCCGTCCGCTCCGGCCGCGGCCATGGCCATGCCGCTCAGGGACTGGATCACCAGGTCCTGCCCGCCCAGGCGCGACAGGGGGCCGGACTCGCCGTAGCCGGTGGCGCTGGCGAACACCAGGCGCGGATTCCTGCGCGCCAGCTCCTCGTAGCCGAAGCCCAGGCGTTCCAGCGCCCCCGGGCGGTAGTTGTGGATGAGCACGTCGGCCTCCTCCAGCAGCTCGGCCAGGTCCCGCTTGCCCTGTTCGCTCTTCAGGTCCAGGCACAGGGACCGCTTGTTGCGATTGACCGCGGCGAAATACGAGCTCATCTCGCCCCGGGCCTGGGCCGCGGGGTCCATGCGGCGCAGGATGTCGCCCGTGCCCACGCGCTCGATCTTGATGACATCGGCGCCGAGATCGCCGAGGACCTGGGCCGCCAGGGGCGCCTGGTACACCTCGCTCAGCTCGACCACCAGATGACCGTCCAACACTCCCATGGGCAGCCTCCTCAGTCCTGATAGACGTACTTGGCGATGATCATCTTCTGGATCTGGTTGGTGCCTTCGTAGATCTGGGTGATCTTGGCGTCGCGCATCATGCGTTCAACCGGATACTCCTTCAGGTAGCCGTAGCCGCCGTGGAGCTGCACCGCCTGGGTGGTGACCTCCATGGCCACGTCGCTGCACAGCATCTTGGCCATGGAGGCATAGGCGCGCGCCTTGGCGGCATCGGCGGAAGCGAACTCCACCGCCCGGTACAGCAGGGCGCGGGCCGATTCCACCTTGACCGCCATGTCGGCGACCATGGCCCGGGTCAGCTGGTAGCGGGACACCGGCTCGCCGAAGGGCTTGCGCTCCTGGGTGTATTTCACCGCCTCGTCCAGGGCCCCCTGAGCGATGCCCAGGGCCTGGGCGGCGATGAGCGGCCGGGAGATGGTCAGGGAGATCATCATGCGCTCGTATCCCCCGGTGGCGTCGCCCACCACACGGGATTCGGGAATGCGGCAGTCGTCGAAGATCATGTCGGCCGTGGGGCTCGCCCGCAGGCCCATCTTGTCCTCGAGCCTGCCGACCATGACGCCGGGATCGTCCCGGTGCACCATGAAGATGCCGAAGTGGCGCTCGTCGGTCTTGGCCAGCACCAGGTACCAGTCGGCCCAGCCGGCATTGGTGATGAAGCGCTTGGTGCCGTTGATGACCCATTGATCGCGCTCCTGGCGGGCCGTGGTGCGGATGCCGGCGACATTGGAGCCGCCGTGGGGCTCGGTCAGGCACCAGGCCGCCATGCAGTCGCCGCGCGCCACCTGGGGGATGATGGCGCGCTTGAGCTCCTCGGAGCCGAAGCGCGCCAGGGGATCCAGGGCGGCCCAGGCGGTCATGAGCGTGAGGCCGGCCGAGGCGCAGCCGCGCGATACCTCCTCGACGGCGATGACCTGGGACATCAGGTCGCCGTCCTGGCCGCCCAGCTCTTCCGGAAAGGGCAGGCCCAGCAGGCCGGCCTCGCGGAAAGCCTGAACCGCCTGCAGCGGCGGCTGCCCCGTGCGGTCGGTCTCTTGCGCGTGGGGGATCACCCGCTCCCGCGTCAGGCGCACCAGCATGTCCCTGAACTCGTCGTACATTCTCGATTGCGATTCCTGCAGCATTGGCGTCTCCTTGTCAGCGTTCAGCGGCTTTAGCGCAAGTCGGGGGGCCAGGACAGACCCGTGGTCTCCACGGGCTGCCCGGAGGGCCGCAGGCGGGCGATGGCGGCGGCGTCGAAGCCCGCCTCCACCAGCACCTCCTCGGTCCTGTCGGTCAGGTCCACCGGGGGCGGCGCGGCGGCGCGCTCGAACTTGGGCACCGTCGGCACGGCGCGCTCGCCGTTGCCTGCGAGGCGGGCGCGCACCTGGGGTTCGTCCCACACCTCATGGGGCTCGAGGACGGGTGTCACGCAGGCGTCGCAGTGGGCGAAGCGCGCCGCCCACACGTCGCGCGCGGCGGAGGCGAAGCGCTCACTCAGGGCCGCTTCGATGCGCGGCCAGTTGGCGGTCACCATGTGGTCGGGAACCTCGCCCAGTTCCAGCCGGGTCCACAGCTTCTCGAAAAAGCCCCGCTCCAGGGCGCCCACCGCGACAAAGCGCCCGTCGGCGCAGCGATAGGTGCGGTAGAAGGGTGCGCTGCCGGTGATCAGCCCCTGGCCGCGCCCCTGCATGGCGGCCGTTCCCCACACGGGGAAGTGCATGGCCATCATGGACAGACAGCCGTCCACCATGGCGGCGTCCACCGTCTGCCCGGCGCCGGTGCGGCTGCGCTCCAGCAGCGCCGAGACGATGCCGAACGCCGCCAGCAGGCCGCCGCCGCCGAAATCGGCCAGCAGGTTCAAGGGCGGATAGGGCCGGTCGCCGGCGGGCCCGAACGCCCCCAGGGCGCCGGACAGGCCCAGGTAGTTGATGTCGTGGCCCGCGTCCTGGGCGCGCGGCCCGCTCTGGCCATAGCCGGTGAGGGAACAATAGACCAGTCCCGGGTTGTCGGCCCGCAGCACCTCGGGGTCTGCGCCGATGCGCCGTGCCACGCCGGGCCGGAATCCTTCCACCAGCACGTCGGCGCGGGCGCACAGGCGGCGCAGGGCGGCGCGGCCGTCGTCGCTTTTCAGGTCCAGGGTGATGAAGCGCTTGCCGCGGGACAGCTCGGGTACCGCGACTCCGGCCCGGCCGCCGGATACCACGATCACGTCGGCGCCCAGGTCGGCGAGCAGCATGGTGCAATAGGGCCCGGGTGCCAGGCGGGTCAGATCGATCACCCGTATGCCGGCGAGCGGCCCCGTCCTTCGTTCAGTCATTCTGTCTTCCCATGTAGAGTGGCTAAATCTGTCCCAGGTATGCCGCCATCACCCGCTCCTGGTCGTGCAGTTCCGCGCCGTCGCCGCGCAGGGTGACGCGCCCGCCCGCCAGCACCAGGAAGCGATCGGCGCAGCGCGCCGCGAACGGCAGGTTCTGTTCCGCCAGCACGATGGCCAGGCCCTTGGACTTGAGGATGGCAAAAGTGCGGAACAGCACATCGAACACGCTGGGCGCCAGGCCCTGGGTCGGCTCGTCCAGCAGCAGCACCCGGGGACGGCGTCCCAGGGAGGCGGCGATGGCCAGCATCTGCTGCTCGCCGCCGCTCAGCATTCCGGACAGGGCATGCGCCCGTTCCTTCAGGATCGGGAACATGGCGAAGATCTCCTCGCGCAGCGCCTGCCTTTCGTCGCTGTCCAGTTCGCGCAGGGCGATCTGCAGGTTCTCCTCGACCGTCATGGTCTGGAACAGGTTGCCGCGCACCTCGGGCACCAGGGCCAGGCCCATGCGCGCCCGCAGGTGCGCCGGAACGCCGGCGAGATCCCGCTCGCCCACGCGCACCGCGCCCTGGGCGCGCACCAGCCCGGCCAGGGCGCCGAGCAGGCTCGACTTGCCGGCGCCGTTGGGGCCGAGCAGGGCCAGCACCTCGCCCTCCCGGGCTTCGAAGTCGATGCCGTGCAGCACCGGCACGCGCTGATACGATGCGGTCAGGTCGCTGACGGACAGGCGCACCGGCGGCAGGCTCGGCTCCACCTCGTTCTCCTCCGGTTGGATGGCCAGGACGGCGCTTTTCATCATTGCTCCTCCACGGCGTGGATCGAGCCGAGATACGCGGCGCGAAAGTCCGGGTCGCGGCTCACCTCGTTGGGCGTGCCTTGCAGCAGCACCTTGCCGCGCTCGAGCACCACCAGGTGATCGGCGATGCGGCACACCAGGTCGAAGTTGTGCTCCACCAGCAGCACGCCGATGCCCGAGCGGGCCAGGCGGCGCACCTCCTGGGCCAGCCGCTGCTGCTCCGGCACGCTCAGGCCCGCCGCCGGTTCGTCCAGCAGCAGGAAGCGCGGCTGCGGCGCCGTGGCGCGCGCCACATCCACCAGGCGAATCTGGGCGATGGGCAGTTCGCCCATGGGCTGTTCCGCCAGGGGCGTCAGACCGAAGGCGTCGATCAGCGCATCGCAGCGCGCATGCATGTGCCGCGCCTCGCGCATGGCCGAGGGGGCGCCGCACAGGGCGCCCAGCAGCCTCGCCCGGCGCAGCGGGAAGAAGCCGCACAGCACGGTCTCGCGCAAAGTCATGTCCGGGTCATAGCGGGGCGTCTGGAAGGTGCGGGAGATGCCGCGCCGCACCCGTTCGTCCAGGGACAGGCCGAACAGGGAGTCGGCGCCCATGGCCACCTTGCCTCCGGCCAGGGGCGCGAGCCCGGTGATGGCATTGAACAGGGTGGTCTTGCCCGAGCCGTTGGGCCCGACCACGGCGAGAATGCGGCCCGGCTCGACGGACACCGATACCCGGTCGAGGGCGACCACGCCGCCGTAGCGCACCTGGATGTTGTCGGCCACCAGATTCATGTGCGCTGCCTCCCCGGCACCAGGCGGGGCGCGCCCGCCGCCTTGCGGCCCAGCAGCGCCTTGAGGCGCGGCACCAGCCCCATGAGCCCGCCCGGCGCCACCAGCAGGCAGATGATGAGCGCCGAGCCGTAGAAGATGCCGACCACCTCCTGGCCCGGAATGAACTTGTAGATCAGCGTCAGCAGCGCCGCGCCCAGCACCGGGCCGACAATGCTGTGGACCCCGCCGATGACGGCCATGAGGATGGCCGACAGGGACAGCGCCGGGCTCAGGGACTCGGGGCCCACGTAGCTCAGGTGGTGGGCATAGAGCCAGCCGGCCGCCCCGGCGATGGCGGCGCCGATGCTCATGGCCAGGCTCCTCAGGTGGGTGACATTTACGCCGTCGGCGGCGGCGCGCAGCGCATCGTGGCGAATGGTGCGCAGCGCCGAGCCGAAGTGGGAGGCGCGCAGCATGCCGTACAGGGCGAGCACGATCACCACCACGGCCCAAGCCAGGCCGTGGTAGGCGGTAAAGCCCTCGGTTCCCGGCACCGGCGGAACGCCCGACAGGCCGATGTAGCCGCCGGTCAGGTCGCCCGCTTCGCGCACGGCGATGTCAAAAGCATAGCCGAACATGAGCGTGGCGATGGCCAGGGCCAGGGGCGACAGCCGGGTGACCAGGCGCGCCAGCGGATAGGCGAGCAGCGCCGGCACCAGCACGGCCAGGGGCGCTGTGAGCCAGGGCGACCAGTCCAAGTTGACGGTCAGGATGGCGGTCACGTAGGCGCCCACCGCGGCGAACGACGCCTGCGCCACGCTGAGCAGACCGGCGAGGCCGTAAGTGACGCCCACGGACAGGGCGATCAGGGCGTAGATGGCGATGACGATGGAGGTGTCGTTCATCGACGGGTTGCCGCGCAGCAGCGGCGCGATGCCGGCCGCCAGGGCGGCGACGGCGATGGCGGGAAGAACAGCGCGTCCCAGCATGGCTCAGGCCCTCAAGCCCTGGATGCCGGCGCGACTCATGCGGCCGGCGCACAGGACGACGAAGATGAACAGGTAGGGCAGCAGGGTGCCGACGCTCTGGGGCGCGTAGCCGACGCTGAGCGCCTCGACGATGCCGATGGCAATGCCGCCGATGAAGCCCCGGAGGGGATTGCCCAGCCCCAGGAGGATGGCGGCGCCCAGGGATTTCAGGGTGAGGGGCAGACCCGAGGCGAAATCCAGTCCCGAGGTGTACAGGATCAGGATGCCCGCGATGCCGCTCAGCACGCCCGCCGTCACGAACACCGAGAACTGGGTGCGAGCCACCGGGATTCCGGCCAGGGTGGCGCCGCGGGGATTGACGGCCGCCGCCCGGATGACACGCCCCCAGGGTGTGCGGAACAGGAGCACGAAGACGCCGGCGAGAATCACCAGGCCGGTGGCGACGTTGATTCCCGCCTGGGGGCTGACGCGCACGCCCAGCAGGTTCCAGAAGGTGTCGAACTGGTGGCGCACCATCGGGTCCTTGCCGAATCCGGTGAGTACCACGGACTCCAGGACGATGGCGAAACCGAAACTGGCGAGAACGGTGGTCAGGCCTTCGCCCGGCTGCCGCCGCGCCAGCGCGTTGGACACCATGCCCACCACCGATGCGGCGGCGGCCGCGGCCAGGACGGCGAAAACGAAGCCCCAGGGGGCTGGCAGCTGCGCCGCCACGGCGCCCGCCAGCACCGCATAGCTGCCCACCGCCAGGTCGACGGTGCCGGTGGCCACGAATAGCAGGCTGATGGGGTAGGCGAGCAGCCCGTAGGTCACCCCGATCAGTACCCCGCGCGTGAGGTACTCGAGAAGTTCCGCCATGGACGTCCCCGCCGGTCAGTGGCCCAGGCGCCCGCGCAGGGCGTGGGCCCCCAGCAGGAAGAAGCCCTGGCCGAACAGGGTGGTGCCGAAGGGCACGCCGGGGCCTCCCGGCGGCACCGCCACGCCGGGCACGGCGCCGGACTCGGGCACCGATCCGGCGACCACGCGCAGGGCGCGCTCGGCCCGCTCCAGGAAGGAATCGTCCACCAGGCCCAGCTGCGCCGCCCGCGCCGCGGCGTAGGAGAACATCAGGGTGCTCGAGGCCTCGAACTTGGTGCCCGCGTCGTCGAGGATGTGGTGGAAGAAGCCGCAGCTGTCCTGGTGCGCGGCCATGGCTTTGAGGGCCTTGGTCGCCGTCTCGGCCACCTGCCCGGCGCCCGGGTGCTCGGGGGCGATGGTCAGCATGTCCACGGAGCAGCACACCAGCCAGCCGTTGCCCCGCGCCCAGAAGGTGGACTGGGGGTAGTGGTTGGGCCGCTCGCACCAGGCATGGCGGGCCAGGGACTGGTAGGGATCGACCAGGTGCCGCACATGGACGGCGTATTGCTTGTAGGCCTCATCCACGAAGGTGGGCTGCCGGGTGAGGTTGCCGTAGAGCAGCAGGAACGGGCACATCATGTAGAGGAAGTCGATCCACAGTTCCGGGCCTTCCTTGCGCGCCCAGATGCCGCCTTCCGAGGTGCGCGCGGTGGCGACCAGGGCCTCGGCCTGGCGGCGCGCCGCCTCCAGGTAGGCCGGGTCGCCCGTGCGCTCGTAGAAGCGCAGCAGCGGGTAGCCCAGGCTGGCCGGCAGGCTAGAGGTGGGGGTGAAGGTCTTGACGTGACCGGCGGGCAGATCCAGGGCGTCGGCGTAATTGAGGTCGCCGTTGGAGGTCTGGGTCTCGACGGCGCGATCGATCCAAGCCTGCACGGCCTGCACCGCGTCCTGCTCGCCCCAGGCCAGCACGCCGGTGATGGCGGGGGCCTTCTCCCAGTAGTCGCGCTCGTAGGGGTGGGCGACGACGTACTGCATGACCCGGCGATTCACCTCCAGCACATTTATTGTGCGCATGTTCTCCTCCTTGTCAGTTGATCGTGGGCGGTGCTTTCTCGTCTTGATACATACTAATGAGTATGCAAATCCCGACCCGTCGGTATGTAATGTGGACCGCGCGCGCCTGCTTGTCAAGAATTTTTTTTTGACCGGCATCAAGGCACCCGCTCCTTGCATACGTACCGACCGGTATGTACTATAGGCGACGGGCCGGGCGAGTTCACTGGTGAAAGGGGGCAAGATGGGGACGGGGGGCGCGCGCGACGCCGGCGAACTGGCGCGGGAGCTCTTGTCTGCGCGCGTGACGGGAGCGCCGCTGGGCGCCGTGCCCCGGGAACTGGGCAGCGCGGACCTGGATTTCGCCTACCGGGTGCAGGACGCCTTCGTCGCGCGCCTGGCCGAGAGTGGAGGCGGCCGGCCGATCGGCTACAAGATCGGCCTCACCACCGCGGCGGCCCAGCAAGCCCTGCAGGTGGACCGGCCGATCCACGGCCGGCTCCTGTCTTCCTTCTGCCATGCCAGTCCGGGATCGCTGGCGCCGCAGCAGTTCTTCATGCGCGCCGTGGAGGCCGAGATCGCCTTTCGCATGGGCGCCGACCTGCTTTCCGGCAGCGCCGGTGCAAGCATTCCCCGCGAGGCCGTGATCGAGGCTGTGGCGGCCGTGCTGCCCTCCATAGAAATCGCCGACAGCCGTTATCGCCCAGGCTCGGGCGCCGGCGCTGCCGCCATCGTGGCCGACAACGCCTTCGCCGGGCACTGGGTACACGGGGCGGACACGAGCGCCTGGCGCGACCTGGACCTGCCCGGGCTGGGCGTGCGGCTGTTCGTGGACGGGCAACGGGTGCGGGAGGGAACGGGCGCGGCGGTCCTGGGCGACCCGGTCAACGCCCTCGTATATCTGGCCAATGCCCTCGCCCGGCGCGGCGGCGGCCTCAGGAAAGGCGACGTGGTTTCCGCCGGCAGCCTCACTGCTCCCCTGATCATGACTTCCGGCCGCCTGGTGGAGGCCGAGTTCGACGGCCTGGGCCGGGTCGAGGTGGTGTTTGGCTGATCATCGAACAACCGGGCCGCGGCGCCGCGGCCCTGGGTATGTAAATGACACTTGTTCGACAAGGAGGGACGGAGCACGAGGAAAAGGGAGTTGGCCAAATTCGTCTGCGGCGCGCTGTTGTCGGCTGCCATGGCCACAGCAAATGCGCAAACGGGCAGGATCTCCGATGGTGTGGTGCGGATCGGCGTCCTGACAGACGCCGTGAGTCGGATCGCGTCGGCGCGGGAGATGAATTGCCGGTGTTCGAGACCGCCGTGGGACCGGTCGGGGTCTCGGTCTGTTCCGATCTGCGCTTTCCCGAGGTGTACCGGGAACTGGCCCTGAAAGGGGCCCAGGTGATCGTCTGCGCGTCCGCTTTCCTTTCGCCCCGTCTCGATCACTGGGAGTTCTTCTTGCGCGCTCGCGCCACCGAGAACCAATGCTGGGTGGTTGCGTCCGGTCAGGTCGGGGTCGAACCCAAATCCGGGACCGCCTTCGTCGGCCGCAGCATGGTGGTGGATCCGTGGGGCGTCATCGTGGCGACCGCCCCCGACACTGAATGCTGCATCACCGTCGACATAGATCTCGACCATATCGACGAGGTCAAGCGCCGCTATCCGCTCATGGACCAGCGGCGGCCGGAGCTTTACGGCAACATCGGGCGGGCGAAGGCGAAAGCTCTCGGCTGAGTCTTTGGCACGGGCGCGGCCGGACTTATCCCAGGAGCCGGGCCAGGCGGAGCTGGGGTTCCGGAGGAGCTCTACCTTCCCCGCAGGCTGCCCAGCGTCAAGCGCGGCCCCGGGCGGCCGGCGCCGCCCGGGGAAGCTGCGCCGGCGGGCGCCTCTTCGCGCCCCAGCGCCAGCAACTCGTTATGCTCCTCCATCATGTGGTGGAGCAGCCGCAGCCCCAAGCCCGGGGGAATGGCGCCTTCCAGGATGTCCAGGAGCATCTCGCTGTGATCCCGGATCAGGCGCAGCTCGCGCGGGGGCGGGTCGCCTGCCTCCTTCAGCAGTTCGTTGAGCCGCTGGGCGTTGCTTCTTTCCTCTTCCGCGATGTGGGCAAGCAGCCGCGCCTTGGCCGGCGCGGTGACGCCGCTCGCGTCGCCGAGCAGTTCGAGGACCACCTCCACGTGGTCCCTGACGTTATGGGACAGGGATTGGGCGAGACTGCGCCCCGCAGCAAGTGCTTCCATCGCCTGTCCTCCTAGGCCTCGAGGGTGCAGATGGCGGTGGGCCGCTTGATGCGCAGGACGAGGCATTCATAGACCTGGAACTTATAGTTCATGTTCTCCCGGCCGAGATAAGCCACGTTCACATCCTCGGCGATCGCCAGGTCCAGGTTCTCGGGCCCCGAGGACACGACCACCGCCTGTTCCGGCGCCAGGGCCGGCGATTGGAACACGCCGTCCTCGCACAGCCTGGTGATGGAGTCGATCTCTATGACCGGGATGTCCTTGTCGGCCTTCAGCAGTTCCGCGTACAACTGGGGCGAGAGCACGGCGGCATAGGGGCGATGATGATTGGCCGCGAGCAGCGCCAGCGTCGCCTCCCGGATGTTGAGGTAGGCATTGCCGAACTGCTTCCAGTCCAGCTTCTTCACTTTCAGCCGGTTCTCCGCGTTCAGCAGGCCCTCGATGCCCAGGTCGGCCTTGCCGTTATAGACCAGGTCTTCTTCCCGGTGCGACAGGAAGTGGGCGGCCCGCACGGCCCGGGTCACGTCCAGGGGCGAACCGAGGCTGCGGCTCAACTCCACGTCGCGCCAGTCGAGGACGAAGTCCTTGTAGATCAGCGGAATCCGTCCATAGACCTCGGATTCGGCCTGGATCACCCGGACGTCGTGCCCCCCTTCGAGATCGGCCTCCGCCAGTGCATCTGCGCCATAGGTCTCGTAGGACACCGTCTCGAACCCGGCGCCGATGGGGCCGAACACGTCGATGAAGCGCCGCGCGGTGAGACTGCGCTGCATCTCCTTCAGGATTTCGGACTCCAGGCGCTGGTGCTGTTCATCGCTCAGGGGATACTCAACATTGCGCTGATAGGCCTTCATAGGACATCTCCCTTCCGTTGCTGGCTGGCAGACCCTGTTTTGCTTTCATCATGGTAGGCGGGCGGGGGATTTGCAACCTGACTTGGTCGCGCCTGGAAGCCTTGGAGCGACCCCCTTGGCCAGCGTAGACCTGGCAGGCGCCGATCCCGTCGCATCAGGCGAGTGGGCGAGGGCGACGCCGCGGTCCCTTCTGGACCCGCCAGCGGTCGCTCATGTAGCACTTCTGTGCTACGCTATGAACATTTCCTTGGAGAGTGCCCATGTCCACCACCACCATTCGCCTCCCGGACGAGCTGAAGGCCCGCGTTGCAGCCGCTGCCGAGCGCGCCGGCATAACGTCCCACAGCTTCATCCTGCAGGCAGTTGCCGAGAAGGTGAGCCAGGAGGAGCGGCGCGCGGATTTCGACCAAGTTGCCGAGCAGCGCTACGCGCAAATCGTCGCCTCGGGCAAGACGATTCCGTGGAATGAGATGCGCCGGTACCTCGAGGATCGCCTGGCTGGCAAGGCGGCGACGCGCCCAATCGCGAAAAAACTGGCGCGTTAATGACGCGCCTCGAACTCGCCCCCGAGGTGGCAGAGGATTTTGATCGCATCCTCGATCACCTGGCGCAACACGAGGTCGAAACCGGCCCGGCTCGCGTCCAGGAAATCATTCAGGCAATCGCGGTCCTCGAGCATAGTCCCCTGATCGGCAGACCTGTGCCAGGCGACAAGCGCGAACTGGTAATCGGACGTCGCTCCCATGGCTATGTCGCCCTGTACCGCTACGTCGCGGAGATCGATACGGTTTTCGTGCTCGCGATCCGCAGTCAGCGCGAGGCGGGGTACGCAAGATAGGCTGACGGTCCGCTCAACGCGAGCCAACCACAAAAACAAAGGGTGTGTCGGCCTCGCCAACACACCCTTCATCGTCATCGCCAGATCGGGGTGGCCAAGACGGTAGGCTGTGTGGGGTGCACCAAAAGGTGAAACTGGAGCGCCTTACTTGGCGTGCTTCCGCAGCCAGTATGCTAGCAATTGGTGAAAGCTCTTACCGGCATAAGCTAAAAGTCTCACCCAGCTCTAACGCATAAGCTGCAACTTTCCGCATTGGTCTGACTGTTATTGAAAGAAATTAGGGACTTAGGCTTGCGTCCGCAGCCTCGGGTCGCACTATGGCGTCCACGAGACGCTCGGCCAGCATCATGCCCAGCATCGTGCCTAACTCCGCACCGGCCCGCTCGGCATCGCTGCCGGAGCTGAACGCCTCCTTCGGCATGCGGTGGAAGAGGCCCGGCTCAGCCCGCAGTCCGAGCCTAAGCCGAAGTCCCAAGACAAAGCTTTCGCAAAGGACGACGTCAAGTGGAAGTTCGAGCGCAAGGGTGTCAACCGGCTCATCGTTCATGGCGGTGCAGAGGAAGGCCCTGCGGAGCCGCGAGTGAGCTTTGTCCTTGACCGCAGCGGTTTTGCCACGTGGAAGCTCACAGAAATTCGGATGTCAGCTCTCCCCTGAACCGCTCCCAAATCCACCAAAACCATTGGCATCTAGTGTCCTGAGTCAATACATCGTTGAATCAATATGCCTTTCGCATGTCTGACGTATCGTATGATCGATACGGGGAGGTTGCGATGGGCGGCAGAGCAAAGGTGATCGTGTTGAGCGAAGCGGAGCGCGAGCAATTGGAGGCCTGGGCGCGGCGCCGCAAGACGGCGCTGGCGCGGCGTTCGCGTATTGTGCTGGAGTGCGCGACCGGCATCGACAGCAAGGTCGTAGCGCAGCGGGTTTCGGTCACTCAGCAGACGGTGTCGAAGTGGCGCAACCGCTTTGCCGCCGACCGGCTCGACGGATTGCTCGATGCGCCCCGCACCGGCGCACCGCGCACGATTGACGATGCTCGCGTGGATGCGCTGATTGCCCGAACGCTCGAATCGGTGCCGAAGAACGCCACTCACTGGAGCACGCGCAGCATGGCGCGCGAGATGGGCATGTCGCAGTCGGCGGTTAGCCGCATTTGGCGGGCCTCCGGCCTGCAGCCGTACCGACAGGAAACCTTCAAGCTCTCCACCGATCCGCTGTTCGTCGAGAAGGTGCGCGACATCGTCGGCCTGTACTTGGACCCGCCGGTGAAAACGATGGTGCTGTGCGTCGACGAGAAGAGCCAGATTCAGGCGCTCGACCCTACCCAGCCCATCCTGCCGCTGGCTCCGGGCATCTGCGAGCGACGCACGCATGACTACATGCGTCACGGCACGACGACGCTGTTTGCCGCCTTGGACATTGCCACCGGCGACGTGATCGGCGAACTGCACCGGCGCCATCGCAGCACCGAGTTTCTGAAGTTTCTGCGCACCATCGAGGCGTCCGTTCCCGCAGACTTGGATGTTCACCTGGTCATGGACAACTACGGCACGCACAAGACGCCGAAGGTCAAGGACTGGTTTGCCCGCCATCCGCGCTTCCACGTTCATTTCACGCCCACCTCGACCTCCTGGATCAACCAGGTCGAACGCTGGTTCGCCACGCTGACCGAGAA
>JBMOQT010000002.1:0-25411 GCA_049320945.1 Pseudomonadota bacterium
CTCATCACGCCCACGGGCATGGCCTACGAGGCCCTGGAGCCGGCCGACATCGTGGCCATGAAGCCGGACGGAAGCTGGAGCGGCGCGCGCGCGCCCTCCTCCGAGTGGCGCTTCCACCGGGACATCTATGCCGCGCGCCCCGAGGCCGGCGCCATCGTGCACGCCCATGCGCCCTTCGCCACGGCACTGGCCTGCCTGCGCCGGGACATCCCGCCCTTCCATTACATGATCGCCCGCTTCGGCGGCGCCATGGTGCGCTGCGCCCCCTACGCCACCTTCGGCACCCAGGAACTGTCCGACGCCGCCCTGGCGGCCCTGGAGGGGCGCTGCGCCTGCCTGCTGGCCAACCACGGCATGATCGTGTTCGGCCCCGATCTGCCGGCGGCCCTGGAGCTGGCCGTCGAGTTCGAGGCCTTGTGCGAGCATTACTGGCGCGCCTGCGCCATCGGCACCCCGGCCTTGCTCAGCGACAGCCAGATGGCCGAGGCGCTGGAGAAGTTCAAGACCTACGGGCGCCAGTAGCTCGGGCTAGGCGGCGACCGCCTCCGCCAGCAGCTCGCCCGCCGGCGCCGGACTGCGGATCAGGTGGTCGAAGGCGGCAAGGGCGGCCTTCGCCCCGTCCCCCATGGCAACGATGATCTGCTTGAAGGGCGCGGTGGTGGCGTCGCCGGCGGCGAACACGCCGGGAGCCGAGGTCTGGCCGCGCGCATCCACCTGGATCTCGCCCCGCGGCGACAGGGTCAGGGTGCCCTTGAGCCAGTCGGTGTTGGGCACCAGGCCGATCTGCACGAACACCCCCTCCAGCCCGATGCGCCGCTCCTCGCCGCTGTTGCGGTCCCGATAGACCAGCCCATTCACCTTGCCGCCGTCGCCCGTGACCTCCGTGGTCTGGGCGCTGGTGATGACGCGCACGTTGGCCAGGCTGGCGAGCTTGTCCTGCAGCACCGCGTCGGCGCGCAGCCGGCCATCGAACTCCAGCAGCGTGACCTCGGCGACGATGCCGGCCAGGTCGATGGCCGCCTCCACGCCCGAGTTGCCGCCGCCGATCACCGCCACCCGCTTGCCCTTGAACAGGGGACCGTCGCAGTGGGGGCAGTAGGCCACGCCGCGGCCGCGGTACTCCCGCTCGCCGGGCACGTCGAGCTCGCGCCAGCGGGCGCCGGTGGCGATCAGCACCGTGCGCGCCTTGAGCGTCGCGCCGCTCGCCAGGCGCACCTGGGCCAGGCCGTCGGCGCCGGCGGGAATGAGCGCCTCGGCGCGCTGCAGGTTCATGACATCCACATGGTACTGGCGCACATGCTGCTCCAGCGCCGCGACGAGTTGCGGCCCCTCCGTATGCTGCACGGAGATGAAGTTCTCGATGGCCAGGGTGTCCAGCACCTGTCCGCCGAAGCGCTCGGCGACGACGCCGGTGCGGATGCCCTTGCGCGCGCCGTAGATGGCCGCCGCCGCGCCGGCCGGGCCGCCGCCCACCACCAGCAGGTCATAGGGGGCGCGGGCGGCGATCCGGGCGGCTTCCCGGTCGGTGGCGCCGGTGTCAAGCCTGGCCAGGATTTCCTCGACCCCCAGGCGCCCCTGGGCGAAGGGCGCGCCGTTGAGGTACACGCTGGGCACCGCCATGATGCTCCGGGCATCCACCTCGTCCTGGAACAGGGCGCCGTCGATCATGACGTGGCGGATGTTTGGGTTGATCGCGGCCATGACGTTCAGGGCCTGGACCACTTCCGGGCAGTTCTGGCAGGTGAGCGACACATAGGTCTCGAAACGGTAGTCGCCGGGGAGCGCCCGGATTCTCTCGATCACTTCCGGCGTGAGCCTGGGCGGATGGCCGCCGGTGTGCAGCAGGGCGAGCACCAGGGAAGTGAACTCGTGGCCCATGGGCAGGCCGGCGAAGCGGATGCGCGCCGCCTCGCCTGCACAACCGACCGAGAACGAAGGCCGCCGGGAGTCGTCGCCGTCCTCGGCCAGGCGCACCCTGGGCGACAGTTCAGCGATGTCCCGCAGCAGGGCGCGCAGTTCGTCCGCCTTGGGGCTGTCGTCGAGGGCGGCGACGAGCTCGATGGGGTGCACGATCTTGGCGAGGTGGTCTTGTAGCTGGGTCTTGATGGCGGAGTCGAGCATGGCATTACCTTTCCGTTGGAATTCCCGGGTTGCCGCCGCCCCGCGGGAGCGGAGCGGCGGTCAGGGATCAGACTCAGATCTTGCCGACCAGGTCCAGGGAGGGCGCGAGGGTCTTCTCGCCCGGGGTCCACTTGGCCGGGCACACTTCGCCCGGGTGGGTGGCGACGTACTGGGCCGCCTGGACCTTGCGCAGCAGCTCCTTGGCGTCGCGGCCGATGCCGTTGTCGTGGATCTCGCATGCCTTGATGACGCCCTCGGGATTGATCACGAAGGTGCCGCGCAGCGCCAGACCTTCTTCCTCGATCATGACGCCGAAGTTGCGGGAAATGCTGCCCGTCGGATCGCCGATCATGGGGAAGCGGATCTTCTTGATGGTTTCCGAGCTGTCGTGCCAGGCCTTGTGGGTGAAGTGGGTGTCGGTGGACACCGAGTAGATCTCCACCCCCAGGGACTTGAAGGTGTCATAGTGGTCGGCCAGGTCGCCCAGCTCCGTCGGGCAGACGAAAGTGAAGTCGGCCGGGTAGAAGAACACCACGGACCACTTGCCCTTGAGGTCGGCGTCGCTCACCGGGACGAACTTGCCGTTGTGGTACGCAGTGGCCTTGAAGGGCTTGATTTCGGTGTTGATCAGGGATTGCATGAGTTTGCTCCTCTTGGTTGCACAGGGTTGTGAATCAGTGAGTGCATCTTAGGGAAGCCCGCCACATTAATCCAATCGATTGATGTTATGTATTTGATAGTTTTTCACTATCAACACCAGACCAGGAACGGCAGCGGGCGATGGGCTATAACGATCCTAAGGTTCGCCTCCCGAACCGTACCCCACAGGAAGAACATCCATGAGAACAACTGCAATCGTCCTGGCCTGGGCAGCCCTCGCTGCCCCGGCCCTCGCCGCCGGCGACAATCCCGTCGAGCTCTCCGCTGCGGAGGCGGCCGCCCGCATCCGCACCGGCCGCCTCACCAGCGAGGCCCTGACGCGGGCCCTCATCGAGCGCGCCCGCGCCGGCGCCGCCCTCAATGCCTTCATCACCCTGGACGAGGACGGCGCGCTGGCGGCCGCCCGGGCCGCCGACGAGGCGGCGCGGGCGGGTCGCTTCAAGGGCCCGCTCCACGGCGTGCCCCTGGTGGTTAAGGACAACATCCACGTGGCCGGCCTGCCCAACAGCGCCGGCACACCGGGTCTCAAGCACTTCGTGCCCAAGGCCTCGGCACCGGTGGTGAAGGCCCTGACCAGTGCCGGCGCCATCGTGCTGGGCAAGACCAACATGCACGAGCTGGCCTTCGGCATCACCAGCAACAACGCCGGCTTCGGCGCCGTGGGCAACCCCTACGATGCCAGCCGCATTGCCGGCGGCAGCAGCGGCGGCAGCGGCGCCGCCATCGCCGCGCGCATGGCGCCCGCCGGCCTGGGCACCGACACGGGCGGCTCGGTGCGCATTCCGGCCGCCGTCAACGGCATCGCCGGCCTGCGGCCGACCGCGGGCCGCTATCCCGCCGAGGGCATCACCCCCATCTCCCATACCCGCGACACCGCCGGTCCCATGGCGCGGCGCGTGGAGGACCTGGCGCTGCTCGACGCGGTGATCACCGGGCGCCGCGGCGCTCTCAAGCCGGCCCCCTTGCGCGGCCTGCGCCTGGGCGTGCCCCGCGCCCTGTTCTGGTCCGACCTGGACCAGCAGACCGCGACCGTCGCCGAGGCGGCGCTGGCGCGGCTGAAGGGGGCGGGCGTGGTATTGGTGGAGGCCGACATTCCGGATGTGGCCGGGCTCAACGGCAAAGTGAGCTTTCCGGTGGCGCTGCACGAGGTGATGGGCGATCTGCCCGCGTATCTGGCGCGCTACCAGACGGGGCGCGACCTGACGCAGCTGCAGGCGGAAATGGCCAGCCCCGATGTGAAAGGCCTGTTCGCCGCCCTGATCAAGGGCGATCCGCCTGCCGTCCCGGCGGACGTCTATCGTCAGGCGATCGAGACGCATCGGCCGCAGCTGCAGCAAGCCTATGCCAATTACTTCCGGCGCCAGCGGGTCGCCGCGGTGATCTTCCCGACCACGCCGCTGCCCGCCCAGCCCATCGGCCAGGACAAGGAGGTGATCCTGAACGGCAAGCCGGTGCCCACTTTCGGCACCTTCATCCGCAACACCGATCCGGGCAGCAATGCCGGCATACCCGGGCTGTCACTGCCCGTGGGCAGGACCGGGGACGGCTTGCCGGTGGGCCTGGAGCTGGACGGGCCGGCAGGCTCGGACCGGCGCCTGCTCGCCATCGGCCTGGCGCTGGAGAAGCTGTTCCCGCCCCTGCCGGCGCCGCGTTGAGGGCTCAGCGGCGGCCGGTCCAGTAGCCGGGGCGCCGTCGCTGGTGCGCCACGGCGATGACACGCAGTTCGTCTGCGAACAGCTGGTACACGAGACTATAGGGAAACCGGCGCAGAGGAAGCCGCCGTGTTGAAGCGCGCCAGACAGCACCAAGTTCGGGGTTGGCCTCCAGGAGGTGCAGCGCGCGCTCGAACTCGGCGATGAATGCCAGTCCGAGCTCTTTGTCGGCACGCTCCGCGTAGAATGCGGCGGCCTCGATGAGCTCGCGCTCGGCTGCCGGAGCAAGGGAAAGCTTCACTTGAGCGAAGCGCGCGCCTTTGCCACGGCTTCAGCCGCAGTGATCATTTCGACCTGTCCACTTTCGATCTCGGCGATGCGTCGTTCGATCTCAGCGGCCCACGCTTCCTCGATCTCCGCATCTTCATCCAGGCTGGCGATCAGGCGCTCGGCCAGGCGCGCCCGCTCCGCGGCCGTCAGCTTCAGGACCTCCGCTTCAAGGATTTCGAGTTGGGTTGGCATTCCAGACACTCCATGCTGTCTGCGTTTGGTTCAATACTACTCTCGTGCCTCGCTTTGCGAAACCTCAGCGGCGCAATTCCGCCGGCAGCGGCACCTGGCCGCTGTGATCGAAGGGAATGCCCGGGCCGAAGGCGGGATAGAGGGTGCCCGTGAGGCGGTAGTCCATGGTCTCCCGGCCCCGCCCCTTGCGCCATTCGTCCAGCTGGCGCAGCAGGCCGCCGATGTTGGTGGTGGCAGGGACTTCCAGCATCGCTTCGCCGAAGCGCGGCACGCTCACCGCCTTGTCGCTCACCCCCTTGGCGAAGGGGCGGCCGTTCACTTCCAGGGTGTAGGACAGGCCGTTGATGCGGAACGACGTGTCATTGGGATTGAGCACGCGCAGCTGCAGGCCCAGGCGCTGTTCCAGCAGGCCCACTTCCAGCACGTCCACGTTGGCCAGGGTGACTTCCGGCGGATTCCTGGGGACACCCAGGCCGGCGCAGCCGGCCAGCGCCAGGCCGCAGGCGAAGAGGAACAAGCGTAACAATCTCATGGGTCGCTTTCGATCAAATTCAGGAGAAACCTCTTTCAGTCTCGTTCCGCCCGCAGGCCTGCTCCAGCACGCACAGCAGGCGGGAAGTGTCGTCGTGGCCCCAGCCCTGGCTCACCAGCGCATTGAGCTGCTGCCATACCTGCGCCGCCACGATTGCCGGCACACCCAGGTCGTGGGCCGCGTCCATGACGATGGCAAAGTCCTTGTGGTGCAGACGCGCTTCCACCCCGGCGGCGAAGTCGCGTCTCACCATGCGGCCGCCGAACAGCTCGAGTACGCGCGAGTCCGCCGAGCCGCCGGCCATGGCGGCGCGCACCCGGGCGGCATCGACGCCGCTCGACCGCGCCAGGAGCATGGCCTCGGCCGCCGCCTGGATGGCGGCCACCATGACCATCTGGTTGCAGGCCTTGGCTACCTGGCCCGCGCCATGGTCGCCGATGTGCACGATGCGCCGGCCGAGCTTTTCAAGCAGCGGGCGCACCCGCGCCAGGACATGCGCCTTGCCGCCCACCATGATGGCCAGGCTGGCGTCGAGCGCGCCCTGGGTGCCGCCGGACACCGGCGCGTCCAGCATGTCCGCGCCCCGCTCGGCCAGGCGCGCGGCGATGCGCCGCGCCGTCGCCGGCGCGATGGTGCTCATGTCCACCAACACCAGCCCGGGGGCGGCGCCGTGGATGAGGCCCTGCGCACCCAGGACCACTTCCTCCACGTCGGCGCTGGCGGTCACCATGGTGAACACCACTTCGCAGCGCGCCGCCAGCTCCCGCGGGCTGGCGCACAGGGCGGCGCCCGCCCGCACCAGGGGCGCCGCCGCGTCGCTGCGCCGGGCATAGACTGCCAGCTGGTGACCGGCGTCCAGTAGATGCCGGGCCATGGGGGCGCCCATGGCGCCCAGCCCGATGAAGCCGACTCTCATTCCTGGCCGCTCAGCCGCTCCAGCAGCTTGAGCACGGCGATGGAATCCTCCTCGCCAAGGCCGGAGCCGACCATGGCGTTGAACATCTGGGCCGTGGCGGCGGTGGCGGGCAGGCACAGGCCCAGCTCGTAGGCGCTCTGCAGCACGATGCGCAAGTCCTTCTGGTGCATCCAGGCCTTGAAGCCCGGCTTGAAGTTGCGGTCGAGCATGCGGCTCCCGTGGTTCTCCAGCACCCTGCTGTAGGCGAAGCCGCCCATCAGCGCCTCGCGCACCTTGGCCGGATCGACGCCGCTCTTCCTGGCCAGGTTGAGCGCCTCGGCCACGGCGAGCACGCCCACGCCGGTCGCGATCTGGTTGCACGCCTTGGCCACCTGGCCGGCGCCGCTGTCGCCCACGTGCACGATGTTCTTGCCCATGCACTCGAACAGGGGCTTGACCTTGGCGAAGGCCTCGGCCCTGCCCCCCACCATGATGGACAGGGTGGCGTTGATGGCGCCCACCTCGCCGCCGGACACGGGCGCGTCGAGGAAGTCGATGCCCTTTTCGGCCAGACGGGCGCCGATGCGCTTGGCGGCACTGGGGGCGATGGTGCTCATGTCCACCACGATGAGGCCGGGCTTGGCCCCCTGGGCGATGCCACCCTCGCCCAGGGCCACCTCCTCCACGTCCGGGGCATCGGCCACCACGGTGAACACCACCTCCGCATGGCGCGCCACCTCGGCGGCGCTCACGTGGGCGCGGGCGCCGAACTGGGCGAAGGGCTCCAGGGCCGCAGGGCGGCGCGCCCAGATGTGCAATTGATGACCGCCGCGGGCCACATTGATGGCCATGGGGCGGCCCATGATGCCTAAACCGATGAAGCCGACTTGCATGTCTCCTCCGTCATGGTTGAAAGTTCTAAGGTTGATCGCCCACGGCCTTGCGCACCACCGCCGCCAGCTCCGGCGGCAGCGTGACCAGCCGCAGCGCCGCCGCACGGCCCTGGGCCGACATCTTCTGCCAGGTCTTGCGCAGGATGTCGATGAACTTGGCCTCGTCGTAGTCCCCATGGCGGGCGACGAAATCGCCCAGATAGCTCTCCAGGAACACCAGGGCGATCACGTCCTCCAGCAGCTGGGTTTCGGGATTGGTCTTGAGGCCCTCCTTGCGCACCAGGGACTGCACCCGCGCCACCATCGCCTCATCGTAGCCCACTTCCCGCAGGATGGCGCCCGCCACCTCCGCGTGGAAGCGCATCAGGCGCGTGCGCCACTCCTTGTAGCCCTGGCGCGTCATGGGATAGCTGGCACGCGGGATCTCCCATCGGCGTATGTGCTGGCAGCGGGCCGCCAGGCGCACCGCCTCGGAAGCGTAGGGCGCGTAGCGCTCCAGCATGGCGCTCATGCGCTGCGCGTAGAGCAGCTCCTTGGGCTGAGCCTGGCCGTCCACGATTTCCGTGTTCGGATCGGCGGCGTTGGCCTCGTCGAAACGGGCCAGGGCCCGGTTGAAGCGGTCGGGGTCGGCGATCATGGTCAGCGGCGGATGAACATCTCGTACAGGGACAGCAGAATCTCGAACACGATCAGGATAACGATATACCACTCCACGCGCAGGGAGTGGCGGCTGGACAGCAGCTCCATCAGGCTCTGGGCGGTGCGGGCCAGCAGGTTGAGCTTGCGCTCCAGGGCCTGGTGGCGCTCCAGCAGCTCGAACTCGTCCTGCAGGCGCGCATAGAGACCTTCCAGGCCCGGGTGGTCCCACAGCAGCTCCGGCTTCTCGCTCACCTCGGCGCGCCCCACCATGCGCTGTTCGATGAGCAGCATGGCGCCGATGTTCTTGAGCAACGCCCGCTGCTGCCCGGGGATGCGCCCCTTCTGCTCCATCTCCACGGCCAGGGGCTCGACCCGGTCGAAGTCGTGGGACACGCGCGCCTCGTACAGGGCCAGCAGCACACTCTTGCTGAGGATGTCGGCCACCAGCTGGATGCGCTCCAGGGTGCACAGCTCCAGCATCACCGCGCCCGGCTTCACCGTGTCGCGCGCCTCGGGATGGATCTCCACCTCGATCTCCTCGATCTCGGGGTGCTCGTAGGGATTGACGATGTAGGGGCGCAGCTTGTCCAGGAAGCCCAGTTCGTCCAGGGGCGTGACGTCAAAGAACACCGCCACGCCGTAGCGGAACAGCACCGCCAGGCCGCCGTCCTTCACCACCACGGTCAGGGGAATGGTGGCCAGGGCATCGACGCTGCCCCAGGCGCGCAGATCGAAGCGCTCGCCCACGAGCACGGCGCGGGCCTTGAACAGGTTCTTGCGGCAGATCGCCAGTTGGGTCATGGCGGAGGAGTTGTTATTCGTGGAGCGCTAGTTTCTCACATCGCCCCCGGGTGGCGGCGCACCAAGGTGAAGCGCGAGCCGGCGGCGGCGCACCAGGTTGACCGCCGGCGCCGCCCCCTCGCGGCGGTTTTTTTTCGTTGAGACATGAACATAATGCGCTTGGCACAAGCGTTGCTTCGTGCACCGCGCCATGGAGACCAAATCCACCTGCTGTTATTGCGGCACCGGCTGCGGCGTGATCATCGAGTCGGACGGCGATCGCATCACCGGCGTGCGCGGCGACCCGGACCATCCCGCCAATTTCGGCCGTCTGTGCAGCAAGGGCGCCACCCTGCACCTCACGACGGGCACCGAGGGGCGCGCCCTCCATCCCGAGCTGCGCATGGGCCGCGGCGAGACGCGCGGCCGCACCACCTGGGATCTGGCGCTGGAGTATGCGGCGCGCCGCTTCGCCGGCGTCATCCGCAGCCACGGCCCGGACGCCGTGGCCTTCTATGTGTCCGGCCAACTGCTCACCGAAGACTACTACGTCTTCAACAAGCTGGCACGCGCCCTGGTGGGCACCAACAACATCGACAGCAACTCGCGCCTGTGCATGTCCTCGGCGGTGGTGGGCTACAGCCAGACCCTGGGGGCGGATGCGCCGCCCTGCAGCTACGAGGACCTGGGGCTGGCCGACTGCATCTTCATCGCCGGCGCCAACCCGGCCTACGCCCATCCCATCGTGTTCCGCCGCATCGAGGACGCCCGGCGCGCCAACTCGGCCTTGAAGCTCATCGTGGCGGACCCGCGCCGCACCGATACGGCGGCCGGCGCCGACCTGCACCTGCCGCTGCTGCCGGGCACGGATCTCGCCCTGCTCCAGGCCATGCTCCACGTGCTGCTGTGGGACGGCCTGGTGAACTGGGAGTTCGTGCGCGCCCACACCACGGGCTTCGACGCCGTGCGCGAGGCAGTGCGCGACATGACGCCGGCGGCGGCAGCGCAGATTTGCGGCGTGCCGGCCCAGGACATCGTCACTGCGGCGCGCTGGTTCGGCCAGGCGCGCGCCGCCCTGTCCCTGTGGTGCCAGGGGCTCAACCAGTCCACCCACGGCAGCCACAACAGCGCGGCGCTCATCCACCTGCACCTGGCCACGGGCCACATCGGCCGTCCGGGCGCCGGGCCCTTCTCCCTCACCGGCCAGCCCAACGCCATGGGCGGGCGCGAAACGGGGGCGCTCGCCACCCTGCTGCCCGGCCACCGCCAGCCGGCCAACGCCGAGCACCGGGCGGAAGTGGCACGCCTGTGGGACGTGCCGGGCCTGCCCGAGCGGCCGGGCAAGACCGCCGTGGATATGTTCGACGCCCTGGACAGGGGCGAGATCAAGGCCATCTGGATCGCGTGCACCAACCCGGCCCAGTCCCTGCCCGAGCAGGCACGCGTGCGCCAGGCCCTGGAGCGGGCGGAATTCGTGGTGCTGCAGGAAGCCTTCCGCGACACCGAGACGACACCCTACGCCGACCTGCTGCTGCCCGCCGCCACCTGGGGCGAGAAGGAGGGCACGGTCACCAACTCGGAGCGGCGCATCAGCCACGTGCGGCGCGCCGTGACCCCGCCGGGCGAGGCCCTGCCCGACTGGAAGATCGCGCGCGACTTCGCCCTGCGCCTGGGGCGCCATCTGGAGCGATCCGATGCACCCAGGCTGTTCCCCTATTTCCATCCCGAGCAGGTCTTCCGCGAGCACACCCAGACCACGCGCGGGCGCGACCTGGACATCACGGGCTTAAGCTATGCCCTGCTCGATGCCCAGGGCCCGCAGCAGTGGCCCTTCCCGGAAGGCGCGTCCGCGGGCACGGCGCGCCTCTACGGCGACGGCCGCTTCGCCACCGCCGACGGGCGCGCGCGCTTCATCCCCCTCGCCCCATCCTTGACTGCCGAGAACACGGACGCGCGCTTCCCCCTGCATCTCACCACCGGCCGGCTGCGCGACCAGTGGCACGGCATGAGCCGCAGCGGCCGCGCCGCCCTGCTGTTCAGCCACGACGACGAGCCGCGCATCTACCTGAACCTGTCGGACATGCTCCGGCGCAACATCGCCGCCGGCGACCTGGTGCGGGTGTTCAACCGCCGCGGCGAGACGGTGCTGCGCGCCGCCGCCAGCGACGAGCTGCGCCCGGGCCAGGCCTACGTGCCCATGCATTGGGGCCGGCGTCACTTGAACAGCGGCGGCGCCAACGAGCTCATGCCCTCCGCCTACGATCCCCATTCCAAGCAGCCGGAGCTCAAGCACGCCGCCGTGCAGGTGGAGAAGCTCGCCCTGCCCTGGCAGGCGCTGCTGGTGCGCAGCGCCGCCCACGCCGGCCAGGCGCTGGAATGGAAGGCGCGCCTGCAGCCTCTGCTGTCCCGTTTCCGCTATGCCAGCCTGGGGCTGGCCGGCGCCGAACGCCCGGCGCTGGTGCTGCGCATCGCCCACCACGAGCCGCTGCCCGAGGCCCTGCTGGACCGCATCGACGACTGCGTGGACCTGGACGACGCCCAGTGTCTCAGCTACCTGGACCCGCGCCGCGCCGTGCGCAAGAAGGCGCTGATCGAGGAGGGCGTGCTCGCCGGCATCCATCTGGCGGGCGAAACCGCCGCCGGGCCGTGGCTCAAGGATTTCGTGATCGAGCGCCGGGCCGCGGACGACATCCGCCGCTGGCTGTTCGCGCCGCTCGCCACGCCGCCCGAGGGCGTAAAAACGCGCGGCCGCATCGTGTGCGCCTGCCACGGCGTGGCCGAGCCCGACATCCGTGGGGCCATCGCCCGCGGCGCCAGCCTGGAGAGGCTGCAGCAGGACCTGCGCTGCGGCACCGGCTGCGGCTCCTGCGTGCCGGAGATCCGCCGCCTGCTGCGGGTCGAGCAGGCGGCGTAGCGGGTACCCTTCAAACCTCTTCCGACGCAAAGAACGCAAAGGCGCAAAGTACGCAAAGACAAGTACATTCAGGATCTTCCTTTGCGGCCTTGGCGCCTTTGCGCCCTTTGCGTTGAATGCGGTTTTCGTTTCCTAAATCACTCCTCGCAGCTCCCGCAGCGCCACCGACAGCATGGCCATGTCGGGCGCCGGTGCGGCCTTGATCTCGGCGAAGATCTGGCGGCAGCGTTCCACCTGGAATTCGCGTCGCGCCTGCCAGGCGGCAATCAGCGTCCCGGCGTCGTCCACGCCCGGGCCGCTCCTGAGGATCTGCGCCGCCAGGTTGCGCGCCTGGGTGGACAGGTCGTCGCGCAGGGCCGCCCGCGCCAGGCCTTGCCAGTGGCTGTCGGCGGGCAGGGCGGCGATCTGGTGGCCGAGCCAGTGCAGATCCAGCTGCCCGCCCGCGGTGAAATACACCTGGGCCACCAGGGCCGCCGGGCGCCCCGTTTCCGCCGCCACCTCGACGACGTCCAGGGCCGAGTACAGTTCCTCCAGGCAGGCGATGCGATGGGCCAGCTCCCGCGGCACGCCCAGTCCGGTGAGGCGCGCGATGGTCTCGTCCAGCTCGGCCCGATAGGGCGCCGTGACGACGTCATAGAGGCTGGCAGCCAGTTCCTCCACCTCGGAGGCGAAGTGGGCCAGGGTGGCCGACAGGTCGCGCAGGTGCTGGCGGTGGCGCAGGAACCACAGGGTGCCACGCTGGATCAGGCGCAGGCCCTCCAGGATCAGGGCCGTCTGGGTGGTGTTGGCCACCTGGTTGTCGAGGGCCTCGATCGCCTGCCACAGAGGCACCAGGCCGAACACCTCGCGCGTGGCCAGGTAGGCACGCACGATGTCGGGGGCGCTGGCGCCGGTTTCCTCCTGCAGGCGGAAGACGAAGGTCGGCCCCACCCGGTTCACCATGCTGTTCACCACATGGGTGGCGATGATCTCGCGCCTGAGCGGATGGCGCCGCACGTGCTCGGGGAAGCGTTCCCGCAGGGGATGGGGGAAATAGCGCTCCAGGGCCGTGGAGATATAGGGGTCCTCCGGCACGTCGGAGGCGAGCAGCGCCTCGAACAGCTCCATCTTGTTGTAGGCCAGCAGCACCGCCAGCTCGGGCGTGGTGAGGCCGATGCCGGCGGCCTTGCGCTCGGCGATCTGCTCGTCGAAGGGCAGGCGCTCCAGGCGCCGGTTGAGCCGGCCGCTGTTGGCCAGATGCCGGATGTAGCGCGCCTGCTCGTCCAGCAGGGACAGGCCGCGATCGCGGGTGACGGACAGGACCTGGGTCTGGAAGTAGTTGTCCCGCAGCACCAGCCGCGCCACCTCGTCGGTCATCTCGGCCAGCAGCTTGTTGCGCTGCTTCTCGGTGAGCTCGCCGTCCTCCACCACGGAATTGAGCAGGATCTTGATGTTCACCTCGTGGTCCGAGCAGTCCACGCCGCCCGAGTTGTCGATGGCGTCGGTGTTGATGCGCCCGCCCTTCAGGGCGTATTCGATGCGCCCCAGCTGGGTGAAGCCCAGGTTGCCGCCCTCGGCCACGACCCGGCAGCGCAGGTCGCGGCCGTCCACCCGCACCGCATCGTTGGCCCGGTCGCCCACCTCGGCGTGGCTCTCGGTGGAGGCCTTGACGTAGGTGCCGATGCCGCCGTTGTAGAGCAGGTCCACCGGGGCGAGCAGGATGGCGCGGATCAGCTCCTGGGGCGTGAGGCTCGCCGAATCGATGCCCAGCACCGCGCGCGCCTGGGCGGACAGGGCGACGGACTTGGCGCTGCGTGGGTACACGCCGCCCCCCGGGGAGAGCAGTTGCGGGTTGTAGTCGGCCCAGGACGAGCGCGACAGCTCGAACAGGCGCCGACGCTCGGCGAAGCTTGCCGCCGGATCCGGGTCCGGGTCGAGGAAGATGTGACGGTGGTCGAAGGCGGCCACCAGCTTGACGTGGGGCGACAGCAGCATGCCGTTGCCGAACACGTCGCCCGACATGTCGCCGATGCCCACCACGGTGAAATCCTGCTCCTGGGTGTTCACCCCTAGCTCGCGGAAGTGGCGCTTCACCGACTCCCAGGCGCCCCTGGCGGTGATGGCCATCTTCTTGTGGTCGTAGCCCGCCGAGCCGCCCGAGGCGAAGGCGTCGCCCAGCCAGAAGCCGTATTCCCGCGCCACGCCGTTGGCGTAGTCAGAGAAACTCGCCGTGCCCTTGTCGGCGGCCACCACCAGGTAGGGATCGTCGTCGTCGTGGCGCACCACGTCGGCCGGCGGCACTGCCCGCCCCGCCGCCAGGTTGTCGGTGAGGTCGAGCAGCCCCCGCAGGTAGGTGCGGTAGCAGGCCACGCCCTCCGCGAGCACCGCGTCCCGGTCGCCGCCCGCGGGCGGGTTCTTGACCACGAAGCCGCCCTTGGAACCCACCGGCACGATCACTGCGTTCTTGACCATCTGCGCCTTCATGAGCCCCAGCACCTCGGTGCGGAAGTCTTCCATGCGATCCGACCAGCGTAAGCCCCCCCGCGCCACCTTGCCGCCGCGCAGATGCACGCCCTCGACCCGCGGCGAGTACACGTAGATCTCGAACATGGGCCGGGGCTCGGGCAGGCCCGGCACCCGCTGGGGGTCGAGCTTGAAGGAAAGCCAGGGCTTGGCCGCGCCGTTCGCCTGCTGGAAGTAGTTGGTGCGCACCGTGGCCTGGATCACCGCCAGGAACTGGCGCAGGATGCGGTCCTCGTCCAGGTTGGCCACCTGGTCCAGGGCCGTCCGGATCTCGTCCTCCAGCCGCGCCACGGCTTGCGCCCGGCCCGCCTCCCGGCGCGGATCGAAGCGCGCCAGGAACAGCTCCAGCAGCCGGCGCGCGATGCCCGGATGGGCCGCCAGGGTCTGCTCCATGTAGGCCTGGCTGAAGGTGAAGCCGGCCTGGCGCAGGTACTTGGCGTAGGCGCGCAGCACCGCCACTTCGCGCCAGGTGAGGCGCGCAGCCAGCACCAGCCGGTTGAAGTCGTCGTTCTCCGCCTCGCCCCGCCACACCCGGGCGAAGGCCTCGTGAAACGTCTCGCGCACCCGGTCGATGTCCAGATCGTCGGCGCCCGGCCAGGTCAGACCGAAGTCGTGCAGCCACACCACCTCGCCCCCCTGGCGCCGGATCTCGTAGGGCCGTTCCTCCAGCACGCGCACGCCCATGTGCTCCAGCATGGGCAGGGACACCGACAGGGGCACCGGTGCGGCCTGGCACAGGATCTTGAAGCGCAGGCTGCCGGGCGGCGCCTCCAGGGGCACGTACAGGCTCATGGCCAGCCGGTCGGGACCGGACAGCTGCTCCATGAGCTCGATGTCGCCCACGGCGGCGCGCGCCGCGTAGTCCTCCCGGTAGCCTGCCGGAAAGCAGGCGCTGTAGCGGGAGTAGAGAGAATTGCCGCGTTCCTCGCCGCAGCGCTCCAGCAGCGCCTGGCGCAGCTCGTCCTCCCAGCGCCGCGCGGCGCGTACCAGGCGCTGCTCGATCTCGCGCACGTCGTAGGCGGGCAGCGCCCCGGGGCGGGTGTGCACCACCACCAGGATGCGCGCCAGGGCCGACTCGGACAACTGCACGTTGAACTCCGACGACACGCCGTTGAGCGCCTCCATGAGCACCGCCTGCATGCGTTCGCGCAGCGCCGTGTTGTACTGGTCCCGGGGCACGTAGATCAGGCAGGAGAAGAAGCGGCAGAAGGCGTCGCGGCGCACGAACAGGCGCGTGCGCTGGCGCTCGCCCAGGCGCAGGATGCCCATGGCGATGACATAGAGCTCATCGGGCTCGATCTGCAGCAGCTCGTCGCGCGGGTACTGTTCCAGGATGGTGGTGAGCTCCTTGGCGGCATGGCTCTTGGGCAGGAAGCCGGCGCGGGCCAGGACCGTGGCCACCTTGCGCCGCAACAGCGGAATGTCGGCCGGGTTGGCGTTGTAGGCGGTGGAGGTGAACAAGCCCAGGAAGCGCCGCTCGCCGATCACCTGGCCGTCGGGGCCGAAGCGCTTGATACCCAGGTAATCCAGATAGCCGGGGCGGTGCACCGTGGCCCGGGCGTTGGCCTTGGTGAGCACCAGCAGGCGCGGCTGGCGGGCGATGGCCCGGACCTCGGGCGGCAGCGTGGCGAAGGAGGTGGAGCGCTCCTTGCCCGTCTCGCGCAGGATGCCCAGGCCGGAGCCGGGCACGATGCGCAGCACGTCGTCGCCGTTCTCCACGGCCAGCTCGTATTCCCGGTAGCCGAGGAAGGTGAAGTTGTCGTCGGCTACCCATTGCAGGAAAGCCCGGTCCTCGTCGGTGTCGGCGGGGTCCTGGGGCGGCGGGTTGTGCTCCAGCTCGGCCAGCGCCTCGACCATGCGGTGGCGCATCTTGCGCCAGTCCTCCACCGCCGCGCGCACGTCGCCCAGGATGCGCGCCAGGCCCTGGTGCAGCGCTTCCAGGCGCTCGGCCTCGGTGCGCCGATCCACCTCCACGTGGATGATCGACTCATAGCGCCAGCCGCCCTCCGCGCCCGGGTCCGGCTGGCCCTCCACGCCCACCAGGTTGCCATCGGCGTCGCGCCGCAGCTTCATGACCGGATGGATGATCAGGTGCAGCGTGAGCCCCTGGCGGTTGACCTCCATGGTGATCGAGTCCACCAGGAAGGGCATGTCGTCGTTCACGATCTCGATGACCGTGTGGGTCGACTGCCAGCCGTGCTCCTCGGTGCGCGGATTGTACACCCGCAGCTTGGGCGCCCCCGGCGTGTAGCGCCGGGCGAAGTGCCAATGGGACAGGACGGCGCCGTAGAGGTCCGCCACCTGACGCTCCTGCAGGTCCTCCGGCGCCACCTGGCTGTAATAGCACCGGGCGAAGGTCTCCACCATCGCCGCCTCCCCGGCGGGCAGGCGCGTGCGGATCAGCTCCAGCACCGAGTCCAAGAGATCCAGCCTGGCTTCCTCGCCGGCGCGCAGCATACGTCCTCCTCCAGATCGCGGTCCGCGGTCGGGCTGAAGCCCGACCTTCCACGTACATTCTAGAGGCCCGTCGCACCAAATGAGCGACACGCGCACCATCCCTGTGCGCCGATGTCCCGCCCGGTGCCCGCAAGCGCTCTGTTCCCGGAGCTAAGCCATTGTTTGAACGCGGGTTCGCCCCGTGTGGTACGTGGGTTGCTAGACAACCGCCAGCGCGGTGCAAACCGCAGACCCATTGGCAACGGAGAACAATCGGATGAAGAGAGCAAGACTCGTCATGGTCGGCAACGGCATGGCCGGGGTGCGCACCCTGGAGGAGCTGCTGAAGCTGGCGCCGGATCTGTATGACATCACGGTGTTCGGCGCCGAGCCCCACGGCAATTACAACCGCATCCTGCTGTCGCCGGTGCTGGCCGGCGAGATGAAGCTGCCGGAGATCATGCTCAACGATCTCGACTGGTACCGGGACAACGGCATCACCCTGCACGCCGGCAGAAAGGTGGTGAGGATCGACCGGGCACGCCGTCGTGTGGTCGCCGAGGACGGTACCGAAGCGGAGTATGACCGCCTGCTGCTCGCCACCGGCTCCAACCCCTTCATCCTGCCCATTCCCGGCAACGACCTGCCCGGCGTGCTGGCCTACCGGGACATCGCCGACACGGAGGCCATGGTGCAGGCGGCCGCCCATTACCGGCGCGCCGTGGTCATCGGCGGCGGCCTGCTGGGCCTGGAGGCCGCCAACGGGCTGAAGCTGCGCGGCATGGACGTAACAGTGGTGCATGCGGTGGACTGGCTGATGGAGCGCCAGCTCGACCGTAACGCCGCCGACATGTTGAAGGCGTCCCTGGAGGCCAAGGGCCTCAAGTTCCTCATGCCCAAGCTGACCACCGAACTGGTGCGCGGCGAATCGGGGCGGGTCTGCGCCGTCCGGTTCAAGGACGGCGAGGAGATCCCCGCCGACCTGGTAGTGATGGCGGTGGGCATCCGCCCCAACACCACCCTGGCTGAGGCGGCGGGCCTCTACTGCAACCGCGGCGTGGTGGTGAACGACACCATGCAGACCTACGACCCGCGCATCTACGCCGTGGGCGAGTGCGTCGCCCACCGGGGCGTGGCCTATGGCCTGGTGGCGCCCCTGTTCGAGCAGGCCAAGGTGTGCGCCAACCATCTGGCCAACTTCGGCATCGGCCGCTACACGGGCTCGGTGGTATCCACCAAGCTGAAGGTCACCGGCATCGACGTGTTCTCCGCCGGCGACTTCATGGGCGGCACGGGTACCGAGGAGATCGTGCTGCACGACCGCACCGGCGGCGTGTACAAGAAGCTGGTGTTGAAGGACGAGAAGATCGTCGGCGCCGTGCTCTACGGCGACACGGTGGATTCCTCCTGGTACTTCCAGCTGATGCGCGACGGCAAGGAGGTGGGCGAGATCCGCGACCACCTGATGTTCGGCGAGTCCCACCTGGGCAACGCCGGCCACCAGGGCCAGAACAAGGCCGCGGCCATGCCCGACGACGCCGAGGTGTGTGGCTGCAACGGCGTGTGCAAGGGCACCATCGTCAAGGCCATCAAGGAGAACGGCCTGTTCACCCTGGACGAGGTGCGCAAGCACACCAAGGCATCCAGCTCCTGCGGTTCCTGCACCGGCCTGGTGGAGCAGATCATCGCCTCCACCATCGGCGGCGCCTATCAGCCCCAGGACGTGAAGAAGAAGCCCCTGTGCGGCTGCACCGACTACACCCACGAGGAGGTGAGGAAGGCCATCCGGGACAACCGGCTGCTGTCGATCCCCGAGGCCATGCGCTTCCTGGAGTGGCGCACGCCCAACGGCTGCGCCTCCTGCCGGCCGGCGCTCAACTATTACCTGATCTGTGCCTGGCCCAGGGAATACCAGGACGATCCCCAGTCGCGCTTCATCAACGAGCGGGCCCACGCCAACATCCAGAAGGACGGCACTTATTCGGTGGTGCCGCGCATCTACGGCGGCGTGATCACGCCGGCGCAGCTCAAGCGCATCGCCGAGGTGGCGGAGAAATACCACATCCCCACGGTGAAGATCACCGGCGGCCAGCGCATCGACCTGCTGGGGGTGAAGAAGGAGGACCTGCCCAAGGTATGGGCCGACCTGGACATGCCCTCGGGCTTCGCCTACGGCAAGTCGATCCGCACGGTGAAGACCTGTGTCGGCTCCGAGTGGTGCCGCTTCGGCGTGCAGGACTCCACCAACATGGGCATCGAACTGGAGAAGGCCCTGGACCGCATGTGGGCGCCCCACAAGGTGAAGCTGGCCGTGTCGGGCTGCCCGCGCAATTGTGCCGAGGCCACCATCAAGGACGTGGGCGTGGTGGGCGTGGATTCCGGCTGGGAGATCTACGTCGCCGGCAACGGCGGCATCAAGGCCGAGGTGGCCCAGTTCCTGGTGAAGGTGAAGACACGCGAGGAAGTCATGGAATACACCTGCGCCTTCCTGCAGCTCTACCGGGAGGAGGCGCGCTACCTGGACCGCACGGTGCATTGGGTGGAGCGCGTGGGGCTCGACTATGTGAAGAAGCGCATCGTGGAGGACGCCGCCGGGCGCCGGGCGCTGTACGAGCGCCTGCTGTACGCCCTGCAGGACGAGCGCGATCCCTGGGCCGAGCGGGTGAAGGGACTGGCAGCGGCCGAGTTCCAGCCCATCAAGTTCTACGACAAGAGTTCCCTATCCGGAGATGGCAGCAATGAGCGAATGGCTGAAAGTGTGCACGCTTGAGGAGATCCCGCGCCTGGGGGCCCGCGTGGTGCAGACGGGCGCGGGCGACATCGCGGTGTTCCGCAACGCCGCCGACGAGGTGTTCGCCCTCAAGGACAAATGCCCCCACAAGGGCGGCCCCCTGTCCCAGGGCATCGTCTATGACAAGCGCGTTGCCTGCCCGCTGCACGGCTGGAACGTGCACCTGGACACGGGCGAGGCCGTGGCCCCGGACAAGGGCTGCACCCACCGCCACCAGGTGAAGGTGGAAGACAGCGTGGTGTATCTGCAGGTGTGAAACCCACGTTATGAAACCACACCGCTTTTGGATTCCAAACCCATGACCAAATCCTTCTGGAAAGCCGGCCACCCGCCCACGCTGTTCGCCGCCTTCCTCTACTTCGACCTGGCCTTCATGGTGTGGGTGATGCTCGGCCCGCTGGCGGTGCAGATCGCCAAGGACCTGGGCCTCTCCCCGGCCCAGAAGGGTCTGATGGTGGCGGTGCCGGTGCTCGCCGGCGCCCTGCTGCGGGTGGTGATGGGTCTCCTGGTGGATCGCATCAAGCCGAAGAAGTCGGGCGCCATCGGCCAGGCCATCGTCATTGCCGGCCTGGCCTGGGCCTGGTACGCGGGCATCACGAGCTACGGGCAGTTGCTGCTGCTGGGCGGCATCCTGGGCGTGGCCGGCGCCTCCTTCGCCGTGGCGCTGCCGCTCGCCTCCCGCTGGTATCCGCCCGAGCATCAGGGCAAGGCCATGGGCATTGCCGGCGCCGGCAACTCGGGCACGGTGCTGGCCGCCCTGTTCGCGCCGGGCCTGGCCGCCGCCTTCGGCTGGAACAACGTGTTCGGCCTGGCGCTGATCCCCCTCACCTTCGCCTTCGCCGTGTATCTGCTGCTGGCCAAGGACAGCCCCGACTGCCCGCCGCCCAAGCCGCTCGCCGACTACCTGAAAGTGCTCAGGGATCGCGACGCCTGGTGGTTCATGTTCTTCTACAGCGTCACCTTCGGCGGCTTCGTCGGGCTGGCCTCCAGCCTGACCATCTACTTCAACGACCAGTACGGCCTGCCGCCGGTGACCGCCGGCTACTTCACCGCCGCCTGCGTCTTCGCCGGCTCCCTGGTGCGGCCCATCGGCGGCGCCGTGGCCGACCGCGTCGGCGGCATCCGCTCCCTGTCGGTGGTCTATGGCGCGGCGGCGCTGCTGCTGGTGGCAGTGAGCTTCGGCCTGTCGGAGGCCTGGCTGTCCCTGACCCTGTTCGTGCTGGCCATGCTGTGCCTGGGGATGGGCAACGGCGCCGTGTTTCAGCTGGTGCCCCAGCGCTTCCGCAAGGAGATCGGCATCATGACCGGCCTGGTGGGCATGGCCGGCGGCGTGGGCGGCTTCTACCTCGCCTCCAGCATGGGCCTGTCCAAGCAATACACCGGCTCCTACCAGGCCGGGCTGCTGGTGTTCGCCACCCTGGCAGTGCTGGCCCTGGCCGGGCTGTCGGGCGTGAAGACCCGCTGGCGCACCACCTGGGGCGCGCCCCATCTCACCGCGGCGAAGATCTGAACCTCTTTCGGCGCAGGACGCAGAGACGCAGAGAGCACAGAGAAAAACATAGAATTTGCTTTTCTCCGCGTCCCTTGCGTCTGCGGTCTCTGCGTTGAAAGCGGTTAGATGCCCCTAACAATAGATGTCGGTTATTCATCCCTCACCGGACCGCGCCCGCGCAACGAAGACTACTGCGGCGCCGTGACGCCGGTCGGCGGCGAGCTGGAAACCAAGGGCATCCTGGCGGCGGTCGCCGACGGCATCGGCGGGCAGGAGGGCGGACGCGAGGCGGCGGAAGCCGTGGTGCGCGGCCTGCTGAGCGATTACTACGCCACGCCCGACACCTGGAGCGTGCCCCGCGCCCTGGACGCGGTGCTCAACCCCCTCAACTCCTGGCTGATCGCCCAGGGCACGGTGCGCCGCGAGCTGGCGGGCATGGCCACCACCCTGTCGGCGCTGGTGCTGCGGGGGCGCCGCTACTACACCGCCCACATCGGCGACTGCCGCATTTATCTGCTGCGTGCCGGGCGGCCGACCTGCCTCACCAGCGACCACGTATGGGAGCATCCGGAGCTGCGCCACGTGCTGCGGCGCGCCGTCGGCCTGGACGCCGCCCTGGTGGTGGACTACGGCGAGGGGGAGCTGGAGCCGGGCGACGTCTTTCTTCTGGTATGCGACGGCGTCTGGTCCGCCCTGCCCGACGCACGCCTGGCCGCGCTGCTGGCGGAACGGGGCGAGGCCCAGGCGGCCGCCGCCGCGCTGACCGCCGCGGCGCTCGCCGCCGGCGGCGGCGACAACGCCACGGCCCTGGTGCTGCGCGTGGCGTCCCTGCCCGATGCGGCGCGGCGCGACCGGGAAGAGGCGGCGCGCCGCCTGCCCCTGCCGCCGCGCCTCAACGCCGGCGACCGGCTGGACGGCCTGGTGGTGGAGGCCCTGCTGCACCGCTCGCGCGCCAGCCTGCTGTACCGGGTACGCGATGCGACCAGCGGCGCGCGCTACGTGCTCAAGACCCTGGTGCCCGACGCCGATGACGAGCAGGCGCGCGCCTGCCTGGCACGGGAGGAATGGCTGATGCAGCGCGCCGCCTCCAGCAGCCTGCCCCAGAGCATCTCGCTGCCCGCCGGCCGGCGCAGCGCCCTCTATCTGCTGATGAGCTGGCACGAGGGCGACACCCTGCAGAGCCTGCTGGACCATGGCCGCCATTTCACCGTGAGCGAGGCGGCCGCCCTCGGCCTGCGGCTGCTCAAGGGCCTGGGGGCGCTGCACCGGCTGGACATCCTGCACCGGGACGTGAAGCCCGCCAACCTGCACCTGGGCGCCGACGGCAAGCTGCGCCTGCTGGATCTGGGGGTGGCGGCGAGCGGCCTGGACGAAGACCCCGCCGGCGCCGCCCCGGGCACGCCCAGCTTCATGGCGCCGGAGCTGCTCGCCGGTGCGCCATGCACGGTGCACAGCGATCTCTACGCTGCCGGCGTGACCCTCTACCACTTGCTCACGCGCAAATACCCCTACGGCGAGATCGAGCCTTTCCAGCATCCGCGTTTCGGCGATCCGGTGCCTCCCAGCCGCTACCGGCCCGACATTCCGCCCTGGCTGGAAGATGTGCTGCTCAAGGCCGTGGCGCGGGAGCCGGCGGCGCGCTTCTCCACCGCCGAGGAGTTCCTGCTGGCCCTGGAGCGGGGCGACCGCAGCCGCCTGCGCGTGCCGCGCCGCACGCCGCTGGCCAGCCGCGACCCGGCGCGCTTCTGGCGCGCGCTGGCGGTGGCCCTGGTCCTGATCAACCTGTTGCTGGTGTTCCTGCTGGTGCGGCGCTGAGTTGCGCAACGCGGCTTCTTACTCCGACAGTGCCACGCCTTCCCAGTAGCGGTCCACCGCCGCCTGGATCGCGGCAATCTCGCGCTCGTTGCGGGTCGGTTCGAACAGATGGCGGAAGCGCCCCTGGCGCATGAGGTACTCCTCGACCCGCAGGCGCGGGTGCGGCGTCTTGGTGTGCGTCACCTGGCCGTCGGCATATTCCTTGAGCGGCCAGATGCCGGTCCTCACGGCCAGCCGGCCGATATCGACGGTATCCATCGGGTCGTAGTCCCAGCCTGTCGGACAGGGCGCCAGGGCCAGGATCAGGCGCGGCCCCTTCATTGCCGCCGCCTTCTGCAGTTTCTTCGCCAGGTCGAGGGGCTCGGCGCCGATCACCGTGGCGGCGTAGGCCGGCTTGTGCGCGGCCCAGATGGTGAAGAGATCCTTCTTCCAGCCCGGGTAACCCGCCCCGGCAGCGTTGGTAGCGGTGCGCGCGGCATGCGGCGTGGCGTCGGAAGCCTGCTGGCCGGTGTTGCCGTAGCCCTCGTTGTCGTAGCAGATGTAAATGAAGTCGAGGCCGCGCTCGATCGCCGCCGACGTGGCGGCAAGCCCCATGCCATAGGAGGATCCGTCGCCGGCCAGCACCACCGGGGTGAGGTCCTCCCGGGGCGCGATGCGTCCGCTCGCCAGCAGAATGTCGAGCCCGTCGCGCACGCCCTGCGCGCCCGCCGCCGCCGAGGCCATCGAGGTATACAGCCAGGCGCCGCGAAAAGGCGTGAACGGGTAGTTCGCCAGCAACGTCATGCAACCGGCGGCATTCACGAACACCGTCCTGGCACCGAGGATGTCGTAGATCTCATGCACCGCCTCCAGCCCGCCGCAGCCGGCGCACATCGCCGTGCCCGTGCCGAGCAGATGCGTGGCGGGCAGGTCCTTCATGCTGCGGATGGTCGCTTCGCTCATTGGCTTTCTCCCTTCTGCGCCGGTTGCGCCACTGCGATCGCCTGCAGCTTGCGCACTTCGCGCAGCTCCCCCTCCGTGTAGAGCAGGCGCGGCGGCGGCACGGTCCCTTCCTGCGCCGCGCGGCGCATGACTTCGGCAATTTCGTAGAACTCCTCGGCACTGACATCGCGGCCGCCGAGGCCGCCGACGAAGCTCAGCAGCGGCGGCGCGCCGGCCTGGCCGTAGAGCGCCGAGGCGATCTCCATGTGCAGTACGCCGCCCTTGCCCATGGAGAGGTTCTGATCGATCACCGCCACCCCGCGCCGGCCCGTGAGCAGCTGCCGCACGGCCTGCTCGGGAAACGGGCGCAGCAGGCGCGGGCGCACCAGCCCGATGCGCCAACCCGCCTGGCGCAGGCGATCGACTGCCTCCCTCGCCTTGGTGGCGAAGGCCCCCATCATGACGAAGACGAACTCCGCTTCCTCGCAGCGATAGGCTTCCACTGCCGGATGCCGGCGGCCGAAGCGCGCGGCGAACTCCTGCGCGATCTCGTCGTAGGCAGCCAGCGCCTGCTGCGCCGCCAGATGCGCCTGGTAGCGGAAGTAGGAATAGGGCGCGCCGCCCAGCACCGCCACCGCCTGGGCCAGCGGCCGGCCGGCGACGAAGCGGATCTCGCCCGGATCGAAAGCGGGCAGGAAGGCGTGCACTTGCTCGGGCGCGGGAATCTCCACCGGCTCGCGGGTGAAGGACAGATAGAAGCCGTCCTGGTTGACGATCACCGGCAGGCGCACGTGCTTGTCCTCGGCCAAGCGGTAGGCGATCAGCACGCTGTCCAGCACTTCCTGCACCGTCGAGCAGTGCAGCTGCAGGCAGCCGCTGTCGCGCGCCGCCAGGATGTCGCTGTGGTCCGACTCCAGCGTGATCGGTGTGGCAAGGCCGCGCGAGACGTTCACCAGGACGAAGGGCACGCGCCAGCCCGCCACGGCGTAAATCATCTCCATGCCGTAGAGCAGGCCCTGGCTGGAGGTGGCGGTGAATACGCGCACGCCGGTGGCCGCCGCCGCGGCCGCGGCGGTGATCATGGAGTGCTCCGACTCGAGCATGACCAGGCGCCCCGTCGCTTCGCCGCGGTCGTACCAGGCCGCCAGCGTCTCGATGATTTCGGTCTGGGGCGTGATGGGGAAGGCCGGCACGTAATCGACCTCGGCCAGCCGCGCGGCCCAGGCCGCGGCGCCGTTGCCGGTCAGCAGCGCGCGTGTCATGCCTGCCTCCGTTCGGCGATCGCCGCGATGGCGTGCGGCGGGCACACCGCCAGGCATACCATGCAGCCTTTGCAATGGTCCAGATCGATGCGCGGCGTGTGGTCCGGATCGACGCGGATGGCGCCGTCCGGGCAGAGGGTGCTGCAGATCCAGGAGCAGCGGTTGCAGCGGGCGTAGTCGATCACCGGGCGCAGCGTGCGCCACAGGCCGGTCTTCGCCAGCTCGCTGGTGGCGGCGGCGTGGATGTCGGGCGCCGCCAGCGTCACGTCCTCCGCCGGCAGCTCGATCCATTCCGGCGGCCGCCAGTCGCGCGCCGCCACCACCGTGCCCTCGCGCACCCGGCCGGCATCGGGCGCCATCGCCTCGAAAGCCGCCAGGGCATCGGCGGCGTTCTGCGCCACCGCCGCCTCGTCGTGGCCGAGCATCTCCTGACGCACCGCCCGCTCCAGGCTCTCGCGCCGGATCACGCCGACGAGCCGCGCCGCAGCGCCGGCGCACGCGGCGCCGACGAAAGGCATTTCACCGCGTTCCGGGACGTCGGCGCCGGCGCCGAAGCTGAGCAGCGGGCCGGCGAGCCTGAGCCG
>JBMOQT010000003.1:0-25105 GCA_049320945.1 Pseudomonadota bacterium
GCCGATGGCGCCTGCCACCAGCGCCGCCAGGGCCAACTTGTCTTGACCTGCACCCAGGGCGGCGGGCGAAGCGGGTGTCGCGTCCATGGTGCTAGCGCGCGCGCTCGATGCGGTTGCGTCCCAGGCGCTTGGCCTCCAGCAGGGCGTCGTCGGCGGCCCGGGTGAGGTCGTTGCCGGTGGCGTATCGGGGATAGGCGGCGATGCCGGCGCTGAAGCTGGCGCGCAGGGCGCCGCCCGCATGGGCATGGGGCAGGGTGGCGAAATCCTGGCGGATACGGTCGAGCACGGCCTGCGCCTCATCCAGGCCGGCGTTGCGCAGCACCACGATGAATTCCTCGCCGCCGTAGCGGCCGATGAGGTCGGAGGCGCGCAGGCGTCCCTTGAGCAGCCAGGCCAGGCTGCGGATCACCTGGTCGCCTACCGGGTGGCCATAGGTGTCGTTCACCGACTTGAAGTGGTCGATGTCCAGCATGGACACGCACAGCCGGTCCTGGGCGGGGGAGAGGGATTGCAGCAACTGGTTGAGGCGGCTCTTGGCCGCCGAGTGGTTGAGCAGGCCGGTGAGGCTGTCGTGCTGGCTCGAGCGCTGCATCTCGCGATAGCGCTCGATCTTGGTCTTGACCACGGCCGCCAGGAACACGGGATTGCAGGGCTTGGTGAGGAACTGGTCGCCGCCCAGGCGCAGGGCCTCCACCTGCATGCCCACGTCCGTCTCGCTGGACAGATACACCACCGGCAGCGACTGGTAGGCGGGCAGCTGGCGCAGCACGCGGGTGGCCTCGACGCCGGTGCAATGGGGCATGTACATGTCCATCAGCACCAGGTCGGGCCGGTACTGCTCGACGGCGGACAGCAGTTGCTGGGGATTGCCGATGGCATGGCTGTCGATGCCGTGCTGGGACAGGGCGCGCTGGATCATGGCCACGGCAGTGCGGGAGTCCTCCACCACCAGCACCCGGTAGGCGTCCTGCTCCTGGGACTGGATCAGCTCCAGCACCCGCCCCAGCACCGTGGTGGTCTGCTGCTCCGCCTGGATGGTGACGTCGGCGCCGGCGCGCACCAGCTCCACCATGGCGTCCAGGCACTTGGGCACTGCCAGGCAGAACAGCTGGCTGGCGGGATGCCGCTTGCGCAAGCGGCGGATGAGCTGCTGCTCGGTCGGGCCGTAACCCCCTTCGGCGGGCATGAACAGCACCACCAGGGGCGACTGGTCCACCGGCAGCTCCGGCTCCCAGCCGAAACGGTACACGCGGAAGCCGAAGAAGCTCAACTGCTCCTCCAGCCCGGCGAACCAGCGGTGCTCGTCGGCGCTGATCACCCAGATGATGCGCGGCTTGGTCCATTCCGGCAGGGGGGCGGCCGAGTCGGAGTGGCCCCGTCTTTCCCGTTCGGCGCCTTCCGGCTGGGCGGCGATGATGGAGCGCACCAGGGAGTCCACCTGCTGCGCCAGGACAGCAGCGTCCTGCTCCCGGACCGGATGCCGGGAGGGATCGCCGAACAGCGCCAGCGCCCCGTTCTCCAGCCCCTGGCACTGGCGCAGCAGCCCCGGCAGCTTGAGCCGGTTGAGCTGCTCGGTCAGGTTGTTGAGGGCGAGGGTGAACTCCACGAATTGCTCGAAGCCACCGCTCGCGCGGTAGTCGTGCCAGCGGGTCTGCAGGGCTTGCAGGCTGTGCTCGAGCAGGCGTGGATCGGGCGGCATGGGTGGGGACCCAAAGTCGAAAGCAGGCAATTATGGGGAAAGCCCAGGGGCGGCGCAATGTGGGAATGGCGCAGGATGCAGCCGCGTGCGAATCGTCCAAGTAAAATAGCGCCCTATGCCCACCCCCACCTTCGTACACCTGCGGCTCCACAGTGAATACTCCATCGTCGACGGCATGGTGCGCCTGGACGAGGCCATCGACCGCGCTGCCGCCGACGGCATGCCGGCCCTGGCGCTTACCGATCTGTCCAACCTGTTCGGCATGGTCAAGTTCTACACCGGTGCGCGCGGCCGCGGCATCAAGCCGGTCATCGGCTGCGACGTGTGGATCGCCGACGAGAGCGCGCCGGACAAGAGCAGCCGCCTGCTGCTCCTGGCGAAGAACCGGGGCGGCTACCTGCGCCTGTGCGAACTGCTGACCCAGGCTTATCTCGGCCCCAAGCAGCGCGGCCGGGCTGAAATAGCGCGCAGCCAGCTCGCCGGCGGCGACAACAGCGGTCTCATCGCCCTGTCGGGCGCAGGCCTTGGCGACATCGGCCAGGCCCTGCTGATGGGCAACAGCGAGGCGGCGGAGCAGGCCGCCCGCCACTGGGCGCGCCTGTTCCCCGGCAGCTTCTACATCGAGCTGCAGCGCTACGGCCAGCCCCAGGCGGAGGCCCTGGTGGCCCACAGCGTCGCCCTGGCGGCGCGCCTGGGGCTGCCGGTGGTGGCGACCCATCCCGTGCAGTTCCTGGAGCGGGACGACTTCAAGGCCCACGAGGCGCGGGTGTGCATCGCAGAGGGCTATGTGCTGGCCGATTCGCGCCGCCCGCGCCAGTTTACCGAGGAGCAGTACTTCAAGACCCAGGCCGAGATGGCGGCCTTGTTCGCCGACTATCCGGAGGCACTGGCCAACTCGGTGGAGATCGCCAAGCGCTGCAACGTCTCCATCGAACTGGGCAAGAACAAGCTGCCCCTGTTCCCCACGCCCGAGGGCGTGACCCTGGACGACTACCTGGCGAGCCAGGCAGCCGAGGGCCTGGAGCGGCGCCTGATCCATCTGTATCCCGACGCCCGGGAGCGGGAGGCGAAGCGCCCCGAGTACGCCCGGCGCCTGGAGTTCGAGACGCGCACCATCCAGCAGATGGGCTTTTCGGGCTACTTCCTGATCGTCGCCGACTTCATCAACTGGGCCAAGAACAACGGCGTGCCCGTGGGCCCGGGGCGCGGCTCCGGCGCCGGCTCCCTGGTGGCCTACAGCTTGGGCATCACCGACCTCGATCCCCTGCGCTACGACCTGCTGTTCGAGCGCTTCCTCAACCCGGAGCGGGTGTCCATGCCCGACTTCGACGTGGATTTCTGCCAGGAGGGACGCGACCGGGTCATCGACTACGTCAAGCGCAAGTACGGCAGCCATGCCGTGTCCCAGATCGCCACCTTCGGCACCATGGCGGCCAAGGCGGTGATCCGTGACGTGGGGCGGGTGCTGGATCTGCCCTTCAACTTCGTGGACCAGTTCGCCAAGCTCATCCCCAACGAGCTGGGCATCACCCTCAAGGACGCGCGCGACAAGGAGCCGGCGATCAATGAGCGCGCCGCCAACGAAGAGGAGATCCGCGAGCTGCTGGAGCTGGCGGAGAAGCTGGAGGGCCTGACGCGCAACGTCGGCATGCATGCCGGCGGCGTATTGATCGCGCCGGGCAAGCTCACCGATTTCTGTCCCCTCTATTCGGCCTCGGGGGCGGAATCGGCGGTGAGCCAGTTCGACAAGGACGACGTGGAGAAGGTCGGCCTGGTCAAGTTCGACTTCCTGGGGCTGCGCACCCTCACCATCCTGGACGAGGCGGTGCGCTTCGTGAAGGAAGTGGAAGGCGTCGAGGTGAATCTGGACAGCCTGCCCCTGGACGACAAGGCCACCTACGACAAGATCTTCAAGACCGCCAACACCACCGCGGTGTTCCAGTTCGAATCCCGCGGCATGAAGGACATGCTGGTCCAGGCCAGGCCCGACCGGCTGGAAGACCTGATCGCCTTGAACGCCCTGTACCGGCCGGGGCCCATGGACCTGATTCCCTCCTTCATCGCCCGCAAGCACGGGCGCGAGCGCGTCACCTACCTGCATCCGTCCCTGGAGCGGGTGCTCGCCAACACCTACGGCATCATGGTGTACCAGGAGCAGGTGATGCAGAGCGCCCAGGTGGTGGGCGGCTATTCGCTCGGCGGCGCCGATCTCCTGCGCCGCGCCATGGGCAAGAAGAAGCCCGAGGAGATGGCCAAGCAGCGGGAGATCTTCGTCCAGGGCGCCGCCGCCAACGGCATCAAGGAGGACACGGCGAACGAGATCTTCGACTACATGGAGAAGTTCGCCGGCTACGGCTTCAACAAGTCCCACGCCGCCGCCTATTCCCTGGTGGCCTACCACACGGGCTGGCTCAAGTGCCATCACCCGGCGGCCTTCATGGCGGCCACCCTGTCCTCGGAAATGGCCGACACGGACAAGGTGCAGTTCTTCTACAAGGATGCCATGGACAACGGGCTGGCCTTCCTGCCGCCGGACGTCAACCGCAGCGCCTACCGCTTCCGCCCGGTGGATGCCAAGACCATCCGCTATGGCCTGGGGGCCATCAAGGGCACGGGCGAATCGGCCATCGGCGCCATCCTGCGGGCGCGGGAGCAGGGCGGCGACTTCCGGGACCTGTTCGACTTCTGCCGGCGCATCGACAAGCGCGTGGTGAATCGCCGCGTCATCGAGGCCCTGATCCGCGCCGGCGCCTTCGACGCCATCGACGACCACCGCCACCGCCTGCTGGCCTCGGTGGGCATCGCCCTCGAGGCGGCGGAGCAGGCCGAACGCGATGCCCTGCAGGGCGGGCTGTTCGACATGGGCGGCGCCGGCGCCCATCAGCCGCAGCTGAACGAAGTGCCGCGCTGGAGCGAGCGCGAGCGCCTGCTGAACGAGAAGCAGGCCCTGGGCTTCTTCCTCTCGGGCCATCCCTACGACGCCTACCGCAGCGAGATCGCCGCCTTCGTGCGCAAGCCCCTTTCGGCCATCGAGCCGGGCAAGGACACTACGCTGCTTGCCGGCATCGTGGTGGCCGCGCGCACCCAGATGACCCGGCGCGGCAAGATGATCTTCGTGAGCCTGGACGACGGCACGGCGCAGCTGGAGGTGGCCGTGTTCAACGAGCTGTTCGAGGCCGAGCGCCACAAGATCGTGGTGGACGAGATCCTGGTGGTGGAGGGCAAGGTGCAGCGGGACGACTTCTCCGGCGGGCTGAGGGTCAGCGCCGACCGGCTCCTGACCCTGGCGGAAGCCCGCGGCCGCTACGCCAAGGCCCTGCGCCTGGCCATGAACGGCGCCGTTTCCAGCGCCCCCGCTGGCATGGCCGAACGCCTCAAGGCGCTGCTCGCCCCCTACCGCAACGGCCCCTGCCCGGTGCGGGTGCGCTACCGCAACGCCGTCGCCGAATGCGAGCTGCCCCTGGGCGGCGAATGGAGCGTGCGCCTGGAGGACGCCCTCATCTCGTCCCTGGGGGAATGGCTCCAGCCCGAGAACGTGCAGGTGATCTACCAGTAAAAAAGGCCGCTGTCAGCGGCCTTTTTTTAGACAACCGGACGGTCACAGCTCCTGGGCGTGCTCCGCCAGGAACTTGGCCACGCCCTCGGGGCTGGCCTTCATGCCGGCCTTGCCCTTCTGCCAGTTGGCGGGGCACACCTCGCCGTGCTCTTCGGTGAATTGCAGGGCATCCACCATGCGCAGCATCTCGTCGATGTTGCGGCCCAGGGGCAGGTCGTTCACCACCTGGTGGCGCACGATGCCGTCGCGGTCGATCAGGAACGAGCCGCGGAAGGCCACGCCGCCTTCGGATTCCACGTCGTAGGCGCGGCAGATCTCGTGCTTGACGTCGGCCACCAGGGGGTAGCCCACCTTGCCGATGCCGCCCTTGTCCACCGGCGTGTTTTTCCACGCCAGGTGGGTGAACTGGGAATCGATGGAGACGCCGATCACTTCCACGTTGCGCTTCTTGAACTCCGCGAGCTTGTGGTCGAAGGCGATCAGCTCGGAGGGGCAGACGAAGGTGAAATCGAGCGGGTAGAAGAACAGCACGCCATATCTGCCCTTGAGATAGGACTTCAGGTTGAAGTCCGCGCGGATCTCGTTGTTGCCCAGGACGGCGGCGGCGGTGAAATCGGGAGCGGGTTTACCTACCAGAACTGCCATGGGATCTCCTTTCCAAAAAGCTAAAAAATTTAGCGACAAGCATTTTACTTGTCAAACGACAGCGGAATTGCCCGGAATCGGGCTAGATAGTGGGGCGTAACTCGAAATGCGTGAACTCGCCCTGGCCTTCTGCCACATCCACCCGGCTGACGCGGGCGGCGGGCGGGCCGCGCCGGGACCAGTCGATGAGCTGCTGCACGGCTCTAGCGTCGCCGCTCACCATCGCCTCGACGGTGCCGTCGTGGCGGTTGCGCACCCAGCCCTTGAGGCCCAGGCGCTGCGCCTCGTCGGCCAGGCCGTAGCGGAACCCCACGCCCTGTACGACACCGTGGATGCGCAGGTGTTTCACGACGGCCATCAATCTTCCTTCCTTGCCCCGGTGATGGCGGTGAGGATGCCCTGCATGATGGCCAGCGGCGTGGGCGGGCAGCCGGGCACCGCTACGTCCACCGGAATCACGTTGGCCACGCGCCCGCGACTGGCGTAGCTTTCGCCGAAGATGCCGCCGGTGCAGGCGCATTCTCCCGTGGCAACCACCAGTTTGGGGGCGGGCGTGGCGTCATAGGCGCGCTTCACGGCGATTTCCATGTTCTTCGCCACCGGCCCGGTCACCAGCAGCAGGTCCGCATGGCGCGGACTGGCGGCGAACTTGATGCCCAGCGCCTCCAGGTTGTAGTAGGGGTTGTTGAGGGCGTGGATTTCCAGCTCGCAGCCGTTGCACGAGCCGGCATCCACCTGGCGTATCACCAGGGCGCGGCCCAGGCGCGCCAGCACCGCCTGCTGCAGCCGCTGGGCCGTGACGCGCAGGGCTTCGTCGGCGGCGGGCGCCGCCTCGGTGCGGATGCCGGTCCTGACGATCTGCTTCAGCAACTGATACATGGGCTAGAGGTCGTGTCCACTGTAGGACAAGTTGAACGACTTGTTGATCAGCGGGAAGTCGGGAACGATGTTGCCGATGATGGCATGCTCCAGGGCGGGCCAGTTGTGCCAGGAGGGATCGTGGCAATGGCAGCGCCGCAGGGTGCTGCCGTGAGCCCCCGGCGCGCCCGCTTCCAGGGCCACCAGCACGTCGCCGCGCCAGCCTTCGATCCAGCCGACGCCGGCGGCGCCCTCGGCGGCGGGCGGCAGCGGCACGCGGATCGCGCCGCCCGGCAGCCCGGCCAGGATGCGGCGTATCAGGCGCAGGGATTCGAACACTTCCTCGAAGCGCACGGTGACCCGGGCGGCCACGTCGCCGTTGCGGTGGGTCGCCATGTTCACGTCCAGCCGGTCGTAGGGGGTGCAGGGCGCATCCACCCGCAGGTCCCAGGCCTGGCCGCTGGCGCGCCCCGCCAGGCCGATGACACCCAGACGGGCGGCGAGCGGGGGCGGCACGCGGCCGGTGGTGAGGAAGCGGTCCTGCAGGCCGGCATGGTCGTCGTAGATGGCCTTCAGGGCGCGCACTTCGCGCTCGATCCTGTCGCATTGGGCGGTTAGCAGCACATCGGCTCCCGGCGGCAGATCGAGCGCCGCGCCCCCCGGCAGGATGCGGTCCATGAGCAGGCGATGGCCGAACAGGTCGCCGTTGGTCCGCAGCCAGTCCTCCCGCAGGCGCGAGAACTGGGCCAGGCCGAAAGCCAGGGCGGCGTCGTTGCCCAGGGCGCCCAGGTCGCCCAGGTGGTTGGCGACGCGCTCGCGCTCCAGCCACAGGGCGCGCAACCACAGGGCGCGCTCGGGCACGGCGCAGCCGCAGGCACTTTCCGCCGCCATGCAGTAGGCCCAGGCATAGGCCACGGTGGCATCGCCCGACACCCTTCCTGCCAGGCGATGGCCTTCATGCAGCGGCAGGCTCTCGAAGCGCTTCTCGATGCCCTTGTGCACAAAGCCCAGGCGCTGCTCCAGGCGCAGCACCTTCTCGCCCACCACCGAGAAACGGAAGTGCCCCGGCTCGATGATACCGGCATGGATCGGGCCGACCGGGATCTCATGCACGCCGTCGCCCTCGACGCGCACGAAGGGATAGTCCTCCGCCTGGGGCGGGTAAGCGTCGTGTGCCGGGACGTCGCGGCGCAGGGGGAAGCGGTCGGCCGGCCAGCCGTTGTGGCGCAGCCAGGGGCGGGGGTCGCCCCCGGCGGCGCGCAGGCCCAGCAGATCGTAGGCGGCGCGCTGCAGGCGCGCCGCGGCCGGGAAGATGGGCGACAGGTCGGGAAACTCCGGCTCGTGGGCCGGCAGCGCCAGTTCGAGCCAGGCCAGTCCCTGCTGTACGGCGAGCGCCACATGCAGGCGGAAGCCCTGGCCCCGGTCGCGCTCGTCCGCGCCCCACAGGGCGACCAGGCGTCCCCCGCCCTCGGCCGCGGCCTGGCAGAAGGCCACCAGGGCGGCGGCATCGACCGCCGCGCGCCATGCGGGAACGGCGCCGGGCAGGGGGGAGAAGTCGATGGTTTGATCGGCGAGGAGCATTGGCTTACCCGATGAACTTCGCCGCCTGGCGGTACCACTCGGCGAGATAAGGCGGTATCCACAGCCCCAGCATCAGCACCAGGGCCAGGTGCACGAACACGGGCAGGATCGCCGGCGGATGGGGCAGGCGCCGCGCCGAGGTTTCGCCGAACACCATGGGCTGCACCTTGCCGAAGGCGGCGGCGAAGGCCACACCCAGAGCCACCAGCAGGATGGGCGTGGCCCAGGGCTGCTGGCGCATGGCCGTGGTGAGGATGAGGAACTCGCTGGCGAACACGCCGAAGGGCGGCATGCCGAGTATGGCCAGGGTGCCCAGCATCAGGCCCCAGCCCACGGTGGGATTGATTCTCACCAGGCCGCGGATGTTTTCCATGACCTGGGTGCCGGCCTTCTGGGCCGCGTGGCCCACGGCGAAGAAGATGGCCGACTTGGTGAGGGAATGCACCGTCATGTGCAGCAGGCCGGCGAAGCTGGCCGTCGCCCCGCCCATGCCGAAGGCGAAGGTGATGAGGCCCATGTGCTCGATGGACGAGTAGGCGAACATGCGCTTGACATCCTTCTGGCGCGACATGAAGAAGGCCGCCACCACCACCGACAGCAGGCCGAAGCCCATCATCAACTGCCCGGCAAGCGCGCTGCGCAGCGCCCCGTCCGCCAGCACCTTGCAGCGCACCACGGCATACAGGGCGACGTTGAGCAGCAGCCCGGACAGCACGGCGGATACGGGTGTCGGGCCTTCCGCATGGGCGTCCGGCAGCCAGTTGTGCAGGGGTACCAGACCCACCTTGGTGCCGTAGCCCACCAGCAGGAACACGAAGGCCAGGGACAGCACCGTGGGCTCCAGATGGGCCTTCACCGTATCGAGATGGGTCCACAGCAGGGCGTTGCCCTCGGAGCCGAGCAGTTTCTCCGCGGCGAAGTACAGCAGGATGGTGCCGAACAGCGCCTGGGCGATGCCCACGCCGCACAGGATGAAGTATTTCCAGGCCGCCTCCAGGCTCGCCGCCGTGCGGTAGAGGGACACCAGCAGCACCGTGGTCAGGGTGGCCGCCTCCATGGCCACCCACAGGATGCCCATGTTGTTGGTGAGCAGGGCCAGCAGCATGGTGAACATGAACAGCTGGAACATGCTGTGGTACAGGCGCAGGCGCAGGGCCGTCAGCTTGCCGTGGTCGTGCTCGACGCGCATGTAAGGGCGCGAGAACAGGGAGGTGGTGAAGCCGACGAAGGCCGTGAGCGCCACCAGGAAGACGTTGAGGGAATCCACGAAGAACTGTTCGTGGTAGGCGGTGAGCGGTCCGCCGGCGATCACCCGCGCCGTCAGGGCGGCGGCGGCGAACAGGGTGAGCAGGCTGAAAGCGGCGTTGATCTCAGCCGCCGGGCGGCGGTGGCCCACCAGGGCCAGTACCAAGCCGCCGATGAGGGGCAATGCCAGCACCGCCGTCAGTTCCACGCCTCACTCCTCACGCAGTTGCTCCAGATGCCGGATGTCCAGGCTGTCGAACTGCTGGCGGATCTGGAAGAAGAACACGCCCAGGATGATCATGCCCACCAGCACGTCCAGGGCAATGCCCAGCTCCACCACCATGGGCATGCCGTAGGTGGCGCTGGTGGCGGCGAAGAACAGGCCGTTCTCCATGGCCAGGAAGCCGATCACCTGGGGCACCGCCTTGCTGCGGGTGATCATCATCAGGAAGGACAGCATCACGGTGGCCAGGGCTATCCCCAAGGTGGAGCGGGTGATGGTGCCGGCCAGCTCGGAGATGGGCAGGGCCAGGTTGAAGGCGAAGATCACCAGCACGATGCCCACCAGCATGGTGGTGGGGATGTTGATCAGGGTCTCCACGTCCCACTTCACGTTCAGGCGCCGGATCAGCCGGTGCAGGATCCAGGGCAGCAGCAGCACCTTCAGCACCAGGGTGATCGCCGCCGAGTAGTACAGGTGGCGCTGGCCCGTGGTGAAGGCTACCACCAGGGTGGACACGAACAGCACCGCCCCTTGCATGGCGAACAGATCGATCAGGGACAGGATGCGCCGCTGCGCCAGCATGGCGAAGGACAGCAGCAGCAACACGGCCGCCAGCAGGTTGATGAACTGGGCGCTGTAGGGGACGGCAACGAGAGTCATATCCCCTTCTCCAGCAGGAAATGCACCAGCATGCCCAGCACCGCCAGCAGGAAAGCGGTGCCGAGGAATTCCGGGGCGCGGAAGATGCGCATCTTGGCGCTCAGGGTTTCGATCAGCGCCAGCAGGAAGCCGCCGATGGCGAGCTTCGCCAGCAGGGCCGGAGCCGCCACGGCAAAGTTGGCCAGGCCCACCCCTTCCGGTATGCCCCAGGGAAAGAACAGGGCCAGGCCCAGGCAGGAATAGGCGTAGAGCTTGAGCGCCGCGGCCCACTCCACCAGGGCCAGGTGGCGTCCCGAGTATTCCAATATCATGGCCTCGTGGATCATGGTGAGCTCCAGGTGGGTGGCGGGATTGTCCACCGGCACGCGCGCGTTCTCGGCCAGGGACACCATGGTGAACGCCACGCCGGCGAAAGCCAGGCTGGGATAGATGGCGAACTCCCGATGGGCCAGGGTCTCGACGATGGTGGCGAGCGACGTGGACCGGCTGATCAGAGAGGCGGTGAAGAACACCATGAGCAGCGCCGGCTCGGCCAGAAAGCCGATCAGCATCTCGCGGCGCGCGCCCAGGCTGCCGAAGGCGGTGCCGATGTCCATGCCCGCCAGGGAGATGAATACCCGCGCCAGGGCGAAGATGCCCACCAGGGCGATGGCGTCGGCGGCCGGGGCGAACGGCAGGTCGGTGGACAGGGTGGGGATGATGGCGCAGGCCAGCGCCATGCAGGCGACCAGGATGTAGGGCACGGCGCGGAACAGGGGCGAGGCGTTGTGGGCCAGCACCACTTCCTTGTGGAACAGCTTGGACAACTGCCGGTAGGGCTGCCACAGGGGCGGCGCCGACTTGTTCTGCAGCCAGGCGCGGCACTGGTTCACCCAGCCGCCCAGCAGCGGCGCCAGCGCCAGGCCGACGACGACTTGCAGCAATTGCAGGATCAGGGCGGTGGCGCTCATCGGATGAAGAACAGCAGGACCAGGAGGGTGAGGAAGCTGTACAGCAGGTAGACGGCGATGCGTCCCCGCTGCAGGAAGGCCACCAGACGCGTGCCGAACTCGGCCGCCTTGGCGATGGGCAGGTAGAGCCAGTGCCACAGGTGGTCATCCACCGTCACCCGGTAGCGCGGCGCCGCGTCGAAGGGTGAGGGCAGTTCCCGCTCCATGCGGAAGAAAGGTTCGAATACCTGGCGGATGGGCTGGCCGAAGCCCTCGGCGGTATCTTGCATGCGCGCCGTCTGCAGCGGGAAGCCGCAGTCCCAGGGGTCTGCGCGGCGCACCCGGCGGTGATAGAGGCGATGCACGGCAAGCGTTGCCAGGCCGAACACCAGGATGATCGCTGCCAGGAACAACAACGGGCTGTAGCTGGCCCGCGCGGCATCGATGGGCGCCAGCAGCAGCCAGCCGCCGGCGCGCACCGCCTCGCCCAGGCCGTGGCCCACCAGGGGGCGGGTAACCCGGTCCAGTTCGCCGATCACGGCCGCCGGCAACAGGCCCAGCAGCAGGCACAGGGCGGCCAGCCAGGCGAGGCCTATGCGCTCCAGCGTCCCGGCGTCGTGGGCTTGGGCCAGGCTTTCCTCGCGCGGGCGGCCCAGGAAGACGATGCCGAAGAACTTGACCATCACGTAGCCCGACAGCGCCGCGGTCATGGCCACGGCGGCAGCCGCCACCGGCACCAGCATGTTCACGTAGCCGTGGGGCAGGCCCGGCGTAAACAGGAAGCTCTGCAGCAGCAGCCACTCGGACACGAAGCCGTTGAGCGGCGGCAGCCCGGCGCTGGCGAGCACGCCCAACAGCGCCAGCCAGGCCACCCAGGGCATGCGATGGATCAGGCCGCCCAGCCGGCCCAGGCTGCGACTGCGCGTAGCATGGAGCACCGAGCCGGTGCACAGGAACAGCAGGCTCTTGAAGACGGCGTGGTTGAGGCAGTGGTAGAGCAGGGCCGTGAGGGCCAGCGCCGCCAGCGCCGCCATGCCGAAACCGCGGAAAGTGACCGCCAGGCCGTAGGCCACCAGGATCAGGCCGATATTCTCGATGGACGAGTAGGCCAGCAGGCGCTTCATGTCGGTCTGCACGGCGCTGAAGACGACGCCGAACAGGGCGGTGAGCACGCCCAGGGCGAGCACCACGATGCCCCACCACCACAACTGGGTGGGCAGCAGGTCGAAGGTCACCCGCAGCAGGCCGTAGATGGAAGTCTTGAGCATGACGCCGCTCATCATGGCCGATACCGGCGAGGGCGCCGCCGGGTGGGCCTCGGGCAGCCAGATGTGCAGCGGCAGCATGCCCGCCTTGGCGCCGAAGCCGAGCAGGGCCAGGCCGAAGGCGGCGCTAGCCCACCAGCCGGCATGGGGCTGGGCGCGCATGCCGGCGAAGGTGTAGTCGCCGCTGCCCCCCTGGAGCACGCCGAAGGACAACAGGATGCCGATGGCGCCGATATGGGCTATCAACAGGTAGAGGTAGCCGGCGCGGCGGATCTCCGCGAGGCGGTGATCCGAGGTGACCAGGAAGAACGAGGACAAGGCCATGGTTTCCCAGGACACCATGAAGAAATAGGCGTCGTCGGCCATCATGACAAAGGCCATGCTGGCGAGGAACAGGTGGTATTGCAGGCATTGCAGGCCCGGCGCCGTGCCCTCGCCCGGGCGGAAATAACCTGCGGCGTAGATGGAAATGCCGGCGCTGGCGCCGCCCAGCAGCACCAGGAACAGGGCCGACAGGCTGTCCAGGCGCAGATGGAAGGGCAGGTCGGGCAGGCCCAGGGCCAGCACCATCACCTGGGGCGGGGCGCGCAGGGCGGTGAGCCCCACGCCCGCCAGCAGCAGCGCCACCAGGGCGCCCAGGGGGAACAGCAGGCGGCCGACGTAGGCCAGGTTGCGCGGGGCGAGCAGGCCGGCGGCGCCGATGGCCAGCCAGCAGGCGGCGAGCGCCACGGCGGCGTCGATCGGCAGCCATGCCGCACCCGCTGTCATGGACACTCTTTCCAGCTCCTGGGCAACATATGCGTTAACATTACCTGAACACGAAATTGATTTGCAATGTTCATTTCGTTAACATAATATGTTAACGAAAACACCGCCGCCCATGGAACGCAAGACCGCCCGACTTACCCTCCTGATAGATCCGGCGAAGAAAAAACGCTTCGAGGAGATTTGCGCCGAGCAGGATGTCACGCCCTCCCAGGTCATCCGCAAGTTCATCCGCGAATATATCCAGGCCCACGAGCGAGGCCCGGCGCCCGGCGGCGATCAGCAGGCGGCGCCGGGTGCCGACGAGTAAGGCGGCCTAGCGGGACGCCTGGCCCTTGTCCTGGGCGTCGGCGTGCTGCCTGAGGGATTCGCGCAGCATGTGCGCCGCCGCCCATACCATGACCGCCAGTCCGGCCAGCAGCACCACCACCGCCTCTGCGGTGCTCGACGGCAGCGTGCGCCCGAGGATGGATTCGCCCCGCACCAGGAACACCAGCCCGGCGGCGAACAGGTAGAGCCCCACCATATCCACGGCGAAGAAGGCCAGCAGGCGCGGCGTGGGCCGCAGGCGGGGGCGTCGCCGCGGGAACATGGCGCTATTTCACGCGCATGCCCGGCTGCGCGCCGCTGTCGGGGCCCAGCAGGTAGAGCCCGGGGCCTTCGCCCGAAGCCGCCAGCACCATGCCTTCCGACAGGCCGAACTTCATCTTGCGCGGCGCCAGGTTGGCGACCATGACCGTGAGCCGGCCGGTCAGGGCGGCGGGATCGTAGGCGGACTTGATGCCGGCGAACACCTGGCGCGTGCCCAGCGGCCCCAGGTCCAGGGTGAGCCGGATGAGCTTGTCCGCCCCTTCCACGTGCTCCGCCTGGGCGATGCGGGCGATGCGCAGGTCGATCCTGGAGAAGTCGTCCAGCGTAATCTCCGGCGCCAAGGCGCCGCCATCTCCTCCTTCCCCCTTCAAGGGGGAAGGCCGGGAAGGGGGATGGGTCGAGGAGACCACACCCGCAGAAGGTCCCTTCAAGGGGGAAGGCCGGGAAGGGGGATGGGTTGCGGAGACCACACCCGCAGAAGGAGCCACACACGCAGAAGGCGCAGGCGCCAACGACTCCCTATTCGCCTCAATCAACGCATCCACCTGTCTGCGCTCGATGCGCGTCATCAAGTGCTTGTAGTCGTTGATGACATGCCCGGCGGCGAGCAGGGTGTCGGCGTCGGCCCAGGTAAGGGGCGCGATGTTGAGGAAGCGCTCCACGTTCTCCGCCAGTTTGGGCAGCACCGGCTTCAGATACAGGGTGAGCAGGCGGAACAGGTTGATGGCCTCGGAGCACACGTGCTGCTGCAGCGTATCGCCTTCCAGCTTGCCCAGTTCCCAGGGCTTGTGCTCGTTCACGAACTGATTGGCGCGGTCGGCCAGGGCCATCACCTCACGCAGGGCCTTGCCGTATTCGCGCGTCTCGTACAGCTCGGCGATGGCGGCGGCGGCAGCCTGGGTATCGCGCAGCAGGGGGCTGTCCACCGGCGCCAGCCGGCCGTTGAAGCGCTTGGTGATGAAGCCGGCGCAACGGCTGGCGATGTTGATGTACTTGCCCACCAGGTCGGAGTTCACCCGGGCGATGAAGTCGTCCAGGCTGAGGTCGATGTCCTCCATGGAGTCGTTGAGCTTGGCGGCATAGTAGTAGCGCAGCCACTCCGGATTGAGCCCCTGCTGGAGATAGCTCTCGGCGGTGATGAAAGTGCCGCGCGACTTGGACATCTTCTGCCCGTCCACCGTCAGGAAGCCGTGGGCGAAGATCCTGGTGGGGGTGCGGTAGCCCGCGTGGTGCAGCATGGCCGGCCAGAACAGGGCGTGGAAGTAGAGGATGTCCTTGCCGATGAAGTGGTATAGCTCCGTGTCCGTGCCCCGCTCGGTGTAGGCCGCCACATCGATGGCGGGCGTGCGCGCCGCCAGGTTGCGGAAACTGCCGAAGTAGCCGATGGGCGCGTCCAGCCAGACGTAGAAGAACTTTCCCGGGGCGCCGGGGATCTCGAAGCCGAAGTAGGGCGCGTCGCGGGAGATGTCCCAGTCCGACAGCTTGTTGTCGCCCTCGGCTCCCAGCCATTCCTGCATCTTGTTGGCCGCCTCGGGCTGCAGCGGCGGCTCGGGCGTGAGCTGGCCCGTGGTCCAGCGGCGCAGGAAGTCCTGGCAGCGCGGGTCGGACAGCTTGAAGAAGTAATGCTCCGAGGCCTTGCGCACGGGCGTGGCGCCCGACACGGCGGAATAGGGGTTCTTCAGCTCGGTGGGGGCGTAGGCGGCGCCGCACACCTCGCAGGAGTCCCCGTACTGGTCCTTGGCGGAGCAACGGGGGCACTCGCCCTTGATGTAGCGGTCCGGCAGGAACATCTCCTTGACCGGGTCGTAGAACTGCTCGATGGCGCGCACCTCGATCAGCCCCGCCGCCCTCAGCTTGGCGTAGATATCGTTGGCGTAGAAGCGGGTTTCCTCCGAGTGGGTCGAGTGGTAGTTGTCGAAGGCCACATGGAAGCCGGCAAAGTCGCGCGTGTGCTCGCCATGGACGCGCGCGATCAGCGCCTCGGGGGTGATGCCCTCCTTCTCTGCCCGCAGCATGATGGGCGTGCCGTGGGTGTCGTCGGCGCACACGTACCAGCATTCGTGCCCGCGCATCTTCTGGAAGCGCACCCAGATGTCGGTCTGGATATACTCCACCAGGTGGCCGAGGTGGATGGCGCCATTGGCGTAGGGCAGGGCGCTGGTGACGAGGATTTTGCGCTTCTGGGTGGTCGGCATCGCGGAACGTCGTGCTAAGGTTGGTGCGGCGGCAGCAGCCGGCGCGGGGAAAAGCCAAATTCTAGCAAAGCGCCCCGGCCCGCGCGGGCGCCGGACCCCAAGGGCTGAAAGTGGAGTAAAATAGTCCAGTATTGGCTCGACCCATCACACGCCAGGAGACTCAATGAGCATCACCGACCAGCAGGTGCAGGCTGCCCTGAAAGAACTGACCGACCCCAACACCGGCAAGGACTACGTGACCTCCCGCTCGGCCAAGAACATCAAGATCGACGGCGCCGACGTATCCGTGGACATCGAGCTGGGTTATCCGGCCAAGACCCAGATCGATGCCATCCGCCGCGAAGTCATCGCCAAGCTGAAGACCCTGCCGGGCGTGGGCAACGTCAGTGCCAACGTCTATTCCAAGATCGTGTCCCACGCCGTGCAGCGGGGCGTGAAGCTGATCCCGGGGGTCAAGAACATCATCGCCGTGGCCTCGGGCAAGGGCGGCGTGGGCAAGAGCACCACCGCGGTCAACCTGGCCCTGGCCCTGGCCGCCGAAGGCGCCACCGTGGGCATCCTGGACGCCGACATCTACGGCCCCTCCCAGCCCCAGATGCTGGGCATCACCGGCCGGCCCGAGTCCCGGGACGGCAAGAGCCTGGAGCCCCTGGAAGCCTACGGCGTGCAGGCCATGTCCATCGGCTTCCTCATCGACCCGGAGCAGCCCATGGTGTGGCGCGGCCCCATGGTCACCCAGGCCCTGCAGCAGCTGCTCAACGACACCCGCTGGCGCGACGTGGACTACCTGGTGATCGATCTGCCGCCGGGCACCGGCGACATCCAGCTCACCCTGGCCCAGCAGGTGCCCGTGACCGGCGCCGTGATCGTCACCACGCCCCAGGACATCGCCCTGCTGGATGCGCGCAAGGGCCTCAAGATGTTCGAGAAGGTGGGCATCCCCATCCTCGGCATCGTCGAGAACATGTCCATCCACATCTGTTCCAAGTGCGGCCACGAGGAGCCCATCTTCGGCAGCGGCGGCGGCGAGCGCATGTCCAGGGACTACGAGGTGGAACTGCTGGGCCAGCTGCCCCTGGACATCAGCATCCGCGAGCAGGCCGACGGCGGCCATCCCACCGTGGTGGCCGACCCGGACGGCCGGGTGGCGGACATCTACCGCGCCATCGCCCGGCGCGTGGCGGTGAGAATCGCCGAGAAGGCGAAGGACATGACGTCCCGCTTCCCGAACATCGTGGTGCAAAATACGTGACAAGTGACGGGAGACGAGTGACAATTGCGCGTTTTTCGTCACCCGTCACCCGTCACCCGTCACAGTATATGAGCATCAAATCGGACAAGTGGATCCGCCGCATGGCGGAGGAGTACGGCATGATCGAGCCGTTCGAGCCGCGCCAGGTGCGGGAGGTGGACGGGCGCAAGATCGTGTCCTACGGCACGTCCAGCTACGGCTACGACATCCGCTGCTCGAACGAATTCAAGCTGTTTACCGACATCAACAGCACCATTGTCGATCCCAAGAACTTCGACCCCAACTCTTTCGTCGAGGTGCATGGGGAGTGGTGCATCATCCCGCCCAATTCCTTTGCCCTGGCGCGCACTGTCGAGTACTTCCGCATCCCGCGCAACGTGCTCACCATCTGCCTGGGCAAGAGCACCTACGCCCGCTGCGGCATCATCGTGAACGTCACCCCCTTCGAGCCCGAATGGGAGGGCTACGTCACCCTGGAGTTCTCCAACACGACGCCGCTGCCCGCCAAGATCTACGCCAACGAGGGCGTCGCCCAGGTGATCTTTTTCGAGTCCGACGAGACGTGCGAGACCAGCTACAAGGACCGGGGCGGAAAGTACCAGGGGCAGGTGGGCGTGACCCCGCCCAAGATCTGAGCCGCCGGTTTCCCGGATCGGCGAACCCTGCCCGAGTCAGGCACTCGAAGGCAGAAACCGGAAACGCTACCAGAGGTACCCGATGAGATTCCACTTTCCCGTCATCATCATTGACGAGGATTTCCGCTCCGAGAACGCCAGCGGCCTGGGCATCCGGGCGCTCGCCAAGGCCATCGAGGACGAGGGCATGGAGGTGCTGGGGGTGACCAGCTATGGCGACCTGACCTCCTTCGCCCAGCAGCAGAGCCGCGCCTCGGCCTTCATCCTGTCCATAGACGACGAGGAGTTCGGCGGCGGCACCCCGGAAGAGGCCAAGGAGGCGCTGCGCCAGCTGCGCGCCTTCGTCGAGGAAATCCGCTTCCGCAATGCCGACATCCCCATCTTCCTGTACGGCGAGACGCGCACCTCGCGCCACATCCCCAACGACGTGCTGCGCGAGCTGCACGGCTTCATCCACATGTTCGAGGACACGCCGGAGTTCATCGCCCGTTACGTGGTGCGCGAGGCCAAGACCTACCTGGACAGTCTGGCGCCGCCCTTCTTCCGGGCGCTCACCCACTACGCCTCGGACGGCTCCTATTCCTGGCACTGCCCCGGGCACTCGGGAGGCGTGGCCTTCCTCAAGAGCCCGGTGGGCCAGATGTTCCACCAGTTCTTCGGCGAGAACATGCTGCGCGCCGACGTGTGCAACGCCGTGGACGAGCTGGGCCAGTTGCTGGACCATACCGGCCCGGTGGCGGCCTCCGAGCGCAACGCCGCGCGCATCTTCAACTGCGACCACCTGTTCTTCGTCACCAACGGTACGTCCACCTCCAACAAGATCGTGTGGCATTCGACGGTGGCCCCGGGCGACATCGTGGTCGTGGACCGCAACTGCCACAAGTCGGTGCTGCACGCCATCACCATGACCGGCGCCATCCCCGTGTTCCTGACGCCGACGCGCAACCACTACGGCATCATCGGGCCGATTCCCCTGGAGGAGTTCAAGCCCGAGAACATCCAGAAGAAGATCAAGGCCAACCCCTTCGCGCGCAACGTGAAGTCGAAGCCGCGCGTGCTCACCATCACCCAGAGCACCTACGACGGCGTGCTCTACAACGTGGAAATGATCAAGGAGATGCTGGGCAGCACCATCGACACCCTGCACTTCGACGAGGCCTGGCTGCCCCACGCCACCTTCCACGACTTCTACCGGGACATGCACGCCATCGGCAAGGATCGGCCGCGCACCAAGGACGCCATGGTGTTCTCCACCCAGTCCACCCACAAGCTGCTGGCGGGCCTGTCCCAGGCGTCCCAGATCCTGGTGCAGGACTCGGAGACGCGCAAGCTGGACCGGGACGTGTTCAACGAGGCTTTCCTCATGCACACCTCCACCTCGCCCCAGTACGCCATCATCGCCTCCTGCGACGTGGCGGCGGCGATGATGGAGCCGCCCGGCGGCACCGCCCTGGTGGAAGAATCCATCATGGAGGCCCTGGACTTCCGCCGCGCCATGCGCAAGGTGGACGAAGAACTGGGCGAATCCTGGTGGTTCAAGGTGTGGGGCCCCGAGTATCTGGCGGAAGAGGGCATTGGCGACCGGGAGGACTGGATGCTGCGGGCGGGCGAGCGCTGGCACGGCTTCGGCGACATCGCCCCGGGCTTCAACATGCTCGACCCGATCAAGGCCACGGTCATCACCCCCGGCCTGGATGTGGACGGGGAGTTCGCGGAGCGCGGCATTCCCGCCGCCATCGTCACCAAGTACCTGGCCGAGCACGGCATTATCGTCGAGAAGACCGGCCTGTACTCCTTCTTCATCATGTTCACCATCGGCATCACCAAGGGCCGCTGGAACACCATGGTGACCGAGCTGCAGCAGTTCAAGGACGACTACGACAAGAACCAGCCCCTGTGGCGGGTCCTGCCCGAGTTCATCACCAAGTACCCGCGCTACGAGAAGATCGGCCTGCGCGACCTGTGCGACCAGATCCACGGCATCTACAAGGCCAACGACATCGCACGCCTGACCACGGAGATGTACCTGTCCAACATGGAGCCGGCCATGAAGCCGGCGGACGCCTTCGCCAAGATGGCGCACCGGGAGATCGACCGGGTGGAGATCGACGACCTGGCCGGCCGCGTCACCAGCGTGCTGCTCACGCCCTATCCGCCGGGCATCCCGCTGCTGATCCCCGGGGAACGCTTCAACTCCACCATCGTGCGCTACCTGCAGTTCGCGCGCGACTTCAACCAGCGCTTCCCCGGCTTCGAGACTGACATCCACGGCCTGGTGCAGGAGGAGGTGGACGGCAGGGTGCGCTACTTCGTGGACTGCGTCGTCCAGAAATAGGCCGCCCCGGCGCGAGGCTCAGGTGCGTTCGTAAATCACGAAGGCGAACGGCACTTCGGCCCCGGCCTGGGCTTCCCGCGCCGTTTCCCGCCATTGGCGCCGGTCGAGGGGCGGAAAGTGCGTGTCACCCTCGAAGTCCTGGTCGATTTCCGTGAGATACAGGCGTTGTGCCAGTGGCAGCGCCTGCCGGTAGATCTGGGCGCCGCCGATGATGAAGATTTCATCCGTGGTGCCGGCGCAGGCGGCGATGGCCGCCTCCAGCGAGGCCGCCACCGAGCATCCTGCCGCGGCGAAATGCGGGTCGCGCGTGACGACCAGGTTGCGCCGCCCGGGCAAGGGCCGCCCCAGGGACTCGTAGGTCCTGCGCCCCATGATGATCGGATGGCCGGTGGTAAGCGCCCGGAAGCGCTTCAGGTCCTGGGGCAGATGCCAGGGCAGGGCGTTGCCGCGGCCGATGACGCCGTTGCGCGCCACCGCGGCGATGAGGGAGACGCGGGGAGCCGTGGATGACTGGCTGGGCTGCATCACGCTATCATTGGGCGAGTAAAAACCGGAATTATATTTCAGCGGCGACCGCAAGCGTGTACCGCCTCTATCCCAAGTCCTTCCTGCGCCTCATCCTGACCGGCTTCGCCTTGGTCGCGCTGCCTCTGCTGTTCGCCTTGGGCAACGCCGCCTACACGGTGCAGCGGCTGGCCCAGGAGAGCCGGCGCGCGGTGGACCAGGCGACGGTCGCGGCGCGCAGCCAGCGCGGCGTGGCGGAGACCCTGACGGGCATGGAGCGGGTGCTGCGCCAGTTCGCGCTGCTGCGCGACGAACGGCTGCTGGAGGATTACCGGCGCATGCACGGCGAGTTCAACCAGCTGCTGGCCGACTACGGCGCCCTGCCACTAAACGGCGAGCAGCGGCTGGCGCTGCAGCGGGTGACGGCGCGCGCCGACGGGCTGCTGGCGCGCCTGGGCGCATCGGGCACGGCCCAGTTGGCCGCCCAGCGCGACGAGGTGGCGGAACTGGTGGCCATGGGCGACGAGGCGCGCCGGGTCATTGGCGCCGGGCGCGCCGTGATCGAGGCGGAGGTGGAGCGCCTGCAGGCCATGGCCCAGAGCGCCCACAACCTGCTGCTGTGGCAGCTGCTGGCCGCCGTCGCCATGGCGCTGGTGATCGCCCTGTGGTTCCGTTACGTGATCTCGCGCCAGATCGAGCAGGTGGACCGCGCCATCCGCACCATCGGCCGCGCCGAGTATACTGATGGAATTTCGGTGGCGGGCCCCCAGGACCTGACCTACCTGGGACGCCGGCTGGATTGGCTGCGCCAGCGCCTGGCGGAGCTGGAAGAGCAAAAGAGCCGTTTCCTGCGCCATGTATCCCACGATCTCAAGACGCCGCTCACCGCCATCCGCGAGGGCGCCCAGCTGCTGAGCGAAGGTGTGCCCGGGCCGCTCAACGATCAGCAGCGCACCATCGTGGACATCCTCACCCAGAACAGCAAGCGCCTGCAGCGCCAGATCGAGGACCTGCTGAACTACCAGCAGGCCGGTTTCGCCGCCCATGCCATCGATCCGCAACCGGTGGCGCTGGATGTGGTGTGCACCAAGGTGTTCCGCGCCCAGCGCGTGGTGCTGGCGGCGCGCGGCATTCGCGTCGAGCGCAAGCTCGCGCCGGTCATCGTCGAGGGCGACGCGGAGAAGCTGCGCGTGGTGGTGGACAACCTCCTGACCAATGCCATCAAGTTTTCGCCGCGGGAGGGCACCATCCGCATGGAGCTGCGCCAGGCGGGGGACAGCGCGGTGCTCGACGTCATGGACGAGGGCCCGGGCGTGGCGCCCGAGGACCGGGAGAAGATCTTCGAGCCCTTCTTCCGCGGCACCCAGGCGCGCAAGGGCGGAGTCAAGGGAAGCGGGCTCGGACTGGCCATCGCCAAAGAGTACGTGATCGCCCATCGGGGCAGGATCCAGGTAGTGGGCGAGGAAGGGAAAGGCGGGCATTTCCGCCTGACACTACCCCTGGAATGGAAGAAAACAGAATGAACAGAATGAAAGCGACAAGAGGAGCGTTCCTGCTGGCCGCGCTGTGGCTGGCCGGCTGCGCCATCCCGCCGCCGGCGGCGGTTGAGGCGCCACCGGCGGTCGAGGCGCCACCGGAGAAGTCCGATGCAGCCAAGGAGGCCGACGAAGTGGTCTCCCTGCTGGCCTACTATCAGCGCCTGCTGGGCATGCCGGCGGACGATCTCAAGCGCGAATATCAGGCGGCCAATCAGGCGTATGCTCGCAGCCGCGACGAGCTGGCGCGGCTGCGGCTGGCCTTGCTCATGTCCGTTCCGGGCGCCCCCTGGCGCGACGAGGCGCGCCTGCTGGCCCTGCTTGAGGGCGTGGGCAGCCGCCTGCCGGCGGGCGAATCGCCGCGGCGCCACCTGGCCACCCTGCTCGCGCGCCTGGCGGCGGACCAGGCGCGGGAGACCAGGCGCCTTGAAACCCTGGTGAAGGAGGAGCAGCGCCGCGCCGACGAGTTGCAGCAGAAGCTGGATGCCATGCTGAAGATCGAAGAAAATCTCCGGCGCGGAAGGCGCTGACCATGGGCCAAGGGAAAGCCAGCATTCTTCTGGTGGATGACGACCGGGACCTGCTGCAGCTGATCGCGCTGCGTCTGTCCGCCGCCGGCTATCTGGTGCATACCGCCGAGAGCGCCGAAGAGGCGCTGGGACAATTGGCCGTGCTGCGCCCGCAGCTGGTCATCACCGACCTGCGCATGGAGGGCATGGATGGCATGGCCTTGTTCGAGCGCATCCACGCCATGATGCCCACCCTGCCCGTGATCATCCTGACCGCCCACGGCACCATCCCCGACGCCGTGACGGCCACCCAGCGCGGCGTGTTCGGTTTCCTCACCAAGCCCTTCGACGGCAAGGACCTGCTCGATCAGGTGCATAACGCCCTCAAACTGGGCGGCGGCCCGGTGAGCGAGGTGGAGGCCTGGCGCGCCGGCATCGTCACGCGCAGCCAGCGCATGGAGGAAGTGCTGCGCCAGGCCAAGCTGGTGGCCGAGTCCGATGCCAGCGTGCTGATCTGCGGCGCCAGCGGTACGGGCAAGGAATTGCTGGCCCAGGCCATCCACCGCGCCAGCCGCCGCGCCAATGGGCCGTTCCTGGCAGTCAACTGCGCCGCCATCCCGGAAAACCTGCTGGAGAGCGAGCTGTTCGGCCATGCCCGGGGCGCCTTCTCGGGCGCGGTCTACAGCCATCGCGGCCTGTTCCAGGCGGCCCAGGGGGGGACTCTGTTCCTGGACGAGATCGGCGACATGCCCCTGGCGCTCCAGGCGAAGCTGCTGCGCGCCCTGCAGGATCGGGCGGTGCGGCCGGTGGGCTCCACCGAGAGCGTGCCGGTGGACGTGCGCATCCTGTCGGCCACCCATCGCAACCTGGACGAGAGCATCCACGACGGGACCTTCCGCCAGGATCTCTACTACCGCCTGAACGTGGTGTCCCTGCACCTGCCCACCCTGGCGGAGCGGCGCGAAGACATCCCCCTGCTGTGCGCCCATTTCGTCGAGCAGCTGGCCGAGCGCTATCACAAGGCCGCCCGCTCCTTCGCCCCGGACGCCCTGGAGCTGCTGGTGAATGCCTCCTGGCCGGGCAACGTGCGCCAGTTGCTGAACGTGGTGGAACAGTGCGTCGCCCTCAGCACGTCGCCGGTGGTGCCCGCCACCCTGGTGCAGCAGGCCCTGCGCGACGAGGCGACCCTGCTGCCGTCCCTGGACGAGGCGCGGCGTGCCTTCGAATACGACTACCTGGTGCGCCTGCTCAAGGCTACCGGCGGCAACGTTACCCAGGCGGCACGCATGGCCCAGCGCAACCGCACCGAATTCTACAAATTGCTGCAACGGCACAATCTCGTCCCTGCTCTGTTCAAGAGCGAAAAGATCTGACCCTGTTTTATCCGCAATCCGCCGTCGGGATCTCCCGACACCTAAAACTGATTAGTTTTCAATAAGTTGCTGTGTTGCAGCTTTTATTTGTCGGGCTTGCCCGACGGTATGGCTCCCAACCGTTTTCCCTTTGGTGCCGCTACCCGCCACTAACGTCATGATTTCCCTGAAAAGGCTAATAATGGCATATGGTTTGCTTTAACGAGTTCAGACGAAGGCTTGGGAGCGATTGCGGCTCGGCTCCCGCGACTTCAACACTTTTCGAATGCCGGCCTGCCCGTTCGGCGGGGCGCCTCTTCCTACGGGGATCGGTCCTGAGCCAACCGATCGCACCCCGCCTGTGGCCGGCTTTTTTTTATGCCTGAGAGGAGATGCCGCCATGCGCCTGGTGCACGAAAGCCGCGATACGTTCGTGTCGGTCATGGTCGCCGTCTGCCTGATGTTCGGCATTGGCGGCATCGTCTTCTCCGCCCTGGGGCCGGACGGCTGGCTCCTTGATCTCCTGCGTACGAATGTGCAAGACCCCAGCGCCGCCAGCCTCGGCAGCCTGGCGGCAGTCATCGCCGGCGCCTATCTCCTCAAGCGGCTGCTGGATCGCGGCAGAAACTCCGCAAGCCTCAATAATCTCCTCGTAGGTGCGGTGGCGGTAGCGGGCCTGGCCTTCCTCCTGCAAGCGCTGCACGCCGCCATCTTTTAGACGTGGCGGCGCCCGCCGCCACGTCCTTCCTCTTCCCAGCCGCCGCGCTCACG
>JBMOQT010000004.1:0-25041 GCA_049320945.1 Pseudomonadota bacterium
TCCTGATCTTCAACAATCTGGTAAATGCCGCGGCCGCCACCCTGGTGAGCGTGATCACTCTGGAACTGTTCGGCGAAAAGAAGTGGGCGCTGGGGCTGGGTACCCTGGTGGTCACCTTTCTCATTCTCGTCTTCTCCGAGATCACGCCCAAAGTCATCGGCGCCAGCCTGGCGGACCGCCTCGCGCCCCTGGTCAGTTTCGTCCTGACGCCGCTGCTGCGGGTGTTCTATTTCGCCGTCTGGTTCGTCAATCTGTTCGTGTCGGCCCTGCTGTGGATGATCCGCCTCAAGCCCCAGGGCAGCCAGCCGCAGCAGTTGTCGGCCGAAGAGCTGCGCTCCCTGGTGCTGGAGGCCGGCCACTTCATACCCAAGCAGCATCGAAGCATTCTGCTCAACCTGTTCGAGCTGGAGCGCATCACGGTGGAGGACATCATGACACCCCGGGGCGCCATGGAAGCCATCGACATCGGCGCGCCAGTGGAGGACATCAAGGCGCAGCTGGCGACCAGCTATCACACGCGGCTGCCGGTATATGAGCAAGATCCCAACAACGTGGTGGGCATACTCCATCAGCGCCGGTTGATCGCCGCCCTGATGGATAACGAGTTCGATCGGGATAGAATCCGCGAGCTGCTGGCCAAGCCCTATTTCGTCCCCGCCGCCACCCCCATCTACGCCCAGCTGCAGTTCTTCCAGGACAACCAGCAACGCATGGGCTTGATTGTGGACGAGTACGGCGAGCTCCTGGGCTTGGTTACCCTGGAGGACATCATCGAGGAGATCATCGGCAAATTCACCACCAGCATCCCTACCGGCGGCGACGAGCTGGAATGGGGCGAGGACGGCAGCGTTCTGGTGGAGGGCGGACGGCCCTTGCGCGAGCTCAATCGGCGTCTTGCCCTGAATCTCCCCCTGGACGGCCCCAAGACTTTGAACGGGCTCATTCTGGAGCATTTCCGCGATATTCCCGAAGCGGGCGTCAGCGTGAAGATCGCGGACGTGCCCATGGAGATCGTCCAGACCCAGGACCGCATGGTGCGCATGGTCAAGCTCTATCGTCCGTCCGCAACACCTTCCTGAACTTTACCCAATTTCATAAAAACCTCGTCTATCCTACGGATAGTCTTTACAAATAGTCCATTGGCGTGCATTATCCTGGGGCTATTGTCGGCATAATCCCGTAATGTTCGTCCTCCATGGCGGCAACCCTGCAGACTCCGTTGAGCGGTTTGGCCCGCGCCCTGGTGCAGCAAGGGCGGCTGAAAGAAGCCGAGGCGGAGCATTTCGCCGCCCAGGGGGCCTCCGCCGGGACCGGGTTCGTGGCCCAGCTCATCTCCGCCGGGCGCATGACCGCCCGGGACATCGCCGCCTTTGCCGCAGAGACTTTCGGCTACCCGCTGCTCGATCTCAACGCCTATGAAGAAGGCCACCTGGCCAAGGACGCGATCGACCGCAAGCTGATCCAGGCCCATAACGTCGTCGCCCTGGCCAAGCGCGGCAACCGCCTGGCCGTGGCCCTGGCCGATCCGACCAACCTGCGGGCGCTGGATGAAATCCGTTTCCAGACCGGGCTCGCCGTGGATCCGGTGGTGGTGGAAGCAGACAAGCTGGCGCCCCTGGTCGCCAAACTGGCTGAATCGACCGAGAAAACGCTGCAGGATCTGGCTGGCGAGGACTTCGACGTCAGCCTCGATGAACTGACCGACGAGGGCACCCAGCAGCAGGCGGAAGTCACCACGGTGGAGGTAGATGACGCCCCGGTCGTCAAGTTCATCCAGAAAATCCTGCTCGATGCCATCGCCGAAGGAGCGTCCGACATCCACTTCGAGCCCTACGAGAAGTATTACCGCATCCGCTACCGCACCGACGGCCTGCTGCGCGAAGTGGCCCAGCCGCCCCTGGTCATCAAGGAAAAGATCGCCTCGCGCATCAAGGTCATCTCCCGCCTCGACATCTCGGAAAAGCGCATACCCCAGGACGGCCGCATGAAGCTGGTGCTGTCCAAGAACAAGGCCATCGACTTCCGCGTGAGCACTCTGCCGACGCTGCACGGCGAGAAAATCGTGATGCGTATCCTGGACCCGTCGAGCGCCATGCTGGGGATCGACGCCCTGGGTTACGAGCCGGACCAGAAGGAAGCGCTCATGGCCGCCATCGAGCGGCCTTACGGCATGATCCTGGTCACTGGCCCGACCGGCAGCGGCAAGACCGTTTCCCTCTACACCTGTCTCAACATTCTCAACAAACCGGGCATCAATATCTCCACCGCCGAGGACCCGGCGGAAATCAACCTGCCCGGGATCAACCAGGTGAACGTAAACGAGAAGGCCGGGCTGACCTTCGCGTCGGCCCTGCGCGCCTTCCTGCGCCAGGACCCGGACATCATCATGGTGGGCGAAATCCGCGACCTGGAAACCGCGGAGATATCGATCAAGGCCGCCCAGACTGGCCACCTGGTGCTGTCCACCCTGCACACCAACGATGCCCCCACGACCCTGGAGCGGCTCAAGAACATGGGGGTGGCGCCGTTTAACATCGCCTCCAGCGTCATTCTCATCACGGCCCAGCGGCTGGCGCGGCGCCTGTGCGCCTGCAAGAAACCGGTGACCATCCCCATCGAGGCGCTGATCGAGGCCGGTTTCCGGGAGGACGAAATCGACGGCACCTGGCAGCTGTACGGTCCCAATGGTTGCGACCGGTGCAAGGGCAGCGGCTACAAGGGGCGCGTCGGCATCTACCAGGTGATGCCGATTTCCGAGGAAATCCAGCGCATCATCATGACCGGCGGCAATTCCATGGACATCGCCGCCCAGGCGCAGCAGGAAGGCATCCGGGACCTGCGCCAGTCCGGCCTGCTCAAGGCCAAGCAGGGCGTCACCTCCCTGGAAGAGGTGCTCGGCACCACCAACGAGTAAGGATCAGGAGATACGAATGGCTACCGCAGTGAAAGCCGCCCCGCGCAAGCCGGCTCCGGCCAAGGAGCACACCTTCATCTGGGAGGGCAAGGACAAGACCGGCAAGATCCTGCGCGGCGAAATGCGCGCCGGCGGCGAAGCCCTGGTGCAAGCGACCCTGCGCCGCCAGGGTGTCATGGTCACCAAGATCAAGAAGCAGTCCTTCGGCCGAGGCGGCAAGATCACCGAAAAGGACATCACCCTTTTCACCCGGCAACTGGCAACCATGATGAAGGCAGGCGTGCCCCTGCTGCAGGCGTTCGACATCGTGGCCAAGGGCTCGGGCAACCGGGGCGTCGCCAAGCTGCTGACCGACATCAAGTCCGACGTGGAAACCGGTTCCAGCCTCAGCCAGGCCTTCCGCAAGTATCCGGCCCACTTCGACGCCCTGTTCTGCAACCTGGTGGCGGCAGGGGAGCAGGCCGGCATTCTCGACCACCTCCTGGACCGCCTGGCCACCTATAAGGAGAAGATCCTCGCCATCAAGAGCAAGATCAAGTCGGCCCTGTTCTATCCCATCGCCGTGATCGTGGTGGCCATCATCGTCACCGCGGTGATCCTGATCTTCGTGGTGCCCGAATTCAAGAAGGTGTTCACCAGCTTCGGCGCCGACCTGCCCGGGCCAACGCTCATGGTCATCGCCCTGTCCGATTACTTCGTGGAGTACTGGTATATCGTGGCGGCGCTCCTGGGAGGCAGCCTGTACGCTTTCTTCTTCTTCTGGAAGCGCTCGCCGGCCATGCAGGCGTTCCTGGACCGCAGCTTCCTGCGCCTGCCCATTTTCGGCGACATCATCCGCAAGGCGACCATCGCCCGCTGGGCCCGTACCCTATCCACCATGTTCGCCGCCGGCGTGCCCCTGGTCGAGGCCCTGGACTCGGTGGGCGGCGCCTCCGGCAACCACGTGTACAAAATGGCCACCAAGCAGATCCAGAACGAGGTGAGCACCGGCACCAGCCTGACCGTGGCCATGCAGAACGCCGCGGTGTTCCCCAGCATGGTGGTGCAGATGGTTTCCATCGGCGAGGAATCGGGCCAGCTGGACAACATGCTGGGCAAGGTGGCCGACTTCTTCGAGCAGGAAGTGGACGACGCCACCGAAGCCCTGTCCAGCCTCATGGAGCCCATCATCATGGTGTTCCTGGGGACCATCATCGGCGGCCTGGTGGTCGCCATGTACCTGCCGATCTTCAAGCTGGGCCAAGTCGTCTAGGAGATATTCCGATCCCCTTTGTGCGGCCTCGCTCCGGGGCCTTTTTTTTGTGAGCCAGCCGATGCCGCTCGATCCCCTCGCCCTGACTGCCTTGGCGCTCTTGCTCGGCCTGATGGTGGGCAGTTTCCTCAACGTCGTCATCCACCGTCTGCCGATCATGATGGAGCGCGACTGGGCGGTGCAATGCGCGGAATTGCGCGGCGAGGCGCCACCCCAGTTCGAGCCCCTGGGCCTGGCCATCCCCCGTTCCCGCTGCCCTCGTTGCGGCCACCGGATCTCGGCGCTGGAGAACATCCCCTTGGTCAGCTATCTCGTCCTTCGCGGCAAATGCTCCGCGTGCCAGGCACCCATCGGCTTGCGCTATCCGGTAATCGAGGCCATCTCCGGGCTGCTGAGCGCCTATGCGGCCTGGCGCTTCGGCTGGTCCTGGGCCACGGCGGGCGCCCTGGTGTTCTTGTGGTCCATGGTGGCCCTGACCTTCATCGATTTCGACAAGCAGCTGCTCCCCGACAGCATCACCCTGCCCCTGCTGTGGCTGGGGCTGCTGCTCAACCTGGGAGGAACCTATACCGACCTGCGCAGCGCCGTGATTGGCGCGGTGGCGGGCTACCTGGCCTTGTGGAGCGTCTATTGGCTGTTCAAGCTCACCACGGGCAAGGAGGGCATGGGCTATGGCGACTTCAAGCTGCTGGCGGCAATCGGTGCCTGGTTCGGCTGGCAGATGCTGCCCCTGGCCATCCTGGCTTCCTCGGTGGTGGGCGCTTCCGTCGGCATCGCCCTGATCGTGTTCGCGCGCCATGGCCGCAACGTGCCCATCCCCTTCGGGCCTTACTTGGCTGGGGCGGGGGTCATCGTCCTGTTCTGGGGCAAATCCCTGACCCGCACCTACCTCGGCCTGTGAGCCACGCCCGCTTGAAAAAGCGCGCCTCCGCCTTCATTTTCCGACTACCCGCCACGCGGGGCTATTAGCGCTTTTCCAGCAACGACTTAAGTTATAATTTCTGGCTTTCCGGAGGTTGTCATGCCGATTTATGAATATCGCTGCAGTGCCTGTGGGTTCCAAAAGGAATATCTGCAGAAGCTAAGCGACGCCCCGCTCACCACCTGCCCCGAATGCGGCAAGGCGAGTTTCGACAAGCTGCTCAGCGCTGCCGGCTTCCAGTTGAAGGGTAGCGGCTGGTACGCCACCGACTTCAAGGGCGGCAGTGCCAAGAAGTCCGACAGCAAGAACGAATCGGAGAAGGCCGCCCACGGCTGCGGCAATGCCTGCGCCTGCGCCGGCAGTTCATGAAGAAATATTTCATCACTGGGTTGCTGATCTGGGTGCCCCTGGCGATCACGGTATGGGTCCTGCACCTGATCGTCAGCACCATGGATCAGACGATCCTGCTGCTGCCCCAGGCCATACGGCCGGAGCGGCTGTTCGGATTCAGCGTCCCCGGGATGGGGGTCATCCTGACCCTGTTCGTGGTCTTCCTCACCGGCCTGGTCACGGCCAACATCATCGGCCAGCGCCTGGTGCGCTTCTGGGAAGGCGTGCTGGGCCGCATCCCGGTGGTGAAATCGGTCTACTACAGCGTCAAGCAGGTCTCGGACACCCTGTTCTCCTCCAGCGGGGAGGCCTTCCGTAAGGCGCTGCTGGTGCAATACCCGCGCCCGGGCAGCTGGACCATCGCTTTCATGACCGGCCAGCCCGGGGGGGACGTGGTCAACCACCTGTCCGGCGAATACGTGAGCGTCTATGTCCCCACCACGCCCAACCCGACTTCGGGCTTTTTCCTCATGATGCCCAGGGCCGACGTGATCGAGCTGGACATGAGCGTGGACGAGGCGTTGAAATACATCATCTCCATGGGCGTGGTGGCGCCGCCGCTGCGCAAGCCCCTCCCGCAACCCGTCACCCTGAATCATTGATCCGCGGCATCCCGTCCGCCGCGTTTTTCCGGAACCGAACCAACATGCGAACACAGTACTGCGGCCTCGTGAACAAGTCCTACCTGGGGCAGACCATCACCCTGATGGGCTGGGCCCATCGCCGGCGCGACCACGGCGGAGTCATCTTCATCGACTTGCGGGACCGGGAAGGCGTAGTGCAGATCGTGTGCGATCCGGACCGCCCGGAGACGTTCAAGACCGCCGAGGGCGTGCGCGGCGAGTACGTCCTCAAGGTGGTCGGGCTGGTGCGCGCCCGCCCCGAGGGCACGGTCAATCCCAACATCGCCAGCGGCGAGGTCGAAGTAGTGGCAAGCGACATCGAAGTGCTCAACACCTCGGCGCCGCCGCCCTTCCTGCTGGACGACGAGCACTTGTCGGAGACGGTGCGGCTCACCCACCGGGTGCTCGACCTGCGCCGCCCCCAGATGCAGAAGAACCTCATGCTGCGCTACAAGGTGGCCATGGCCTTCCGCCGCTTCCTGGACGAGCAGGGCTTCATCGACATCGAGACCCCCATGCTCACCAAGTCGACGCCAGAGGGGGCGCGTGACTACCTGGTGCCTTCGCGCGTGCATCCCGGCCAGTTCTACGCCCTGCCCCAATCGCCCCAGTTGTTCAAGCAGATGCTGATGGTGGCCGGCTTCGACCGCTATTACCAGATCACCAAGTGCTTCCGCGACGAGGACCTGCGCGCCGACCGGCAGCCGGAGTTCACCCAGGTGGATATCGAGACCTCCTTCCTGGACGAGGGCGAGATCACCGCGCTCATGGAAGAGATGATCCGCTCCGTGTTCCGCCAGGCCCTGGGGGTCGAGCTGCCCAATCCTTTCCCGCGCCTGTCCTATGTCGAGGCCATGGCCAAGTACGGCTCGGACAAGCCGGACCTGCGCGTACCCCTGCAGCTCACCGAGCTGACGGATTTGATGAAGACCGTGGAGTTCAAGGTCTTCCGGGCCGCGGCCGATCTGGCCGATGGTCGGGTCGCGGCTCTGCGCATTCCCGGCGGCGGCAGCCTGACGCGCAAGGAAATCGACGACTACACCAGTTTCGTCGCCATCTACGGCGCCAAGGGCCTGGCCTACATCAAGGTCAACGACAAGGCCAAGGGCCTGGAGGGTCTGCAGTCGCCCATCGTCAAGTTCCTGACGGCCGAAGTAGCCGCCCAAATCCTGGAGCGCTGCGACGCCGTCGACGGCGATCTGATCTTCTTCGGCGCCGACAAGGCCAAGATCGTCAATGACGCCCTGGGCGCCCTGCGGGTGAAGATCGGCCACGAGAAGGGCTATGCCGAAGCCGGCTGGCGCCCGGTGTGGGTGACCGACTTCCCCATGTTCGAGTACGACGACGAGGAAAGGCGCTGGGTGGCTCTGCACCATCCCTTTACCTCGCCCAAGGACGGCCACGAAGCCTTTCTCGACAGCGATCCCGCCCGCTGCCTGGCCAAGGCCTACGACTTGGCCTTGAACGGCTGGGAGATCGGCGGCGGCTCGGTGCGCATCCACCGGGAGGAAGTGCAGTCCAAAGTGTTCCGGGCCCTGGCCATCGGCGCCGAGGAGGCCCAGCAGAAATTCGGTTTCCTGCTGGACGCCCTGCGCTACGGCGCACCGCCCCATGGCGGCATCGCCTTCGGCCTGGACCGGGTGGTCACCCTGATGGCGGGGGCGGAGTCCATCCGCGACGTGATCGCCTTTCCCAAGACCCAGCGCGCCCAGTGCCTGCTCACCCAGGCGCCCGGGCCAGTGGACGAAAGGCAGTTGCGCGAGCTGCATATCCGCATACGCCAAGCGGAAGCGGCCAAGGCCGCCAGCTGACGCCTGCGCCGGAGGAGGTGCAGCCTCCTCCCGCCCCCACCCTTTCCCCCGCGCCTTGGTTTGCCGCCATGGGTTACGCGCTCCGTTTCTTCCTGGTCTTGCTCGCCGTACTGGCGGCACCGACCGCGGTTGCCCGTCAGGTGCCGGAGGCCCTGCCTTGGATCACCGTGGCGGAGCTGCCGCCGGAGGCGCGCGAGACGCTGGCACTGATCAGGCAGGGCGGGCCCTTTCCCCACCGCAAGGACGGCGCCGTGTTCGCCAACCGGGAAGGTCTGCTGCCCGCCAGGCCACGCGGCTATTATCGGGAATACACCGTGCCCACTCCGGGTGCGCGCGACCGGGGCGCCCGGCGCATCGTCGCCGGGGCGGGCGATACGGGCGACGTGAGAATCTCCGGGGAGTACTACTACACCCCCGACCACTACCGCAGCTTCAGGAGAATCCGGCCATGAGCCGCGCACAGTACGAAGCCCTGTTGTGCGACGTCGATAAGAGCGGCGTCTATCATGCCCCGGTCGGCGGCAGGAACGAGCTGGCCGAGGCGGCCAAGTCCTTGGGCTATGGGCTTTTCCCCATCGACCTGCTCACCGTGAGCGACAAGGCCGGCCTGCTCGATGCGGTGGCGGCCGCCCTCGACTTCCCCGACTGGTTCGGGCGCAACTGGGACGCCCTGGAGGAATGCCTGGTGGATTTGTCCTGGTGGCCGGCGCCGGGCTATGTCGTGCTGCTGGAGAACGCCGACCGCCTGCACGCCGCCCACGCTGCGGATCTGGATACGGCGCTGCAGATCTTCGCCGGCGCGGCCGAGTCCTGGCGCCAGGAGGGCGTGCCTTTCTGGACTCTGGTGGATGTGCGTGCCGACGGCGCGGCCTGGCTGCCCGAGCTGCCCTGATGCCGGCGTTCAAAATACCCGTGTCGGTGCTGGTGGTGATCCACACACCCGACCTTCAAGTGCTGTTGCTGGAGCGCGCGGCCCTTCCCGGCTTGTGGCAATCGGTGACCGGCAGCCAGGAAGAGGGGGAGAATCTGATCGACACCGCCATCCGGGAGACCGCCGAGGAAACGGGTATAGATGCCCGGCGCTATCCGCTGGATGACTGGCGGATTGCCAACCGCTTTGCGATCTATCCCCAGTGGCGCTGGCGATACGCCCCCGGCACGACCCACAACACCGAGCACGTATTCAGCCTGCTGGTGCCCCGGCCCCTGCCCGTGGCCCTCGCCCCGGATGAGCACCTGGGCCATGTATGGCTGCCCTGGCGGGACGCCGCCGAGCGGGTTTTTTCCTGGACCAACCGGGCTGCCATACGCATGCTGCCGGGCCGCCTCAAACCTCTTTGAGCGCCTGCGCTTCCTGCTCGAAGGCCACCAGGCGCAGGCATTCCGGACAATAGCAGCCCGCCCCGGCCCTGGGAGTCACAGGCGGCACATCGGCACACCAGCAGCGCGGCGCGCCCGCCAACAGGCCGCAGGTGAAAGCCCGTCCGCAACGGGCACAGGCGTGATTGCCGTCTTCTCTTGTCATGGTTTCCCGCCGAGGGCTTGAAACCCGCGGCCCGCACCCTATATTGGAATCAGTCCGTTCGATAGGAGAGATGATATGGCAAACCTGACCCGCTTTGATCCGTTCGAGGATTTCTTCCGCGGCTTTTTCGTCCGCCCGGTCGAGTTCGGCAGCCAGGTTGAAGCGCCGTCCATCAGGATAGACGTGAAGGAGCAACCGAACGCGTATGTGGTGTACGCCGAACTACCCGGAATCAAGAAGGAAGACATCCACGTCAACATTGACGGTTCGGTGGTCGCTATTACGGCCGAGCGCAAGCAGGAGAAGGAAGTGAAGGAAGGCGAGCGCGTGCTGCGTACCGAACGCTATTTCGGCAAGGTATCGCGCAGCTTCCAGCTCGGCCAGGACATCGATGAAGCCCAGGCCAGCGCCAAGTTCGTGGACGGTGTGCTGGAATTGAACCTGCCCAAGAGGGCGGCCACCAGCGCCAAGCGGCTGACCATCGAGTAATCCCCTTCTCCGGATTCGGGCGCCAGCCCGGACCTGAGGCAGTGGCGGGAGGCACCAGGCTTCCCGCCTTTTTTCTCCGCTTCCGCAGCGGGCATTGCGTTTAAAATTCCCGCTTTGCCCAACCCGCCTGCTCCCTGCATGCCATGACCGACACGCTCTCTCCCGCCGTCAAGGCCGCCATCCTGGCCGAAGCTCTGCCCTACATCCGCCGCTTCCAGGACAAGACCATCGTCGTGAAGTACGGCGGCAACGCCATGACCGACGACAAGCTCAAGCGCTGCTTCGCCCGCGACGTGGTACTGCTCAAGCTGGTGGGCATGAATCCCGTGGTGGTGCACGGCGGCGGGCCGCAGATCGACGACCTGCTCAAGCGCGTCGGCAAGAAGGGCGAGTTCATCCAGGGCATGCGCGTCACTGACCGTGAGACCATGGAGATCGTCGAAATGGTGCTGGGCGGCCAGGTGAACAAGGAAATCGTCGCCCTGATCAACCAGGCCGGGGGCAAAGCGGTGGGCCTCACCGGCAAGGACGGCAGTTTCATCAGGGCGCGCAAGCTGCTGATGCCCAGCAAGGACAAGGCCGACGAGTTCCTCGACATCGGCGCCGTGGGCGACATCACCGCCATCGATCCCAGCCTCATCGCCTTCCTCGACACGGGGGATTTCATCCCGGTCATCGCGCCCATCGGCGTGGGTGAGGACGGCGAGTCCTACAACATCAATGCCGATGTGGTGGCCGGCAAGCTGGCGGAAGTCCTCAAGGCGGAAAAGCTGGTGCTGCTCACCAACACTCCGGGCGTGCTGGACAAGGACGGCAGGCTGCTCACGGGTATCACGCCGAAACAGATCGACGACATGGTGGCCGACGGCACCTTGTCGGGCGGCATGATCCCCAAGATCAGTTCGGCCCTGGACGCGGCGCGCAGCGGCGTGAAGAGCGTGCACATCATCGATGGCCGCGTCGAGCACGCCCTGCTGCTGGAAATCCTCACCGACCATGGGGTGGGGACGCTGATCAAGAGCAAGTAGGCCAGTGGCCACGCCCGATCTTCATTCTTCGCCCATCTGGATCTTCGATCTCGACAACACCCTGCACGACGCCTCGCCCCACGTCTTTCCCCATATCAACCGCGCCATGACCGATTACGTGGCGCGGCACCTGGGTCTGGAGGAGGACGAAGCCAGCGCCCTGCGCCAGCGCTACTGGCAGCTCTACGGCGCCACCCTGCTGGGCCTCATGCGCCACCACGGCACCGACCCGCACCACTTCCTCTGGCACACCCACCAGCTGCCGGAGCCGCGGCGCATGATTGTCTTCGACCGGGGGCTACGCGCCATGCTCAAGCGCCTGCCGGGGCGCAAGATCGTGTTCTCCAACGGTCCGCAGCGCTATGCCGAACTGGTGCTGGACATCCTGGGGGTGAGCCGCTGCTTCGAGGCCGTGTTCGCCATCGAGCAGTCCCGCTTCCGGCCCAAGCCCGGTATCCATGGCTTCCTGCGCCTGCTGAAGGCCCACCGGCTCAATCCGCGCCGCTGCGTCATGGTGGAGGATTCGTTGGAAAACCTGCAGACCGCCCGGCGCCTGGGGATGCGCACCGTATGGATCAGTCGCAGCCCGCGCACTGCCCCTTTCGTTGACCTCAGGCTAAAATCGGTGCTCGAGCTGCCGCGCAAGCTGGGCAGGCTCCAGGGGCTCTAACAACAAGGGGGTGGGCATGGCCTTGAGACCGGGGGAGAGAAGGCTGCAGATCCTGCAAACCATTGCGGAGATGCTGCAGGATCCCAAAGGGGAAAAAATCACCACCGCCCTGCTGGCGAAGAAGCTGGACGTCTCCGAGGCGGCCCTCTACCGCCACTTCGCCAGCAAGGCCCAGATGTTCGAGGGCCTGATCGAGTTCATCGAATCCAGCCTGTTTTCTGTCATTAACAGGATCGCCGCCGAGGAGCAGTCGGGCACCAGGCAGGCGGAGCTGATCGTCGCGCTGCTGCTGGGCTTCGCCCAGAAGAACCGCGGCCTCACCCGGGTGCTGACCGGCGATGCGCTGGTGAACGAGGATGAGCGCCTGCAGGCGCGCATCAACCAACTGTTGGACCGGATCGAGGCCGCCCTCAAGCAGTCTCTGCGAGTGGCGGCCTCCGGCAACGAGCTGGTGCAGGGGGAAGACGTGGGGGCAGCGGCCAACATGCTGCTGTGCTATGCCCTGGGGCGCTGGCAGCAGTTCGTGAAGAGCGGCTTCACGCGTGAGCCCATGGCCCAGTGGCCCCAGCAGTGGCCCATGCTGCTGGCCGGCTGCCTGTCGCAACCGGCTGGATCGCTGCTGCCTGAGTGAAGGCCTCCTAGCCCTTGAGCCAGCGCGCGACGTCCAGGGCGAAATAGGTCAGGATGGCATCCGCCCCGGCACGCTTCATGGCCACCAGGCTTTCCAGGGCGCAGGCCCGTTCATCCAGCCAGCCGTTGGCCGCTGCCGCCTTGAGCATGGCGTATTCGCCGCTCACCTGGTATACGCAGGTGGGCACCCGCAGCTCCTCCTTCACCCGGCGCACGATGTCCAGGTAGGGCATGCCTGGCTTCACCATGACCATATCGGCGCCCTCGGCGATGTCCAGCGCCGCTTCCCGCAGCGCCTCGTCGGAGTTGGCCGGGTCCATCTGGTAGGTGTACTTGTTGCCCTTGCCCAGGTTGCCGGCCGATCCCACCGCATCCCGGAACGGGCCGTAGAAGCTCGAGGCATATTTGGCCGAGTAGGCCAGGATGCGCGTGTAGATACGCTGGTCCCGGTCCAGCTCGGCACGGATGCGGGCGATGCGCCCGTCCATCATGTCCGAGGGCGCTACGATGTCCACCCCTGCCTGGGCATGGGTAAGCGCTTGCTTGGCCAGGACTTCGAGGGTCTCGTCGTTGAGCACGTAGCCGCTGTCGTCGATCAGGCCGTCCTGGCCGTGGCTGGTATAGGGGTCGAGGGCGATATCGGTGATCACGCCCAGCTCGGGGAACTCCTTTTTCAGCGCCTGCACCACCCGCGGCACCAAGCCGTCGGGGTTGTAGGCTTCCTCGGCGCCGGGGGTCTTCAGGCGCGTATCGATGACCGGGAACAGGGCGAGGGCGGGTATGCCCAGCTCCAGCGCCTCCCCGGCCACGGCCAGCAGTCGGTCCAGGCTGTGGCGGAAGACGCCGGGCATGGAGGCCACGGGCTCCGATACACGGCTGCCCTCCAGCACGAATACGGGATAGATGAGATCGTCGGTAGTCAGGACATACTCGCGCATCAGGCGGCGCGAGAAATTGTCGCGGCGCATGCGCCGCATGCGCGTGGCAGGAAAGTGGCCCAATAAGCTCATGGTTATTTCAGAACAAAAATATTGAATTTGCCAAGGACGGGAACTTGCGGCGAAACTGGCCATCGAATGCAGCAGATGGTGTTGAACCGTCTCCCGCTTTACCTCCCTGAGCGGGTGCCTTAATCAAATTAAGGCGTTTTGCCCCCGGTTTTTCTCCCCTTTAACCGGGGGTTTTTCTTTTTCCGGGTCCAATCCGAGCCAGCCCGCAACAACCTGTTCCGCCCGTTCCACGCCGCTTTTCTTCAGGCTGGAGAAAAGCTGCACGCTCGCCAGTGTGCCCCATTGGGCCAACGCCTCTTTGACCTTGCGCAACACTTGGGCGGATTCGCTGCGGCTCAGCTTGTCGGACTTGGTCAGCAGCACATGCACCGGTTTTCCGGTGGTGGCGAACCAGTCCAGCATCTGCACGTCCAGTTCCGTCAGGGGATGACGCGCATCCATGATCAGCACCAGGCCCACCAGGCTCTGCCGCCGTTTCAGATAATCCTCCAGCAGCCCCTGCCATTGGCGCCGCACCGCTTCCGGCACTTGCGCATAGCCGTAGCCGGGAAGGTCCACCAGATAGGCCCCGTTCTTCAGGCGGAAAAAGTTGATGAGCTGGGTGCGGCCGGGGGTTTTGCTCACGAAAGCGAGCCGGTTGTGGGCCGCCAGGGTGTTGATGGTGCTGGATTTACCGGCGTTGGAACGGCCGGCGAAGGCGATCTCGGCACCCCTCGCGGGCGGCAGCCCCCCAGGATCGGCAACCGACAGCTCGAAGACGGCGTGCTTGAAGATGGACATGCGCAGGGAGTGCGCGGCATGGCGCAAAATGACTAACCTGAGATAGAATAACAGCTTTTTGGCTTCGGCCGCTGCGCTTAGCGTTCGCCGCGCGAACGTTGGCCTGCGCTGAAACTTGTTTTGGCATTCAGGCTCCGAGGAACGCTCATGATCAAACGCTCCATGCTCCTGCCGCTGCTGCTGGCCGCCGGTGCGGCCCAGGCCGCCCAACAGCTGGCCGAGGCGGCTCCCCAGGCCGCCGCGCTGACCGCTGCCGCGCTGCCGGCCACCGAGAAGGTGGATGTGGCCAAGGGCCAGCAAATCGCCACCACCGTGTGCGCCGCCTGTCACGGCCCGGACGGCAACAGCCAGATCCCGGCCAATCCCAAGCTGGCAGCCCAGCACCCGGCCTACCTCTACAAGCAGCTCAAGAACTTCAAGGCCGAGGGCGGCAAGCAGCCGGAACGGGTGAGCCCGGTCATGAACGGCATGGTGGCAGCCCTGTCGGACGAGGACATGAAGAACGTGGCCGCTTATTACGCCTCCCAGGCCGCGAAGAGCGACACCGCCAAGAACCAGCAGACCATCATGCTCGGCCAGAAGCTGTATCGTGCCGGGGACACCGCCAAGGGCTTGCCCGCCTGTGCTGCCTGCCATGGTCCCTCGGGCTCCGGCATACCCGCCCAGTTCCCGCGTGTAGGCGGGCAGTTCGCCGAATACACCGAAGCCCAGCTGAAGGCCTTCCGCGACGGCGCCCGTGCCAACGATCCCAACAAGATGATGCGCGCCGTCGCCCTCAAGATGACCGACGCGGAAATCAAGGCCGTGGCCGACTACATGGCCGGCCTGCGCTGACGCCTGCGCTTCGGCGCCGAACGTGCAAAGGGGTGGCGTGCGCCACCCCTTTTGCTTGGTGCCGACTAAACTCAAAGTGATTAACATTCCGGTCATTCGCGGGGAGAATAGGGGCTTCGCCATTTGACGCGCGCGGCACGCGTCCTGCAGCAAGGAGAACGGCAGTGGAAGACAAGGCCTCTGGACGCACCACGGTTCTCATCGCCGACGACGAGCCCCTGGGGCGCAAGATCCTCGAAGCCCTGCTGGCGCCGGAAGGCTACCGCCTGGCGTTCGCCGCAGACGGCGTCTCCGCCCTGGAGCAGGCGCGCGCCCTACTGCCCGACGTGGTCCTGCTGGACGTGATGATGCCCGGCCTGGACGGCATCGAAGTCTGCCGGCGCCTGCGCGCCGATCCCGAGCTGGCCGATGTGCCCATTCTCCTGGTCACCGCCCTGCAGCGCGCCGATTCGCGCCTGGCGGGCATCGAGGCCGGGGCCGACGATTTCGTCAGCAAGCCCTACGACGCGGTCGAGCTGCGCGCCCGGGTACGCACCATTGCGCGCCTGAATCGCTTCCGCCGCCTGCTGCGCGAGCGCGAACGCTACGCGCGCCTGGCCGAGCTATCGCCCTACGGCATCCTGGCCACTGACGGAACGGGGACGATACGCATGGCCAACCGCGCCTTCCTCGAATTGCTGGGTGCCCCGGACGCGGCTGCCGTCCTGGGCAAGCCCGTCGACGCCTTCGTCGTGGCCTCGGACGCCGAGCGCTGCCGCGCGTGCTGGGGGGCGGTGTTGGCGCACGCCGCCGGATCGGCTCACATCGAGACCGAATTCATGCGCCTGGACGACTCGCTGGTGCCCGTCGCCCTGCAGGCGGGCAGCCTGGGGCGGGACGCAGCCGATGCCGCCCAGTTCATCGTGCTCGACATCAGCGAGCGCAAGCGCTACCAGGCGCAGCTGGAACGGCGCACCAACTACGACGATCTCACCGGGCTGCCCAACCGCAATCTGCTCCAGGACCGCCTGGCCCGCGCCGTATCCCAAGCCCAGGAAGGGAAAAGCCGGCTGGCGGTGTTGTTGCTCAACCCCAGCCGCTTTCGTCTGGTCAACGAAAGCCTGGGTCACCGCGCCGGCGACGAGTTGCTCAAGGCCCTGGCGCAGCGGCTGGCCCATGCCCTGCGCGAGCAAGATACGCTAGCCCGCTTCAGCGGCGGCAACTTCGCCATCGTGCGGCCGCGCACCGCCGGCCCCGAGGAGGCGGCCCTGTTCGCCCAGTCGCTGCTCGACCTGCTGCAGGAGCCCTTCCGGGTCGCCAACCACGAGGTATTCCTGGCGGCCAGCATAGGTGTCAGCCTCTATCCCCAGGACGCGGCGCAACCGGATGTGCTGCTGAAAAACGCCGAGGCGGCGATGTTCCGCGCCAAGGAGGAAGGCGGCAACCGCTTCTGCTTCTACGCCCAGGAGATGAACACCCAGGCGGTGTCGCTGCTGAAAACCGAGTCAGCCCTGCGCCGAGCCGTGGAACGGGGCGAGCTGGAGCTGTTCTACCAGCCGAAGGTGGAACTGGCCACCGGGAAGATCGTCGGCTCCGAATGCCTGGTACGCTGGCGTCCCGGCAGCAGCGATCTGGTACTGCCGTCCCAGTTCATCCCCCTGGCGGAAGAGACGGGACTGATCGTGCCCATGGGCGAGTGGATATTGCGCTCCGCCTGTCGCCAGTACAAGACCTGGCTGGACGAAGGCCTGGCCGTGGGCCACGTGGCGGTCAATGTATCGGCGCGCCAGTTCGACGAGGCCCATCTGCCCGCCCTGACACAGCGCATCCTGCAGGATACGGGGCTGCCCGCGCGCCATCTGGAACTGGAACTCACCGAAAGCATGGTGATGCGCGACCCCCACCAGGCCGCGGAAACCCTGCGCGCCCTGAAGGCGCTGGGGCTCAGCATTTCCCTGGACGATTTCGGCACCGGCTATTCCAGCCTGGGCTATCTGCGCCACTTCGACATCGACGGCTTGAAGATCGATCAATCCTTCGTGCGCCACGCCCCTGTCAATCGCGACGATGCCGCCATCGCCCTGACCATCATCGGCGTGGCCAAGGCGCTGGGCTACCGGGTGGTGGCCGAGGGCGGGGAAACCTGGGAACACATGCGCTTTCTCCGGGACAACGGCTGCGACCAGATGCAGGGCTATTACTTCAGCCGGCCCCTGCCGGCCGAGGAATTCGCCTCCCTGGTGCGCCGCGGCTTGCGCCTGGAGCTGGCTCCGCGCAACATAACCGGACACCAATAGCAGAGACGAGTGCCGATGGACAAGAGAGCGCAGGCCGCCCTGGAGCAGCCGCTGACCACTTTGCAGCTCGAGGGCATCCTCACCATCGCCGACGATGCCATCATTGCCACCGACGGCAACCAGAGGATCGTGCTGTTCAACCAGGGAGCCGAGCGGATTTTCGGCTATGGCGCCGCCGAGGTCCTGGGCCAGCCCCTGGACCTGCTGCTGCCCGAGCGGCTGCGCCAGGAGCACCGGGAACACGTGCGCAATTTCGGCGCCTCCGCCCGCATTGCCCGGCGCATGGGCGAGCGCGCGGAAATCCTGGGCCGGCGCAAGGACGGCAGCGAGTTTCCCGCGGAAGCATCCATCTCCAAGCTGGGCGCAGGGGGAGCGGTGATCTTCACCGCCATTCTGCGCGACATCACTGAGCGCAAGCGGCGCGACGAGGAACTGCGGCGCGCGAAGGAGGCGGCGGAGGCCGCCACCTATGCCAAAAGCATGTTCCTGGCGAACATGAGCCACGAGATCCGCACCCCCCTCAATGCCGTGATCGGCATGACCAGCCTGCTGCTCGAGACGCCCGTCACGGCGGAACAGAAGGAATACACCGAGACCATCCGCGCCAGCGGCGAGAGCCTGCTGCGCATCATCAACGACATCCTCGACTATTCGAAGATCGAACTGGGCAAGCTGCAGCTGGAGTGGCAGCCGGTGGATCTGCGGCGCTGCGTGGAGGAGGCCCTGGACCTGGTCGCCCCCAGCGCCATGGAGCGCAACCTGAACCTCGCCTACCTCATGGAGGACAGTGTCCCCGCTTTCGTGGTGAGCGATGTGACGCGGCTGCGCCAGGTGCTGGTGAACCTGCTGGGCAACGCCACCAAGTTCACCCATCACGGCGAGGTCTTCGTCACCGTGGACGCCCGCAACCTGCCCTCGGGCGACCACGAGGTCCACTTTGCCGTGCGCGACACGGGCATCGGCATTCCCGCGGAAAACTTCGACCGGCTGTTCCAGTCCTTCAGCCAGCTGGACGCGTCCACCACGCGCAAGTACGGCGGCTCGGGCCTGGGGCTGGCCATCAGCAAGCGCCTGGTGGAAATGATGGGCGGCCGCATCTGGGTCGAGAGCGAAGTGGGGCGCGGCTCCACCTTCCATTTCACCATTGTCGCCCAGCCCAGCGGCCCCTGCATGGCGCGCAGCTACCTGCAGGAGCGCTCTTCGGCCCTGACCGGCAAGCGCATCCTGATCGTGGACGACAACACCACCAATCGCCGCATCCTGGTGAAACAGTGCCTGCTGTGGGGCATGCTGCCCAGTGCCGTCGCCTCCGGCGCCGAGGCGCTGGATCTGATCCGCCACGGCCACGCCTTCGACGCCGCCTTTCTCGACATGAGCATGCCCGAGATGGATGGCCTGAGCCTCGCCCTGGAAATCCGCAACTACCGCGACCCCCTCGCCCTGCCGCTGATCATGCTCACTTCCATGACCCATCGCCCCAAGCCGCAGGTGGCGGAGAGGGTGCAGTTCGCGGCCTTCCTGAGCAAGCCCATCAAGGCCAGCCAGCTGTTCGACGTGCTGACCACTACCCTGGCACCCGGCGACGCCCATGCCGCCGCGCCGGCCAGCGCCGGCGGCGAGAATGACGACTTCGCGCAGCGCCTGCCCCTGGCCGTTCTGGTGGCCGAGGACAACGCCATCAACCAGAAAGTCATGCTCAGCCTGCTGGCGCGCTTCGGCTATCGCGCCGACGCCGTGGCCAACGGGCTGGAGGTGCTGGAGGCCCTGGACCGGCAGGCCTACGACCTGATCTTCATGGACGTGCACATGCCGGAGATGGACGGCTTCGAGGCGACCCGGCGCGTCATCCAGCGCTTCCCCCCGGGCCAGAGGCCGCGCATCGTCGCCATGACCGCCAACGCCATGCCCGGCGACCGGGAGGCCTGCCTGGCCGCAGGCATGGACGGCTACCTGGCGAAGCCTATCGATCTGCGTGACCTGCGCGCCGTGCTCCAGGGCCTGGCGGGCATCGCGGGGATCGGGACGGTGCCGGCGCAGGCGCCCGCGGCGCCGGTCCTGGACCGCACCCGCATCCGCGCCCTGCACGAGCTGGAGGACGAAACCAATCCCGGCCTGGTGGATGACTTGATCGACATGTTCTGCGCCGACTCGCCCCACCACCTCGCCCGGCTGGACCAGGCAGTGGCCGAGGGTGATTCCCGTCAATTGGAGCAGGTGGCGCACCGCCTGCAGTCCAGCCTCGACAACCTGGGCCTGGTGGAGATGTCGCGGCTGTGCGTCGAGCTGGAGCGCATCGGCATGTCCGGCACCGTCGCCGGCGCCGCCGCCCTGCTCGCCCAACTGCACCAGGCCTATGGGCGCGCCCTACCGGCGCTGCAGGCGGAGAAGCGTGCCGGCCGACGGTAACGCCCCGCCCCGGGCCGGGCGATCCGTGGCCTAATACGGTTTTCCCCATGCCTTCGCCGCCATGGATGCGTCTGCCCTGTTCGATGTCGCCATCATCGGTTCCGGTCCCGGCGGCTACCGCGCCGCAGTGCTCGCCGCCGAGCGCGGCCTGCGCGCCGCCATCGTGGAGGGCCACAGCTGGGGCGGCACCTGCCTGAACCGCGGCTGCGTACCCAAGAAGGCCTGGCATCACACGGCCCAACTGGTCGCCCATGCCAAGTGCTTCGCCCGGCGCGGCGTGCACGGCGAACTGCGGGCCGACCTGGCCCAGGCCTGGCGCCACCAGCGCCAGGTGGTGCAGACGGTCAGGGCGGGCTACATCGACTACCTCGCCCGCCTGGGAGTCAGGAGCTTCACCGGCCGAGCGCGCTTCGCCGACACCCGGCGCCTGGTCCTCGATTCCGGGGAAGAGATCCCGGCACGCCACATCATCATCGCCACCGGCTCGCGGCCCCTGTTTCCCGACGCCCTGCCGCCCGTGCCGGGGCGCATCCTCAGCACCGACGAATTGTTCGATCTGCCGCCGCCCCCCGGCAAGCGCGTGGCCGTGACCGGCTCGGGCGTGATCGGTGCCGAGTTCGCCTTCATCCTCGCCCAGCTGGGCCTGGAAGTGGCCTGGATCTGCCGCGGGTACCCCCTGTCCCGCGCCCGCTTCAGTGCCGCCGCCCTGCGCACCCTGGCCCAGGAACTGGAACGGCATGGGGTGCGCGCGCGCACCGGGGCGCGCGTGGCCGGCGCCGAGATCGGCGCCGACGGCGTCGCCCTCACGCTGGAGGACGGCACCCGCCTGCAGGCGGACTGGGTGCTGGCGGCGGCGGGGCGCCGGCCCAACAGCGATGGTTTGAGCCTGGCCGAGGTGGGCATCGCCGTGGACGCGGACGGCTTCATCCGCACCGACCCGCAGCAGCGCACCTCCCTGCCCCATGTCTTCGCCATCGGCGACGTGGCGAGCCGGGAGATGAGCGCCAACCAGGCCCTGGCCCAGGCGGCCGTGGCCATCGACAACATCGTCGCACCCGCCAGCCGCCGGCACGATCCGCTGGCGGTGCCCTTCCTGGTGTACTCCGCCGTGGTGGCGGGCCGGCTGGGCCACACGGAAGAAGAGGTCGAGGATCAGGGGCGCGAGCCGGCGGTGGGCTATGCCGCCTTCGAGGTGAATCCTCGTGCCCTGGGCCAGGACGATACGGCCGGCTTCGTGCGCCTGCTGGCCGACCACGACTCGGGCGAGCTGCTGGGCGCCGAGATCCTCGGGGCGGAGGCAGGCGAGCTGATCAACCTGGTCGCCCAGGCCTACGGTCGGGCCGACGCCCTGGCGCGGCTGGCCGCCCTGCGCTACAACCATCCCGCCCGTGCCGAGGAAATCGGGAACGCCGTGGAAGCCCTGGCGACGAAGTGGGGACTCACTGAAAGAATTTTCGGAGCCTCCTGGGAATAACCGGGCGCCGGCGCCTGTTCATGCCGGTGTAGCACCCCGACAACCTTTCAGGAGAGACTCCATGGACTTCATCACTCTACGCCGCGCTGCCCTGGTCGGCGCCGCCAGCCTCACCCTCCTTGCCGGTTGCGCCACCGCCGACATGCGCAGCGCGACGCCTCCCGCCCGCGCCGAGAGCGGCGTGCTGGTGGGCAGCAACGGCATGACCCTGTACACCTTCGACAAGGACCCGGCCGGTGGCGGCAAGAGCGCGTGCAACGGCCAGTGCGCCATCAACTGGCCGCCCCTGCTCGCCGCCGAGACCGACCGGGGCAGCGGCGACTGGTCCGTCATCACCCGGGACGACGGCAAGAAGCAGTGGGCCTACAAGGGCAAGCCCCTGTACTTCTGGATCAAGGACCAGAAGCCCGGCGACAAGACCGGCGACGGCGTAAACAACGCCTGGCGCGTGGCGCAGGAGTAACATTGCTCCAGCGGGGGCGCCCGGTGCCCCCGCGCGGCTTCCATGAATTCATCCGATGCCATCGTCGCCGAGATTCCCCGCCTGCGCCGCTATGCACGCGCCCTGACGGGCGATCCGGCGCGCGCCGACGATCTGGTGCAGGACACCCTGGAGCGGGCCCTCGGGCGCTTCTTCCTGTTCCGCCCGGGCAACCTGCGCGCCTGGCTGTTCTCCATCATGCACAACCTGTTCATCAACCAGGCCAAGGCGCGCCGCGACGGCCTCTGGGAGGACGAGGCGGTGCTGGCCGAGCTGCCGGCGCGCGCCACCCAGGACGATGCCCTGGAGATGCGCGACCTCGCCCGCTGCCTGCAGGCCCTGCCGCCGCAACAGCGCGAAGTCCTGCTGCTGGTGGGGCTGGAGGAGATGTCCTACGAGGAAGTGGCCCGGGTGCTGGGCGTGCCCCTGGGCACGGTCATGTCGCGTCTGTTCCGGGCGCGCGAGCGCCTGCGCGGGCTGCTCGCCGGCCTGCCGGCCCAGGCGCGCCTGAAGGTGGTGAAATGAACAGCCCGATCAGCCAGGAAGAGCTCCACGCCTACGCCGACGATCGCCTGCCGCCCCAGCGGCGGGCCGAGATCCAGGCCTGGCTGCAGGCGCGGCCCGAGTTGCAGGCGGAAGTGGACATGTGGCGCGCCCAGAACACCCAGCTGCACCGCCATTTCGACCGGGTGCTGGACGAACCCATTCCCGCGCGCCTGAGCGAAGCGGTGCGTCGCCGGCGCACCCGGCCGCAGCGCTTGGCGGCGGCGCTCGCCTGGCTCGCCCTGGGTGGCGTGCTCGGTTTTATCCTGCGCGATGCCTATCAGGCGCGCCTGGCGCCCGTCCATGCCTCTCTGCCGCGCCAGGCGGCGATCGCCCATGCAGTGTATGCGCCGGAGGTACGCCATCCGGTGGAAGTGGGAGCGGAGCAGGAGAACCATCTGGTGGGGTGGCTTTCTAAGCGCCTGGGTGCCGAATTGAAGCCGCCGCGGCTCGCTGACGCCGGCTTCGCCCTGGTGGGCGGGCGCCTGTTGCCCGGCGAGGGCGGCCCGGTCGCCCAATTCATGTACCAGGACGCCCGCGGCCAGCGGCTCACGCTCTATGTGCGCACCGATGCGCGCGACAACCGGGAGACGGCTTTCCGCTATGCCCAGGAGGGCAGCATCGGCGTGTTCTACTGGCTCGACGGCAAGTTCGGCTATGCCCTGTCGGGCGAGTTGCCCAAGGACGAGCTGCTGCAGGTGGCGACCGCCGTCTACAAGCAGCTCAACCCCTAAGAAGGTACGTAAGTTTCCGGCCGCCGCGCCGGTCTATACGTGCACAAAGCCCCAAGGAGAGACCCGTGCTGATCAAGCGCCGCGATGACATCGTCCCGTCCGAAATCACGCCCCGCCCCCTGTACGAGCGGCGCCGGGAGTTCATCAAGGCCCTGGGTGCCGGCTCCATCGCCGGCGCCTTGGGCCTGGGCAGCGGCGCCACCCTGGCCGGGGCCAGGCTGGCGGGCGTGCAGAAAGGCCCGTTCAGCACCGAAGAAAAGCCGACTTCCTACAAGGACATCACCACCTACAACAACTTCTACGAGTTCGGCACGGACAAGTACTCCCCGGCGGAGAAGGCGGGACGCATGAAGACGCGGCCATGGACCGTCGCCGTGGAGGGCCTGGTGCACAGGCCGCGCACCTTCGCCATCGAGGACGTGCTCAAGCTCGCCCCCCTGGAGGAGCGCATCTACCGCATGCGCTGCGTCGAGGGCTGGTCCATGGTCATCCCCTGGGTCGGTTTTCCCCTGGAGAAGCTGCTGCGCCAGGTGGAGCCCCTGGGCAGCGCCAAGTACGTGGAGTTCTGGACCCTTTACGATCCCAAGAGCATGCCGGGCCTGCGCCTGCCGGTTCTGGACTGGCCCTACATCGAAGGCCTGCGCCTGGACGAGGCCCTGCATCCCCTGACGCTGCTGGCCGTGGGCCTGTACGGCGAGGAGCTGCCCAACCAGAACGGCGCGCCCCTGCGCCTGGCGGTGCCGTGGAAATACGGCTTCAAGGGCGCCAAGTCCATCGTCAAGATCCGCCTCACCGACAAGCAGCCCGAGACGGCGTGGATGAAGGCCTCGCCCAGCGAGTACGGCTTCTATTCCAACGTCAATCCCGAGGTGGACCATCCGCGCTGGAGCCAGGCGACGGAGCGGCGCATCGGCGAGTTCTTCAAGCGCAAGACCCTCATGTTCAACGGCTATGGCGACCAGGTCGCCCGGCTTTATACTGGCATGGATCTGCGCAAATACTTCTGACCATGCCCGGCCACCCTTCGCCCAAGCAGCTGGCGGCCCTGAAGGCCGCCGTTTTCGTCCTGTGCCTCGCGCCGCTCGCCGGCCTCGCCTGGGGTGCCTTCCATGACACCCTGGGCGCCAATCCCATCGAGGTCATCACCCGCGACCTGGGCACGTGGACCCTGCGCTTCCTGCTCGTCACGCTGGCCGTGACGCCGGCGCGCCGGCTCCTGGGGTGGCACTGGCTGCTGCGCCTGCGGCGCATGTTCGGCCTCTATGCCTTTTTCTACGGCGCCCTGCATCTCGCCACTTACCTGTGGCTCGACCAGTTCTTTGACTGGATGGCCATCGCCAAGGACATCGTCAAGCGGCCCTTCATCACCGTGGGCTTCGCCGCCTTCGTGCTGATGGTGCCCCTGGCGCTCACCTCCACCAACGCCATGGTGCGCCGCCTGGGCGGGCGGCGCTGGCAGCAGTTGCACCGCTCGGTCTATGCCATCGCCGTGCTGGGGGTGCTGCACTACTGGTGGCTGGTGAAGAAGGACATCACCCAGCCGCTCATCTACGCCCTGCTGCTGGGCGGCCTGCTGGGGGTGCGCGCCTGGTGGCTGGCGCGGGAGAAGCAGCGGCAGTTGCGCGCCGGCCTTCAGCCGGTGACGTACACCAGCCCCGGCTCCAGGTAGAGCTCACGCGGGCCGACCGCGTCCTTGCAGGCGCGCGGCACGATGCGCGAGAAATCATAGCGCATGCCGCGGAACACCACGTAGCGGTAGATGTCGCAGCCCTCGTAATGGCCGATGACATCGGCCACCTCGTCCAGGGCGCTGGCGCGCACGATGACGATGCCCTGGTTGCGCAGGTAGCGCGGGTCGCTCTGGCGCCGCGTCTCGAGACGCATCATCCAGACGATGGGCAGGAACGTGCCCAACAGGCACAGGGCGAGCACCACTTCCATGACACGCCTCCTCCGGGCCATGACAGGTTGCGTTTGCCCCTTATACCCCTGCCGCGGCCGGTTGCCTAGCCCGGATTTTTCACGATAATCCGGGCTACGTGCGGCGCGTCATTGATCCTGCTCCTTCAGCTCGCGCCGCAGGCGCGCCTTCTGGCGGGCGCGGCTGGCGCGCTTGTCGCGCCGCTCGTGGGCGCCGCCCTTGGCCAGCAGCGGCTCGAGGGCGAGAGGGTTGCGCGGCCTGAAGGTCCGCACCTTCTGCTTGGCGCGCTTCATCGCGGCTTGTGCAGCCTGTCCAGGCGCACGATGGC
>JBMOQT010000005.1:0-25023 GCA_049320945.1 Pseudomonadota bacterium
GAACTGAATCAGCTGGCCCGCGCCTTCGACGGCATGGCCGCGGCCCTGCAGCAACGGGAGGCGGAAGCCCGGCGTTCGGCGGAGGAGATCAGGCTGCTGCAATCCATGACCGTGGCGATCAGCACTGCGCCAGACTTGCACGCGGCATTGGCGATCGCGCTGCAGAAGATCTGCGAGACCACGGGCTGGAGCCTCGGCCAGGCCTGGACGCCCAGCCGCGACGGCCGCGAACTGGTGTGCAGCCCGGGCTGGTACGCCAGCGCCCCGGGCCTGGACGAATTTCGCCAGGCGAGCATGCGCTTCACCTTCGCCCCCGGGAGCGGGCTGCCCGGCCGCGCCTGGAGCCGGAAAGCGCCGGTCTGGCTCCAGGATGTCACCCAGGATGCCAATTTCCCCCGCGCGCCGTTCGCGCAGGCGGTGGGCATCAAGGCCGCGCTGGCGGTCCCCGTGCTGGTGCACGACGAAGTGGTGGCGGTGATGGAGTTCTTCATGTTCGAGCCGCGCGCCGAAGACGCACGGCTGGTGCAGCTCGTGTCCGCCCTGGCCTCCCAGCTGGGCGAAGTCATCCAGCGCAAGCACGCCGAGGACCGGGTCCGGCATCTGGCCTATTTCGATGCCCTCACCGGGCTGCCCAACCGGGCGCAACTGCAGGAAGGGCTGCAGCAGGCCATCGCCGAGGCGCAGCGCCACCACCAGCCGCTCGCCCTGCTGATCCTGGCGCTGGAGCGTTTCAGGGAGATCAATTACACCCTGGGTCAGGCCAACGGCGACCTGCTGCTGCGGCAGATAGGCCCGCGCATCCGCGCGGCGCTGCGCGAGGCCGACACCCTGGCCTATTTCGGCGGCAGGCACTTCGCCATCCTCCTGCCCGGATGCGGCGCCCACGCGGCGGCCGAGACCGCCAGCCGCATCGTCAAAGGCTTCGAGCAGCCGTTCGAAATCGGCGGGTTCACGGTCGAGGTGGGCGCCAATATCGGCATCGCCGTCTTCCCCGGCCACGGCGAGGACAGCGCGGTGCTGATGCGCCACGCCGAGGTGGCGCTGTACAAGGCCCAGCAGGAGGGCGCGAGCCATGCCCTGTACAAGGCCGAACATGATCCCTACAACCCGCGCCGCCTGCAACTCATGGGCGAGCTGCGCTCGGCGATCGCCGAGCACCAGCTGGCGCTCTACTGCCAGCCCAAGCTGGACCTCAAGACCCGCGAGATCGTCGCCATGGAGAGCCTGATGCGCTGGCAGCACCCCTCCTACGGTCTCGTGTCACCCGATGTGTTTGTGCCGCTCATCGAGAGCACCGGCCTGATCGGCCCCCTCACCCAGTGGGCCCTCGATGCCGCCCTGATCCAATGCCATACCTGGCAGCAAAGCAATATGCGCGTGCCGGTGGCGGTCAATCTGTCCACGCGCAACCTGGCCGACCCCAAACTGATTGATTACATCCAGAATGCCCTGGCAACCTGGGGCGCAGAGCCGAGCTGGATCGACCTGGAAATCACCGAGGGCGCCATCATGGTGGACCCGCAAGCCGCCCTGGAGACGCTCAAGCGCCTCGCCACCCTGGGGTTCCGGCTGTTCATCGACGATTTCGGCACCGGCTATTCGTCCCTGGCCTATCTGCAGAAACTGCCGGTCAGCGCCATCAAGATCGACAAGTCCTTTGTCCTGCCCATGATGCAGGACGAGGACGCGGCGGTGATCGTGCGCTCCACCATAGAGCTGGGACACAACCTGGAGCTGAAAGTGGTCGCGGAAGGCGTGGAAAACCAGGAGATCTGCGAGCGCCTGGTAGCGCTGGGATGCGACGAGGCCCAGGGCTACTACGTCAGCCCGCCGATACCGGCGGACCAGTTCGTCGCCTGGGCCCAGGCCGCGCCCTGGCCGCTCAAGGCGGCCGGTTCCTAATTGCAAAACACCTGACGATTGGCCAGGTCGAGCACCGCGTCGGGGCTGAGATAGGCGCGGAACGCCCAGCCGCCGGCGAAGGCGGCGGCCGCCACCAGCAGGATGGCCAGGGCCAGGCGCCAGGCCTTCATCGGGCCGGCGCCGGCTGGGGTGCGCGCACCAGGGGCCGCTCGTCCACCGGCAGGTTGAGCAGCGCCGCCACCGCGCCCAGGCCGATGCAGATGATCCACACCACGTTGTAGGAGCCGGTCTTGTCGAACAGCAGGCCGCCCAGCCACACGCCCAGGAAGCTGCCCACCTGGTGGCTGAAGAACACGAAGCCCGACAGCATGGCGAGATAGCGCACGCCGAAGATCTGGGCCACCAGGCCGTTGGTGAGCGGCACCGTGCCCAGCCACAGCAGGCCCATCACCGCCGCGAACACCGCCACCGAGGCGGGCGACAGGGGGGCGAGCAGGAATGCGACGATGGCGGCGCTGCGCGCCAGGTAGATCACGGCCAGCAGATGCTTCTTGCTGAAGCGCCCGCCCAGGGCACCGAAGCCGTAGGTGCCGAAGATGTTGAACAGGCCGATCAGCGCCAGGGCCAGCATGCCCACGTTGGCGGGCAGACCCTTGTCCAGCACGTAGGAGGGCAGGTGGGCGCCGACGAACACCACCTGGAAGCCGCACACGAAGAAGCCCAGGGTGAGCAGCCAGAAGCTGCGCTGGCCGAAAGCTTCCCGCAGCGCCTCGGCGGTGGATTGCTTGTGCTCGCCCGGCGCGTCGTGGCGGCCGCGCTCCGCGGCGCCGGCCGCCAGGGGGGCGATGAAGGCGCTTGCCAGGGCGAACACCAGCAGGGCCTCCAGCCAGCCGGCGCCGGAGATCAGGCCCTGGCCCATGGGCACCATGAGGAACTGGCCGAAGGAGCCGGCGGCGCCCACCAGCGCCAGGGCGCCGGCGCGCTTCTGGGGGCTCACGGCGCGCCCGACGGCGCCATAGACCACGGAGAAGGTGGTGCCGGACAGGCCCAGGCCCACCAGCAGGCCGGCCGAGACGCTGAAGCTGGCCGGATCGGTGGAATAGGCCATGAGCACGAGGCCCAGGGTGTACGCCAGGCCGCTGCCGAACAGCACCTTGCCGGCGCCGAAGCGGTCCGCCAGCCAGCCACTGAGGGGTGTGGCCGCCCCCCACACCAGGTTCTGCAGGGCGATGGCGAAGGAGAAGGCCTCCCGCGTCCAGCCCAGGTCCTGGGTCATGGGCTGCAGGAACAGGCCGAAGGTGTGGCGTATGCCCATGGACAGGGATACGATCAGGCTGCCGCTGACGAGCAGCAGCAGGGCGCGCGAGGCTGGGGTCATTTATTTCTCCGTGGCATGGGGTTGTTGTGTCGTCGTGGCGGCGCAGGCATCGGCCGCGGCGCTTTCCAGGATGGCCAGCAGGGCGCACAGGGCCTGGGCCTGCTCCCGGCCCATGAGGCCGTCCACGCGCTGCTGCGCCTCGCGCCACAGGGGCAGCGCGCGCTCCAGGGCGGCGGCGCCCGCCGGCGCCAGGCGCAGGGGGCGGCTGCGCCGGTCCGTGCCCGGCGCCTCCTCCACCAGCCCGGCGTCGAGCAGGGGCTTGAGGTTGCGCGTCAGGGTGGTGCGGTCCAGCTCCGCTTCCACCGCCAGGGTGCCGATGCTCGCCACGCCCAGGCGCTGGATGCGCCTGAGCAGGGAGTACTGGGTGACGCGCAGGCCCGACGGCGCCAGCACTTCGTCATAGAGGCGGGTCACCGCCTGGGTGGCGCGGCGCAGATTGATGCAGTAGCAGGGACTGGCGGAACGCTTCACGCCGCGGCGACTCCATGGATAAGAAAGCCGGCATTTCGTTGGCGGGCAAACTAGTGTATATACACGTTTCTGCAGCGTCAATGTACGAAAATTAACCTACTTGTGAACCCTTTTCAGGAACTGCCATGAAACTCAACGACGCCCAATTCCTGCGCAGCCAATGCTACGTGGACGGCCGCTGGATCGATGCCGACAGCGGCAAGCGCTTCGCCGTCACCAATCCCGCCAACGGCGAGACCCTGGCCCAAGTGCCGGACATGGGCGCGGCCGAGACGCGCCGGGCCATCGCCGCCGCCGAGGCCGCCTGGGGCCCGTGGCGCGCCAAGACCGGCAAGGAGCGCGCCGCGGTGCTGCGCAAGTGGTTCGACCTCATCATCGCCAACGCCGACGACGTCGCCCGCCTCATGACCGCCGAGCAGGGCAAGCCCCTGGCGGAGTCCAAGGGCGAGGTGGTCTATGCCGCCAGCTTCGTCGAATGGTTCGCAGAGGAGGCCAAGCGCGTCTATGGCGACACCATCCCCTCGCCCTGGGCCGACAAGCGCCTGCTGGTGATCAAGCAGCCGGTGGGCGTGTGCGCCGCCATCACGCCCTGGAACTTCCCGGCGGCGATGATCACGCGCAAGGTGGCGCCGGCGCTCGCCGCCGGCTGCACGGTGGTGGTGAAGCCGGCGGAGCAGACGCCGCTCACGGCCCTGGCCCTGGCGGAACTGGCCCACCGGGCCGGCTTCCCGCCCGGCGTGTTCAACGTCATCACCGGCGATCCGGTGCAGATTGGCGGCGAGCTCACCGCCAACCCGACGGTGCGCAAGCTGTCCTTCACCGGCTCCACCGAGGTGGGGCGCCTGCTCATGAGCCAGTGCGCGCCCACGGTGAAGAAGATCTCCCTGGAGCTGGGCGGCAACGCGCCCTTCATCGTGTTCGACGACGCCGACCTGGACGCGGCGGTGGAAGGGGCGCTCGCCTCCAAGTACCGCAACACCGGCCAGACCTGCGTGTGCGCCAACCGCCTGCTGGTGCAGGACGGCATCTACGACGCCTTCGCCGCCAGGCTCGCCGAGCGCGTGCGGACGCTTAAGGTGGGCGGCGGCTTCGAGGACGGCGTCATGCAGGGGCCGCTCATCGACGAGCAGGCCCTCAAGAAGGTGGAGGAGCACGTGCGCGACGCCCTGGACAAGGGCGCACGCGTCGTCACCGGCGGCAAGCGCCATGCCCTGGGCGGCACGTTCTTCGAGCCCACGGTGCTCGCCGATGTCACGCCCGACATGAAATGCGCGCGCGAGGAGACCTTCGGCCCGGTGGCGCCCCTGTTCCGCTTCCACAGCGAGGAAGAGGCGGTGCGCCTGGCCAACGACACCGAGTTCGGCCTGGCCGCCTATTTCTACAGCCGCGACGTGGCCCGCTGCTTCCGTGTGGGCGAGGCGCTGGAATACGGCATGGTGGGCGTCAACACCGGCATCGTCTCCAACGAGGTGGCGCCCTTCGGCGGCTTCAAGCAGTCGGGCATGGGGCGCGAAGGCTCCAAGTACGGCATCGAGGAATATCTCGAGATCAAGTACCTGTGCCTGGGCGGCATCGTCTAGTGGGATGATGCTCGAAGAGTTCCCGGCGGCGCTGCTCGAGGCGTTGCGGCGCGCCCAGCGCGTGACGGTGCTCACCGGCGCCGGCGTCTCGGCCGAGTCGGGCGTGCCCACCTTTCGCGACGCCCAGACCGGCCTGTGGGCGCGCTACTCGCCCGAGGAGCTGGCGACGCCCGAGGCCTTCGCGCGCCATCCCAGGCTGGTGTGGGAATGGTATGCCTGGCGCCGGCAACTGGTGGCCCAGGCCCGGCCCAACCCGGCACATCTCGCCCTGGCGCGCATGGCGCGGCACTTCGCCGCCTTCGCCCTGATCACCCAGAACGTGGACAGCCTGCACCAGCGTGCCGGCAACCACGACGTCATCGAGCTGCACGGCAACATCGCGCGCATCAAGTGCTCGCGTGGCTGCGGCGTGGCCACCGCCTTTGACGAGACTGCCACGCCGCCGCCCTGCCCGCGCTGCGGCGCGCCCCTGCGCCCCGACGTGGTGTGGTTCGGCGAGCTGCTGCCGCCCGAGGCCCTGGCCCGTGCCGAGGAGGCGGCCCGCAGCTGCGACGTGTTCTTCAGCATCGGCACCTCGACCCTGGTGTACCCCGCCGCCGAGCTGCCCTTCTCCGCCCGGCGCGCCGGCGCCACCGTGATCGAGGTGAATCCCGACGAAACGCCCCTGTCGTCCCACGCCGACTTCGTGCTGCGCGGACCGGCGGGGCGGGTGTTGCCGGCGTTGCTGCAGGCACTGGGAGTGGACGACTAGGCGTTACAATCGCCGCACTTCTTTCTCTTGCCTCTGCCCATGGCCGTACCCGCCAGCGAGATCGTATATTGGACCGGCATGGCGGCGGTGGCCGTCAACGCCGTGACCGGCGTGCTGGAGACCGAGGGCAAGCGCATGGACCTGGTGGGCGCCACCATCGTCGGCCTGGTGGCGGCCCTGGGCGGGGGCACGCTGCGCGACCTGCTGCTCGACCGGCATGTGTTCTGGATCGGCGACCAGGCCTATCTGTTCTGCGGCATGGGGGCGGTGCTGGTCACTTTCCTGGCGGCGCGCCTGGTGCACGTGCCGGCCAATCTGTTCCTGCTGCCGGACGCCCTGGGTCTGGCCCTGTTCACCGTGGTGGGCACCAAGATCGCCCTGGGCCTGGACACGCCCTGGCTGGCGGCCTCCTTCATGGGGGTGATCACCGGCGTGTTCGGCGGCGTGCTGCGCGACATCCTGGCCAACGAGGTGCCGCTGGTGATGCGCCCGGGCACGCTCTACGCCACGGCGTCCTGGGCCGGCGCCCTGCTGCTGATCCTGCTGCTGGAACTGGAGGTGGGCGAAGGGACGGCGACCGCCGCGGCCGGCGTCACGGTGTTCGTCATGCGCGTGGCGGCGATCCGATATCGCCTCACGCTGCCCATCTTCTCGTCGAAGAAATAATCAGCGGCCCAGCAGGCCCTTGAGTTTTTCCTTGAGCTTCTCTTCGGCCTTGCGCTGCACTTCCTGCTTCTTCTCTTCCACCTTGGCCTTGGCTGCCTCGCCCACCAGGCTGGCGAACTCGATGCGGTAGGACAGGTCGTCGAAGGGCCCGCTCACCCGCACCGGCACGGTGAGACCCTGCAGCTGCTCCAGCTCCCTGCCGCCCTGGCCCTTGGAAGTGCCCACCACCGTGGCCTTGGCCAGGTAGTTCATGCTGCCGGCGGCGACGTTGATCTCGCCCGTGCCCCCCAGGCGCAGGAAGGGCGATTTCACCTCCAGGTCGTCGTTGCGAGCCACGCCCTGGGCGATGCGGAAGGACGCGGACAACTCGCTGAAGTCGGTTTTCTCGGCCTGGTTGGCGCGCGCCAGCACGTCCTGGCGCCCGCTCAGGGCGGCCTTGGCGCTGCGCAGGGTCTGGGCCAGGTTGATGCCCTTGATGGCACCGTCCTGGAGATGGATGCTGGCGCTGCCGGCCAGCGACTTCTTCAGCGCCGCGGTGCTGGCGCCCGCGGCGCTGACATCCAGGGAGACGTTGCCGCGCCCCTCCAGCAGATCCTTGTCCAGGGCGTCCTTCATGAGGGGATTGATGCTGACATTGGACAGGGTCTGCCTGAGGGCCAGCGAATTGTTGTTGGCGTTGAGCGCCAGGGCGCCGGACAGCTTGCCGTTGTAGAGGTTGGCCGAATGGGGCGCCGCCTCCAGGCGGCCGCCCGCCGAGCGGATCTCCATGCGCACGTTGCTGGCCTTGACGTCGGCCACCTGCAGCTGGCCGATGCGCAGCGTGCCCCTGGCATCCAGCTTCTTCAAGGCAGACAGGTCGATGGGCTCCTCGGCCTTGGCGTTGCCGCGGGCGGGGGCGGCGCCGGGCGCGGCGGAAGGCATGCTGCGGGCGGCGCGGTAGCGGTCGGCGTTGAGCTTGTCGATATCCACGTCGAAGGCGAACGCCAGGGGATCGAACCGGGTCACGTCGAACTTGGCCTGGATCTGGCTCTCGTCGAAGCGCGCCGACAGGGTGCCGGCCGCCGTGCCGCGCGCCAGATCGCCGCGCAGGCTGCCGGAGAGCGGCAGCTTGACGTTCTTGACCGGCATGTTCGGATCGACGATGTCGAACTCGCCGCTGTACTTGGGCAGCTCCACGGTGCGCGCCCGGAGATTGGCGGTCACCGGCGAGCTCAGGCCGCCCTTGATGGTCCGGTCGCCGAACTTGGCGTCCAGAACGAGCGCCAGCTTGGCAATGGCGAGGGCATCGCGCGAGCCGCTCACGCCCGACAAATCGAGCTTGGCGTCCACCGTGCGCGCGCCGCCGGAGAGCTTGGCCGTCACCTTGACCACCTCGCCCTGGGCCTGGTCGCCGGCCAGCGCCAGGCCCGGCGCGTCCAGCTTCAGCTCGAAGGCCTCCGCCTGGCGCTTGCCCTTGAGCGACAGGGCCAGCTTGTCGGCGGCGATGGCGCCGCTCGCCCGTTGCAGCTGCAGCCGCTCGGCCGTGGCCGCGGCATCCACGCCCTTCATGCCGGCCAGGTCGCCGCTCAGCTTGGCATCCAGGTCGGACACGGTGATGTCGCCGCCCTCCAGGTCGTAACGGTAGCTGCCAGCCAGCTTGAGCTCACCAGTGCTGCGGGGCTGGGCCAGGGCAAACCGGGTGGACACCCTCAGCTTGCCGGCCGCGGCCAGACCCAGCCGGCCGGTGTCCACGTCCAGATCCGACAGGGCGAGCGACTGGCCCGTCTGCTCGTCCCGGTAGGCGAGATGGGCGCGCTCCAGCTTGACGCCGCCGATGTCGAAGCGCAGCGCCGGAGAGGGCTCCTCCTCCCGGGCCAGCAGGTCGTCGATGTTGGTGCTGCCGTCCTTGCGGCGCACCACCGTGGCGCGCGCACCCGTCAGCTCCACCGCGTCGATGACGATGTGCTTGCGCAGCAGCGGCAGCAGCTGCAGGGACACGCGCACCGCATCGAGGGAGGCGAACACCTGGTCGCTGCCGCGCTCCGACAGGGACACCCGTTCCAGCTTCACACCGATGCCCGGCCAGAAGGACAGGTCGGCGGCGCCGTCGATTCTCAGGGTGCGCTGCTTCTTCTCCTGGACGACGCGCGCCAGTTCGCCCTTGACGCGCTCGGCGTCGAAGGTGAGCGCCACGTAGGCGCCCAGCGCCACGAGCAGCACCAGCACGCCGCCCAGGGCGATGGCCAGGTACCTGAGCAATTTCATGCGTTTCATCCCGCTTGTCATAGGAGCAGATTAGCAGGGGAGGCGCGCGATATGCCAGACTGGCGGCAGCGCCTCTCCATGAGGAGAACCGCTGGAGCAGGAGAAGTTCCCATCAATCACGCGACCGGAGGAAGCATGGGCATCGTTTCCGAGTTCAAGCAGTTCGCCATCAAGGGCAACGTGGTGGATCTCGCCGTGGGGGTGATCATCGGCGGCGCCTTCCAGAAGATCGTCGATTCCCTGGTCAAGGACGTCGTCATGCCGCCGCTGGGCGCCCTGCTGGGCGGCGTCGACTTCAGGCACCTCTACATCAACCTGGGCAGCCAGCAGTTCGAGAACCTGGCCGCCGCCGAGCGCGCCGGCGTGCCGCTCATCAAATACGGCGCCTTCATCAACACGGTGGTGGATTTCCTCATCATCGCCTTCTCCATCTTCCTGGCGGTGAAGGTCATCAACCGCCTGCGCCGGGAGGAGGCACAGGCGCCTGCCGCCAAGGCGCAGCCGGCTCCGCCGCCGGAGGACATCGTGCTGCTGCGGGAAATCCGCGATGCCCTGAAGAGGTGACAGACGGGGGAAGACGGGGCAAAGGCGGAAAGGAAGGCTGGCGCGCCCGGCGCGAATCGAACGCGCGACCCCTGGCTTCGGAGGCCAGTACTCTATCCCCTGAGCTACGGGCGCGAGGGGTGAAAGGATAGCCTTTTTTCCCCCCGGCGTCCACGCGCGGGCCCTGGCGCGCGGCGAAACTGCGTTACAATCAGCGCTTTACCCGCGTCCAGAGGAATACAGAGCATGGCTGAGCAGCACGAAGAAGGCGGTTTGTTCAAGTCGCCCAAACAACTCATCGTCGTCGTCCTCCTCGCATTCATCGTCCCCGTCACCGTTGCGGTGATGTTCGCCCAGCTGGCCACCAGCGGCCGCAGGAGCACGGGCGGCAGCGAAGAAGCGGTGGCAGCGCGCATCCAGCCGGTGGCCAAGGTGGAGCTGGCCGGCGCAGGCGCCGGCGTTCAGGCGGCGAAGAGCGCCGAAGAGATCTACAAGAGCACCTGTGCCGCCTGCCACGATTCGGGCGCGGCGGGCGCACCCAAGCTGGGCGACAAGGCGGCCTGGGGTCCGCGCATCGGCGTCGGTCTCGACAAGCTGGCCCAGTCGGCCGTCCAGGGCAAGGGTGCCATGCCGCCCAGGGGCGGCGCCGCCAATCTGTCCGACAACGACATCGCGCGCGTGGTGGCCTTCATGGCCAACAAGTCGGGCGCCAGCTTCAAGGAGCCGGCGGCGCCCAAGGCGGAAGCCAAGCCCGCGGCGCCGGCGCCCCAGGCTGCAGCCGCGCCCGCGCCCCAGGCGGCCGCAGCGGCTCCTCAGGCAGCGGCGCCTGCCGCCGGCAACGGCAAATCGGTGTATGACACCAATTGCGCCGCCTGCCACGGCACCGGCGCGGCCGGCGCGCCCAAGCTGGGCGACAAGGCGGCCTGGGCTCCGCGCCTGGGCGCAGGGGTGGACGGCCTGACCGCCTCCGCCATCAAGGGCAAGGGCGCCATGCCGCCCAAGGGCGGCGCGGTCTCCCTGGCCGACGCCGACGTCAAGGCGGCGGTGGAGTACATGGTGGCTCAGTCCAAGTAACAGCGTCTCCAGCACCAAGCCCCGCAGGCGCAGGCCGCGGGGCTTTTTTCGCCCTAAGCCTTGGCGTTGAGCATGGCACGCAGCTGCGCCAGCCGCGCCGCACCGGCCGCCTTGTCGGCGGGCTCGGCCTGCCGCCCGCTCATGCGCACGTCATCACCCAGCTCGGCGATGAAGCGCGACGGCTCGCAGGCGCGCACCTCCTTGCCGGTGCGGCGCCGTTCGCAGTAGGAGAGGTGCAGGCTCTGCCTCGCCCGGGTGACGCCCACGTACATGAGGCGGCGCTCTTCCTCGATGTTGCCGTTGTCCACCGATTCCCGGTGGGGCAGCAGGCCCTCCTCCACGCCCACCAGGAACACGTGCTTGAACTCCAGCCCCTTGGCGGCGTGCAGGGTGGCGAGCTGCACCGCGTCGGCGTTGTCGTTGTCCTTGTCGAGCATGGTGATCAGGGCGACGGTCTGGGTGAGCTCGGCCAGGTTCTTGTTTTCCTCCTCGCCCTTTTTGGCCAGCCAGTCCACGAAGTCGCGCACATTGCTCCACTTGGTCTCCGCCTCGCGCGGCTCCAGGGTCTCGAACAGCCAGGCCTGGTAGTCGATGGCGCGCAGCAGGTCCTCCAGCACCGGGCGCGCCGGCTCGCGGCTTGCGCGCCATTCCATGCGGTTGATGAAGCTGCCGAACTCGCGCACCGTCTCCAGCTGCTTGGGGTTCACGTGCCGGGGCGCGCCCACCTCGAAGGCGGCGGCGAACAGGGACAGGTGGCGCGAGCCGGCGTAGCGCCCCAGCCCTTCCAGGGTGCTGCTGCCCACGCCGCGGCGCGGCGTGGTGACGGCGCGGATGAAGGCGGGATCGTCGTCGCTGTTGGCGATGAGGCGCAGGTAGGCGGTGAGGTCCTTGATCTCGGCGCGCTCGAAAAAGGACTGGCCGCCGGTGATGCGGTAGGGGATCTTGTGGTTGCGCAGCTGCTGCTCGAACACGCGCGCCTGGTGGTTGCCTCGGTACAGGATGGCGTAGTCGCGGAAAGCGCCCCGGTGCTCGAACTTGTGGGCAGCGAGCTTCATCACCACCTGCTCGGCCTCGTGCTCGGCGTCGCGCGCGGCGCTCACCTGGATCGGCTCGCCGTGGCCGAACTCCGACCACAGGCGCTTCTCGAACAGCTTGGGATTGTTGGCGATCAGGGCGTTGGCGGCGGCCAGGATGCGCACCGTGGAGCGGTAGTTCTGCTCCAGCTTGATCACCTTCAGGCGCGGGTAGTCCTGCTGCAGGGCGCGCAGGTTCTCCACGTCGGCGCCGCGCCAGGCGTAGATGGCCTGGTCGTCGTCGCCCACGGCGGTGAACGCGGCCCGCGCCCCGGCGAGCTGGCGCAGCAGGGTGTACTGGGTGCGGTTGGTGTCCTGGTATTCGTCCACCAGCAGGTATTGCAGCCGGCCCTGCCAGCGGATCAGCACCTCCGGCTGCTGTTCGAACAGGCGCACCGGCAGGCGGATCAGGTCGTCGAAATCCACCGCCTGGTAGGCGCGCAGCGCGCGCTCGTAATCGCCGTAGAGGCGGGCGGCGGCCAGCTCCAGCTCGTCGCCCGCCTGGGAAGAAGCGGCATCCGGCTCCACCAGGGCGTTCTTCCACTGGGAGATGCGCCATTGCAGCGCCCTGACCCGGCCCTTGTCGGTGTCACCGGCCAGCTCGGCGATGACTCCCGCCGCGTCGGCGGCATCGAAGATCGAGAAGCCGGGTTTGAGCTGCAGTGCCTTGGCCTCCTGGCGCAGGATGCGGGCGCCCAGGGCGTGGAAGGTGGACACGGTCAGCGCTTGCAGCGACACGTTGGGCAGCAACTGGGTGACCCGCTCGCGCATCTCCTTGGCCGCCTTGTTGGTGAAAGTGATGGCGGCGACGTGCTGGGGCTGGAAGCCGCGGCTCTCGATGAGATAGGCGATCTTCTGGGTGATGACCCGGGTCTTGCCGGAGCCGGCGCCGGCCAGCACCAGCAGGGGACCATCCAGGTAAGTGACGGCCTCGCGTTGGGGGGCGTTGAGTTTCGACAACATGGGGCAACCGGGCGTCTGCCCGGGGCAGACAGCTGACAAGGGGGAGCAAAAACCCGACAATAGCCGGCATCGTCGCCGACGCGGGATTTTCTCACAGAAGCGCCCGCCCGAAGCATCCGGAGCACCACCATGAGCGGATTTTCCTGGAAGCAGTATTTCGTCCATCAAGCGGACTACCAGCACTGGGCCAACGAGGTGCTGTTCGAATGCCTGGACCGCCTCGACCCCGGGGCGCTGGCGGAGCCCCAGGGCCTGTTCTTTGGTTCCATCCATCATACGGTGGACCACATCCTGGTGGTCTCGGAGCTGTGGCGCGCGCGCCTGTGCGGCCAGTTCGTCACGGTGGATTTCAAGACGATCCACCATCCCGACTGGCGTGAGCTGAAGAACGCCCTGCGCCAGGAGACGCGCCGCCTGCAGCACTGGCTGGAGAGCCAGTCGGACGAGTTCTTCGACTCCGAGGTGACCTACAGCAGGACGGATGGCAGCAAGCAGCGCAATTGGGCGCGCGACATCCTCACCCACATGATGATGCACATGGTGCACCACCGGGGCCAGGTGTCGGCAGTCGCCACGCGCCTGGGCGCGCCGGCGCCGGAGATGGATTACCTGTACTACAAGCGTGCCGTGGCCAGTGCGCTGGGGCAAGCCGGTTAGGCGGCTTCGTACCAGCCCTTGGTGGCGTTCACCACCTTGACCACTGCCAGCATCACCGGCACCTCGATCAGCACTCCCACCACCGTGGCCAGCGCGGCGCCCGACTTGAAGCCGAACAGGCTGATGGCGGCGGCCACCGCCAGTTCGAAGAAGTTCGAGGCGCCGATCAGGCAGGACGGCCCGGCCACGCTGTGCTTCACCGCCAGGCGCCGGTTGAGCAGATAGGCCAGGCCCGAGTTGAAGAACACCTGGATCAGGATGGGCACCGCCAGCAGGGCGATGACCGCCGGCTGCTCCAGGATGGCCTCGCCCTGGAAGGCGAACAGCAGTACCAGGGTGGCCAGAAGGGCGGCGATGGAGCCGGGGCCCATGCGGGCCATGGCCGCGTCGAGGGCAGCCGCGCCGCGGGCCAGCAGCCGCCTGCGCCAGTGCTGGGCGAGCAGCAGGGGCACGACGATGTACAGGATCACCGAGGTGAACAACGTGTCCCAGGGCACGGTGATGGCCGAGATCCCCAGCAGCAGGCCGACAATGGGCGCGAAGGCGAAGATCATGATGGTGTCGTTCAAGGCCACCTGGGACAGGGTGAAGTAGGGATCGCCGTTGGACAGCCGGCTCCACACGAACACCATGGCGGTGCACGGCGCCGCCGCCAGCAGGATGAGTCCGGCGACATAGCTGTCGAGCTGGTCGGCGGGCAGGTATGGGGCGAAGGCCTGGCGTACGAACAGCCAGGCGAGGAAGGCCATGGAGAAGGGCTTCACCGCCCAGTTCACGAACAGGGTGACGCCGATGCCGCGCCAGTGGGTCTTCACCTGGTGCATGGCGGCGAAATCGATCTTCATCAGCATGGGGATGATCATCACCCAGATGAGCAGGCCCACGGGAATATTGACCCGCGCCACCTCCATGCGTCCCAGCGCCTGGAACAGCGGGGGAAAGAGCTGGCCGAGCGCAACGCCGGCGACGATGCACAGGAACACCCAGACAGTGAGATAGCGCTCGAAGAAATTCATGGGCGCCGGCGCGGCCACCTGGCACTGTGCACTCATGGTTGTCCCTTCCCGCGCAGGCGCCCGATCTCGTCCAGTTCGTGCTTCAGGGCCAGGCCGTGCAGGTTGTTCAAGGGCAGGTTCACGAACAGGGAGATGCGTGCCATCAGCTCGTTGTAGGCCTTGAAGAAGGCCTTGCGCCTGTCGTCGTCGCTGCCGCCCGCCGCCGCCGGGTCGGCGATGCCCCAGTGGGCGGTGATGGGCCGGCCCGGCCACACCGGACACACTTCCCCGGCGGCGCTGTCGCACACGGTGAAGATGAAATCGAGCTGCGGCGCTCCCGGCCGGGCGAACTCGTCCCAGGATTTGCTGCGCAGCCCGGCCACCGGCAGGCGGTTCTTCTCCAGCAGCTCCAGGGCGAAGGGATTCACCCGCCCGGCGGGCTGGCTGCCGGCGCTGTAAGCCTGGAAACGGCCGCGGCCGATGTGGTTGAGGATGGCCTCGGCCATGATGCTGCGGGCCGAGTTGCCGGTGCACAGGAAGAGGACGCGGTAGGGACGGTCCTGGTTCATCGGGAGGCTCTCCGCTTGATGGCGCGCGGCGCGGCCACCGCGATGCCGCAACGCGCCGGGTCGCCGTCGCAGCAGTTCTCCGTCAGGTAGGCGATGAGGCCGCGCATGGCGTCGAAGTTGGCCGCGTAATGGATGAAGCGCCCATCCGGCCGCGCCACGATCAGGCCCGCCTGGGCCAGGGTGCGCAGGTGGAACGACAGGGTGGTCGCGGGTACGTCCAGCGCCTCGCCGATGCGCCCCACCACCAGGCCGTCCGGGCCGGCCGCCACCAGCAGGCGATAGATGGCCAGGCGCGTATCCTGGGCGAGGGCGGCGAGTGCCGCGACGATGTGCGCATGTGCATCCACGGCGCGAATACTACCATAATTCTAGAAATGTTGAACAGAATGTCCGTTCAACGGCTCTCGCCGATACCCAGCTTGCGCATTTACTGTCACGAACGGCAGCCGCCCTGGGAATCGCGCCGGCGATGCAGCTCGCACACCAGAGAGAAAGCTTTCCTACAAGCGGATCTATTGGCGGAAGCCGAAGCCGAAAACCTCGGGCCTCACTCGCCAAAGGCCCTCATCATGTGCGCCACGCCGTTATAGAGTGCGGGCTCGCCGGGGATGAAACCATCCAGGTTGAGCCGCTTCAGGATGCGCGCCCCTTCCGGGTCGGCCGCCATGCCCAGCAGGAGCTGCTGCATGGCGGCGAAGTCTTCCTGCCTGGTCGTGCGATGGGCGACCACAGGCGGGAAGCCGTACTCGGGCGAGCGCGACACGATGCGCGTCTGGGCGGCGAGTTCCGGCTCGACAATCGCCAGCGAGTCCCAGATGTAGCTATCCACCGAGCCGCCGTGAGCCAGGCCGGAGGCCACCGCCTCCACCACACCGCGATGGGACCAGGTGAAGAAGGTCTTGCGGAAGAAACGCGCAGGGTCCTCCCTGCCCCGCTTCAATTCGTAGCGCGGCGCCAGGTAGCCGGTGTTGGAATAGGGATCGGCGTAAGCGAACACCATGTCGCGCAACTGCAGGACCGACGTGGTGTGGAGATTGGCGGCAGGCACGATCAGGTAGGCGCGGTAGTAGGGCCGGCCCTGATACAGGGGCACCGCCAGCAGGCGCACCTGGGACTGTAAATATACATAGGGGTAGTCGCAGATCCAGGCGAAGTCGAGCTTCCCCAGGCGCAGGAGATCCATGGTTTCGCGATAGCTGCCCCGCTGCACGAACTCGACGCGGCGGTTGAGCTTGCGCTGCATGTACCGGTGCCAGTCGGCCAGCAGGCCATACTGATCGCGCAGGAAAGCGGGAGTCAGCCCGACCCGGATTGGGCCGCCGTGCCGTCGGCTGTTGCGCCGACGCTCCCGGCCAAGATGCAAGCCAGAGAAAAAACCCAGAAGATGAAGCGCTTCATTGGCTGTCTGTTACCAGAACGTAACATCAAGCCCTAGTCTTTTTCGCAATCGTCATCTTGAGGTAACACAAAGCCATATTGATTGTGGCGATCGAATCCGCCTGGGGGCCGCCCTGGAAGCGATCCGTCGCTGGGAAGCGGCCATAGCGTAGCGCCGCTGACGGGCGGCTACTGGCCGGAGGCCCCCGGCGCGGCGATGCTCAGCCGGCGCATCTTCTCCCACAGGCTCTTGCGGCTGATGCCCAGGCTCTCGGCGGTACGCGACATGTGTCCGTCGTGCAGCAGCAGGGCCTGGGCGATATAGTTGCGTTCGCACTCGTGCAGGTAGGCGGCGAGATTGCCGTCGGCGGCGGGCGGCGTCCAGGTGGTCAGGCCCTCGCCGAAGAAGGCCTCGGGGCCGAGCACCGGCCCGGGGGCGATGATGCAGGCGCGCTCCACGGCGTGGCGCAGCTCGCGCACATTGCCCGGCCAGGGATACTCCAGCAGGGTCTGCTCGGCGCGCGCGTTCAGGCGGTAGCGTTCCACCCCGTGCTCGGCGGCGAACTCGTCCAGGAACTGGCGCGCGAACCACAGGATGTCCTCCCGGCGTTCGCGCAGGGGCGGGATGCGCAACTGGATGACGTTGATGCGGTAATAGAGGTCCTCGCGGAACTGGCCGCGCTCGACCATATCCTTGAGCTCCCGGTTGGTGGCGCAGATGAGGCGCAGCCGGATGTCTATGGGCGCTTCGCCGCCGACGCGGAAGATCTTCCGTTCCTGGATGGCGCGCAGCAGCTTCACCTGCAGCGCCAGGGGCAGTTCGCTGATTTCGTCCAGGAACAGGGTGCCGCCCTGGGCCTGCTCGAAATAGCCCCGCTTCATGCGCGCCGCGCCGGTGAAGGCGCCCTTCTCGTGGCCGAACAGCTCCGCCTCGAACAGGGTCTCGGTGATAGCGCCGCAGTTGACCGCCACGAAGGGTGTCGTCGGCCCGCCCGGACCCAGGCGATGCAGCTCGCCCGCCACCCGCTCCTTGCCTACCCCGGACTCGCCGGTGATCAGCACCGTGGCGGCATGCTGGGCCAGGCGCGGCAGCATGTCCTCGACCCGGCGCATGGCCCGGGACACGCCCAGCGCCGGACGGGACGCAGGCCTGGGCGTCCAGCGGCCCAGCAGGGCGCGGATCTTGTCCACCAGCTCATCCAGGTCGAAGGGCTTGGTGACGTAGTCGGCGGCACCGGCCTTGAGCAGCTCCACGGCCCGGTCGATGGCGCCGAAGCCGGTGATGAAGACGAAGGGCGGCGCCGCGCCGGCGCGCGCCTGCAGCGCCAGGAACAGCTCGCCGCCGTCCCGGTCCGGCAGGCGGATGTCGCTCACCACCACGGCATAATCGGTCCGGGCCAGGGCGCGCTCGGCGTCGGCGCCGGTGCGCGCCCAATCGTAGGAGAAACCTTCCAGCTGGAAGCGGTCGCACAGGGACTCGCCCATGATGGGATCGTCCTCGATCAGGCAGATGCGCGCGCTGGGGGGCGTGTTCATGGCTGCTGTTCCGGTATGGGCAGGGTGACGGTGAAACGGGTATCGCCGGGCTGGCTCTCGGCGGTGATGTCGCCGCCCAGCTGGCGCACGATCTGGTAGGTCACCCACAGTCCCAGGCCGTGGCCGCTCTCGCGGCGGCTGGCGAAGGGCTCGAACAGGTATTCCATCGCCTCCTGGGGAATGTACTCGCCGTCATTGGCGACGGCGATGCGCAGGGCGCCGTCGTCGCGCTCCACGCGGCAGGACACGGTGCCGCCGGCGGCCACGGCCTGGGTGGCGTTGAGCAGGAGATTGATGAGCACCTGGCGCACCAGGGTCGAAGGCAGCGGTAGCGAACCGTCGATGCGGTTGTCCCACACGAAGCGGGCATTCTTGCCATGGGCGTCGGCCAGCACCAGGGTGTGGGTATCCTCCACGTCCTGGCGGGTGAGGGGATGGCTCTGGTGCTTCGCCTCCACCAGGAGCGCCGACACCGTGTTCTTTATCTGCAGCAGGCCGCGCTCGATCAGCGACAGGGTGCGGGCGGCAAGCGGATCGTCGGCGCCGTGCCGACGGTAAGTGCTGATGGCGTTGAGCATGCCGCCCAGGGGGTTGTTGACCTCGTGGGCTATGGCCGCCGATAGGCGCCCGATGGCGGCGAGCCGCTCCGACAGGATGACTTCCTTCTCCAGGCTCTGCTTCTCGCGCAGCTCATGCAGCATGGCGCGGAAGGCAGCTGCCAGGCGTCCGATCTCGTCCCGGGATTCCTCCACGGGGATCTCGCTGTCTTCCGGGATGCGGGCACCGACCCGGCCCATGGTGTTGGCCAGATCCACCAAGGGCCGGGCGAAGCGTTGCGCCCAGTACCAGCTGGCGGGCAGCAGCACGGCGATCACCAGCAAGGTCACCAGGGCGCCGCTCTGGGCGAGATTGTAGAAGCGTGGCAGGAAGGCGCTCTTGGAGTGGCCCATGACCAGGGTGCCCAGCAGCACGCCGTCGGCGACCACGGGGGTAAGGACATAGATCTTGTCGGTGTCCGGCATCTCCACGGCGCTGGTCTCGAACTCCTGGTAGCGGGCGATGGCCTGCTGCAGGCGCAGGAAATCGGGATTGCTGCGTACCGGGTCGGACAGCATGGGGTAGTCCGCCGGATGGGTAGCGACATAGACGCGGTTGTTCCTGTCCAGTACCACCACGAACTCGGCGGTCCGGGGATTGCCCTCGCCGGAGGCGGCGAAGGGGGAGTTGATGATTTCATAGGCGCGCCACACATCGTCGTGCACCAAGGGCGTGATCAGGGTCTTGGCCAGCGCCCGCCCCAGGCTGGCGGAGGTGGCGATGACATCGGCCTTGAGGTCCTGGTATTCCCGGTACATGAGCGAGCCGGTCACCAGCACCGCGGTGATCACCACCAGCAGGCTGCCCCGCAGCGGGATCTTGTAGCGGAAACTGAGGTCACGCAGAAGGTGCATGGCGAGGGGCGGCGACGGCCTTGGCCATTTGCTCGATGCTGTCGAACAGGCTGTCCTGTCCGGCGGTGAAGCCGTCCAGGTTAAGCTGCCCGAGCAGGGCGCGTCCAGGCGCGTCCTCGGCCATGCCCAGCAGCGCCTGCTGGAAGGCGGCGAAGGTGGCGCGCGGCAGTCCGGCCCGCGCGACGAAGGGCGGATGGCCGAACTGCGGCGACTTTTCCACGACCCGGGTCCTGTCGGTCAGGGCCGGGTAAAAGCGCGCCAGGGTTTCCCATACATAGCCATCCACGGCGCCGCCGTGGGCCACCCGTGCCGCCACCGCTTCCACCACCTTGCGGTGCGCCCAGGTGAAGAAGCTCTTGCCAAAAAAGGTGTCGCCCCGCTCGTGGGTCATGAGCAGGCGATAAGTGGGGTAGAGATAACCGGAGTTGGAATCCGGATCGGAATAGGCGAACACCTTGCCGCGCAGGTCGAACAAGGACTGGCTGCTGCGGTCAGCGGCGGAAACGATCAGATAGGACTGGTAGAGGGGGCGGCCGCGGAACAGGGGCACCACCAGCAGGCGCAGGACGGAGCGGTTGCGCACGTACGGATAGCCGCAGAGCCAGGCCACATCCAGCTTAGTCTGGCGCAGCAGCTCCACGATCTCCCGGTAGGTGCCGCGCTGGACGAATTCCACCGGGCGTTCCAGGCGCCGCTCCAGGTAGCCGCGCCAGGCGTTCAGGAAGCCCACCTGGTCGTCCAGGAACACGGGCGTCAGGCCTACCCGCACCGTCTCTGCGGCGCCGGCCCGCGCCAAGGGCAGCGCCGCGCCCGCTGCCAGCAGCCCCAGGAAATCGCGTCTGTTCATCGTCCGGCTACGTCATCTACCGGTCCATTGTACTGCGCGGCGCGCCCGGCGCAATGGGAAATTTTCTTGACAGCTCAAGGTGATAGAGGCCGCCTGTCACCCGCCGGTAACGCCTTGCGGCGCAGCATGTTACCGCTGCGTAACGGCCACAAAACCTCCACGGAAGAATGGTTATTTCGAATCAAGCGCTTGGCCTGTGGCACGGGGCTTGCGAGCAACCCCACTGCGCCCATGGGTTAGAGCGGCGCGGACACTGGAGGAGACCTGGCTTATGAGTGAAGAGATTCGAGTCTCGCCGATCGAGACAAAGGGGGTCGCCGGCAAGAAGCGTTACGCCATGGTCATCGACACGCGGCGCTGCATCGGCTGCATGGCGTGCCAGGTGGCGTGCAAGGCCGAGTTTGACACGCCCCTCGGGGTCAACCGCACCTGGGTTCCGTACCGGGTAGTCGGAACCTATCCGAACGTGAAGAAGCAATTCCTGCCGCGGCTGTGCAACCACTGCGACGACCCGCCGTGCGTGCGCGCCTGCCCGGTGGATGCGACGTACAAGGTCGAGGATGGCGGCTTCGTACTTCAGCGCTATGAGCGTTGCATCGGCTGCCGCGCCTGCATGGCATCCTGTCCGTACAACGCACGCTTCATGCTGCCAGCGCACCGCACCTACACCGCCATCACGAGCGTGGTGGACAAGTGCACCTTCTGCTTCCATCGCGTCACCCAGGGCATGGTGCCGGCCTGCGTGCAAACCTGTATCGGCCGCGCGCGCGTCTTCGGGGACATCAACGACCCGAACAGCGAGGTCTCATACCTCATCACCCGTAACGCCACGCAGGTCCTCCGGCCGGAGCAGGGCACCAAGCCGCAGGTGTACTACATCGCCGGCGATCGCAATCTCACGGAATACGGGCGCGATGCCTATCGCCGCCCCGACGTCCTGGAAGAAGACCGCCGCGCGTTCGAGCGCCACATCTAGGTTTGAGGAGAAGACAACCATGGGTGATTACACTGTCTTTCACGATGTCGCCTGGCACGGGACCTATGCCGTCTACTTCTTCCTGATCGGGATCTCGGCCGCGCTGTTCTTCATCTCGGCACTCTCCTGGTATCGGCAGGAGTACAAGCCCCTCAGGACGAGCGCCTTCTACGGCTCTTTTGGGCTGCTGGTCGTATCGGGCGTGATCCTGATCACGGACCTGTCGCAGCCGATGCGCTTCATCTATCTTCTGAACCCGGCCTACTGGCACATGACCTCGCCCCTGGTCTGGGGGACGATACTGCTGGTGCTTTTCGGTGCAGTCTCCGTCTGGTACTTCCTGGCGCTGCGGAAGGGGGATGAGAAGGGCGGCAAGACGGCCGCCATCGTCGGATCGGTGCTGGCGCTGCTGATTCCGGTCTACACCGGTTTCGACCTGGCCATGAACCAGCATCGGCCGGTCTGGAACACGCCGCTCATGCCGGTGTTGTTCGTCGCCCTGTCCCTGATCTCGGGGGCCGCCGTGGCCTCCTTCCTGGCAAAGGGTGAGGCGAAGCTCCTCGCGTCGCTGCGGGCGATCATGCTCTGGTCGGCGGGTGCGACTGCAGTGATGGTGGTTTCGCTCATCATCGCCACCGCTTACGGTGGCTCCGCGGAGGAGCTCACCTATGTCTACATGACTTCGGGGACCATGGGTCTGATCTTCGTGGGTCTGGGCGTACTGCTCGGCACCGCGGCCCCGATCGCGCTGCTGCTCGCGCCTTTCGGCCGGCAGCAGACCGGGCTGATGCTCTCGGGGTTGCTGATCCTCGTGGGAGGAGCGGCTCTGCGCTACACGCTGCTAATGGCTCCGCAGATTGTCCAGACCCTGTACTGAACGACGGTTCCAAGAGATTTCCGAAGGAGACGAATCATGTTTGAAAGCAAGATGACGCGCCGCACCTTCATGAAGGTAAGCGCCGGCACCGCGGCGGCGGCCGCCGCCGCCCCGCGCCTGCTGCGCGCGATGGAGAACGAGCTCGGCGGAAAGGACTTCAACCCGAACACGCTCGCCGAGCGCAAGGCGATCCCGATCAACTGCCACGTTTGCAACATCCAGGACGGTGCCATCGCCTTCGTGGAGAACGGCCGCGTGGTGAAGCTGGAAGGCAACCCGGAGCACGTGTCGACGCGCGGCCGGCTGTGTGCCAAGGGTAACTCGGGGATGTGGTACAGCTACGATCCCGACCGCATTCTCTATCCGCTCAAGCGCGTCGGTGCGCGGGGCGAAGGCAAGTGGAAGCGCATCACCTGGGACGAGGCGCTGAACGAAGTCGCGGCCAAGATCCAGGAAGTGCTGGACAAGGGCGAGCCCAACGAGATCTGCCTCAAGTGGGGACGCAACCGCACTGGCGGCACACTGCAGCGCTTCATGGCCACCCTTGGTTCGGCCACCGTGCTCAACCACACTTCGGTATGCGAGTCGTCGAAGAAGGTGGGCATGGAACCCACCTGGGGCCCGGACATCGAGACGCCCGATTTCGCCAACACCAAGTACGTGCTCAACTTCGGCTCGAACATCCTCGAGGCCGCGTACTTCCACAACCCCTTGTCCCAGCGCATCACCGAGGGGCGGGTGGACAACAACATGAAGATTGTCACCTTCGACGTGCGCCTGTCGAACACGGCCGGGTTCTCGGACGAATGGATTCCGGTATTCCCCGGCACCGACGGAGCGGTGGCGCTCGCGATGGGACACGTCATCCTGCGCGACAACCTGCAGGACAGTGACTTCATCAACACCTGGACCAACGTCACGGTGGATGAGCTCAAGGCGCACTACCAACAGTACGCGCCGGAGTGGGCCGAGAAGATCTCCGGTGTGCCGGCAGCGACAATCGAGCGCATCGCGCGCGAGTTTGCGCTCACCAGGCCCGCGACGCTATTTACCTACCGCGGCCCGGCCAAGCATCTCTACGGCTCCTACAACGAGAAGGCGTGCATGATGCTGCCGATCATGACCGGCAATGTGGAGACCCGCGGCGGCTACTGCCTGCCGCGCGGCATGGGCTGGCCGCAGCCGAGCCCGGAACCGCCCAAGGCGAAGAAGGACTCCTACCTGTCGCACCCGCCCGACTATCCACTCGCCTCCCACAAGGTGAGCCACCTGGTGCCGTTCTGGATCGCCGACGGCAAGCAGAAGATCAAAATCTACTTCACCTACCAGGACAACCCGGTGTACACGAACCCGGGCGCCCAGGCGGTGTGGGGCAAGATCATGCGGGACGAAAAGCTCATCCCGTTCTTCGTCTCCATGAGCTCGCACATGGGCGAGGAGACGGCACTTGCCGACATCATCCTGCCCGACTGCCCGTACCTGGAGCGCTGGGAGCCGGAGTCCATGCCGAACTCGCTCTGGCCGTGGCTCGGCATCCGCCAGCCGGTGCACGACTATCTTGGCGAATCGCGCGAAAACCGCATTATCCTGCGTGACATCATTCACCGCGTTGATCCGGACGGCAAACGCGGCATGAAGCAGTACTGGAACTTCAAGGACGCCGAGGACTACATGAAGCAGCACTTCAACAACATCCCCGGCCTGAAGGAGGCGGGCGGCCTCGAGTTCCTGAAGAAGCACGGCGTGTGGCCGATCTACGGCAAGCTCGACCCGAAGACGGGCAAGATCGTGGACAAGACGGGGCGCGAGATCAAAGCCGAATACGGCCTGCACAAAAAGGAGCTGTCGGAGGGCGAGATGGCAGGCGCCGTGGTAGAGAAGAATGGCGTCATCGTCAAGAACGGCAAGGCGATCGGCATCCGCCGCAACGGCAAGAACTATGTCGGCTTCCCGACCGGCAACCGGCTGATCAATGTGCGGGTCGACGAGTGGGCCAAGTATGGGTTCAACCCGATGCCGACCTTCAAGCGCATCCCGTGGCACGAGACCATGAAGGAGGACGAACTGATCCTGACGACCTTCAAGATCAATGTGCACAAGCAGTCGCGCACCGCGGCGGTCAAGTGGCTGGCGGAGATCATGCACAGCAACCCGGTGTGGATCAACACCCAAACGGCGAAGAAGATCGGCGTCAAGACCGGCGACCTAGTGCGGGTGGAGAGCAAGGTCGGTTACCTCATCACCAAGGCCTACGTCACCGAGGGCATCCAACCCAGGGTGGTTGCCATCCCCACGGCTTTCGGCCACTGGGAGTATGGACGGCTCGCCACGCTCAGGCTCAAGGAGAAGCCGGCTTACGGCGGCCAGGAAGATCCGGACCTGAACAACGTCTGGTGGCACGACCGGGGCGTACATCCGAACGCCATCATCCCGGTGGTGGCCGACCCGATCGGCGGTTCCCAGGGCTGGTACGACACGGTGGTGAAGGTGACCAAGGCCGGACCGAACGACAAGTACGGCGACGTTCAAGGTGACTGGGAGAAGCACTACCAGGCCTACAAGGAGACCCTGCGCTACGCCTATACCGGGGACTTGCATCGCAAGATGCACCCCGAGATGGCTTCGTGGGGCGGCCCGCAGAGCGTCAAGCACCCGGACGAGCCGCCTGCCGCCCACTGATGTGGTTCCCGACCCGGTCGCACCCATGACATAGATGCGACCGGGTCGATCTCACGAGCGAGGACTTTTTCATGTTTTATGGTCTGCAGATCGACACAATTGAGCCGACAACGACGCCCGCCACGGACGCCGAGGCATCGCCCGAGGATCTGCGCGCCCGCGCGCAGGTCTGCCGGCTGCTCGTCGGCGTGTTCGCCGAGGAGCCGAGCATGGAATTCCTGCGGGTGATGCGAAGCGCGGAAACCGTGGGTTGTCTTGCAGAGGCGGGGCTCAGCTTCGACCAAGACTTCACCGAAACGGAGTTGACCGCACTGGCGGACGCGCTGGCATGCGAGTACGCGACGCTGTTCGCCGCCTCCGGCGGCTTCCCACCGGTCGAGTCCGTGCGCCTCACCGGCCGCTACCAGCAAGAACCATGCTTCACCGTACGGCAGGAATACCGGCGGCTCGGCT
>JBMOQT010000006.1:0-24744 GCA_049320945.1 Pseudomonadota bacterium
CGATGGCCTGCCAGGCCTGGGACGCCCGGGGCTCGGCGGCGGGGCCGAAGGCGCGCCGCCACAGGGCGAGCAGCGCCGGCACCTGGCGGATGCGCTGCTCGATGATGCCGCCGTTGCCGTTCATGAAATGGGGCGCGCCCACCATTTCCTCCACCACCTGCGCCAAGTGCGCGCCGCGCCCGTCCCACAGCAGGCGCGGCCGCAGGCGCACCGACAGCAGCCCGGGCGCGTTGCGGAAGTATTCAGTGCCCTGGTAGCCCCGCGAGAGGGCCTGGCCGTCGGCGTAGCCCTTGGCGGGATCATGGCAGCTGGCGCAGCTTCGGCTGCCATCGCCAGAGAGCCGCGGCTCGAAGAACAGGTGGCGGCCCAGCTCAGCGAGCACCGGGTTCACCCGTGCCGGCGCCGGCAGCGGCTCCAGGCGCGGTTCGGCATGGGCCAGGCCGACGGCGAAAAGCAGTGCCGACAGCAAACCCCGGGAAAACCACACTTGACGCAGAGGACGCGGAGAGCGCAGAGAAAGGCGACAAGAGTACACGAAGGAAGCCCTTCCCTCTGCGCCCTCCGCGCCTCCGCGCCCTCTGCGTCGAAAGCGGTTGACAGCGTGTCCCGTGCTCATTTCACGAACCTGCCGCCGCTGTAGCGCACCAGCGGCGCCTGCTGCAGGATCACGGTGCAACTGCGCTTCCAAGTGAGGATCTCCTGCATGAGCCGCGCGTCCTCTTCGGCTGACAGCCGGGCCGCCGCGCCCTTGGGCACATCGATGAAGAAGACGCGGCCGGCATCGGTGTGGGCGAACTGGCCGCGCAGGGGCGCAGCCGGCTTCGCCCCTTCCGGCGGCTGGTGGCAGCCCATGCAGTTGAGGGCATAGAGGGTGGCCGCCGACTGGCCGGCGGCCGCGGCGAGGGGCGCAGCCAGCGCCGCCGCCGTAGCCAGTCGCCGCAGCACGATGCCCACGCCGGCGTCACCTCACTTCTTGATGCTGATGACCTGGGGCCGGGTGACGGACTTCAACCCTTCGATGCCGAACTCCACGCCATAGCCGGAGCCCTTGATGCCGCCGAAGGGCACCATCGGATGGATCATGCCGTGCTGGTTGATCCACACGGTGCCCGCCTGGATGCGGCTCGCCACCCGTTTCGCCTTGTCCACGTCGCTCGACCAGACCGAGGCGCCCAAGCCCGCATCGAGCCGGTTGGCGCTGGCGATGGCCTCCTCCACGTCACGGTACTTGATGATGGGCAGGACCGGGCCGAACTGCTCTTCATCCACCAGCCGGTCGCCGTCCTTGAGGCCCGTCACCAGGGTCAGGGGATAGAAGTAGCCGGGGCCGCCCTTGGGCTCGCCGCCGCAGACGATGGTGGCGCCGGCCTGCCTGGCGCTCTCCACCAGGGCGACAACCTTGTCGTACTGCATTTTGTTCTGGATCGGGCCCATGACCGTGCCTTCGTCCAGGCCGTTGCCCATGGGCATCGCCTGGGCGAGCTCCTTGAGGGCCTGCACCGTCGGCTCGAAGATGCTCTCGTGCACGTAGAGCCGCTTGGCGCAGGCGCAGGTCTGCCCCATGTTGAGGAAGGCGCCCCAGAACAGGCCCATGGCCATGGCCTTGGGGTCGGCGTCCGGCAGCACGATGGCCGCATCGTTGCCACCCAGCTCCAGGGTGGCGGGCACCAGGTTCTGCGCCGCGGCCTCGGCGATCTTCCTGCCGGTGGGGCCCGAGCCGGTGAACATGATCTTGTCGATGCCCGGGTCGGAGACCAGCCAGGAGCCGACTTCGCCCGGTCCGCTGATGGTGTTGACCACCCCCTTGGGCAGCACTTCGCTGATGAGGCGCACCAATTCGAGCGTGCCGATCGAAGTGTATTCGGACGGCTTGATGACGACGGTATTGCCGGCGCGGATCGAGGGGATGATCTGCCAGACGGCGATGAGCAGCGGCCAGTTCCACGGCGCGATGGCGCCGACCACGCCGAAGGGCTTGCGGTGCACCTCGTCGCGGCGCGTGTCGTCCTCGAAGGCCACCTCGACAGGCAGATCGAGGCTGGCCGGCACCTGGGTCCACACTTCGCAGCCCCACAGCTCGAAACGCGATCCGGGCACCTGGTCGGGACCGACGCCGCCCAGGGGCTTGCCCTGCTCCCGCGTGACCCATTCGGCCAGATGGCCGGCATTGCCCTTGATGACTTCGGCGACTTGCATCATGAGCGCCTTGCGCTCCGCGTCCGGACGCGCGGCCCAGGCGGGTTGCGCCGCACGGGCGGCAGCGATCGCCTCGGCCACCTGCCGCTTGCTGGAAATCGGCACGCGGCCGAGCGCTTCACCCGTGGCGGGATTGATCGACTCGAAGGTCTGCTCCGAGCCCACAAGCCGACCGTCGATGGTGTTGAGATAGGTTTTCATGCATGGCCCCCGGGGTTGATGGTTGAGAGAGAAGCGAGGAGGAGTCAGTTCGTCCCGCCACCGGACTGACCGGCGACGATCCCGCGCTTCGAGTAGGCCTGGATGCGCCCGCCCGACATGGCAAAGGCGGTCAGCGAAAGATTGTCTTCGCGCTGGCTGCCGGTGAAAGTCGCTCCGCGGTCGGTGCTCTGCAATTGGACGCCGTCGAGTCCGACCGCGACGACCCGGTCGCCCACTTCGGCTATGTGGGTGATCGAACTCTTGGTACCACTCGCCACGGCCTGCCAGGTACGTCCGTCGTCCGTGCTTCGGTAGATCGTGCCGCGCAGGCCGGCCACGATCAGGGTGTCGTCCTTGAGCGAGCAGCCGGTCCAGAAGGAGCCCTTGTAGCCCGTGTTCAGGTAGGTCCAGGTAGCGCCCTGGTCATCGGAGCGCAGCACCGTCCCCCTTTCAGCGGCGACGAAGATCGTGCCCTTGCTGTTGGCGAAGATCGCCATCAGGTTGCGGTCCGCGCGTCCGCCCTCCGGGGGAGCGGGCAACGTCACCTCGCTCCAGGTCTTCCCGCCGTCGCGGGTGGCCAGCACCAGCGACCAGAGGCCCACTGCCAGGCCCTGCTCTGCATTGGTGAAGCGCACCGAAAAGAGCGGCCGGTCCACGCTGGTGTCGCTGCGCTGCAATTCCCAGTTCTCGCCGCCGTCGCTGGTATGCAGGATCACGCCCCAGTGCCCGACCGCCCAGCCGTTCCTGGCGTCGGCGAAGGAAACGGATGTCAAGGTGGCGCGGGTCGGCACCGACCGGGCCTGCCGGAAGCTCATGCCGTCGTCGTCGGAGAGCAGGACCACGCCGTGGTCGCCGACCACCACCAGCCGCTTGCCGGCGCGGGTGGCGGCGAGGAGCATTTCCTGCGTCGCGTAGCTGCGCTTCAGGGCCGGCTCTTGGCGCAAGGCCCCAGGCTGGGCCGCAAGCCAGGCAGGCCAGATCAAGGCCGCGAGCGCGGCGAGACGGGCGACTTCTTTGTAGATTCCCGGCATGACGCCCTCCCTCAATGCTCCAGGATGCCCGGCGCCCGCACGGGGCCCCGTCGCGGGAACAGGCGCTCCAGCCAGACGGCCAGGGCCGGCAGCGCCGTCATGGCCATGACCAGGTTCACCATGAACATGAAGGCCAGCAGCTTGCCCATGTCGGCCTGGAACTTCAGCGCCGAGAAGGACCAGGTGGCCACGCCCACGGCCAGGGTGATGGCGGTGAAGATGGTCGCCATGCCCACCTCGAGAATCGCATGCTCCAGGGCCTTGACCACCGGCTGCCCCTTGGCGAGATGCAGTTGCAGCCGGTTGTAGATGTAGAAGGCATAATCGACACCGATGCCCACGGCCAGCACCATCACCGGCAGCGTGGCCACCGTGAGGCCGATTTCCAGCTCCTTCATGAACCAGTAGCCGATGAAGGTGCCCACCGTGAGGGGCAGGCAGCAGGCGATCATGGCGCGGAAATCGCGATAGACCAGGAATACGAGAACGAGGATCGCCGCATAGACGTAGAGCATCATCGGCAGCTCGCTCTTCTCCACTTCTTCATTCACCGCCGCCAGCACGCCCGCGTTGCCCGAGGCGAGCGCGACCTTGACCCCGTCCAGACGGTTCTCCGCGCGGAAGCGCTTGACCGCGTCGATCACGCCGTTGATGGTGGCTGCCTTGTGGTCGGTGAGAAACAGGTGGGCAGCGACCATGCTGCAGTCCTTCTTCATGTAGCCCCGGATGCGCCCGATCTCCACCGACAGGGCCGCGTAGTTGGCCGGATCGATGGGCACCACGTACATCTTCGGGTTGCCCTCGTTGTAGCCCTCGTTGTAGGTGCGCAGCAGCTCCGCGTAGGAGCTTGCCGAAAGCACGCCCGGCACATGACGCATCTGGGTGACGAATTCGTCCTGGTACAGGCCGAGCGCCACGTTTTCGCAGGATTCGGGCGGCGCCTCGAACGGCACCGTGAGCCAGTCCAGCCCCATGTCATAGTTGGCGGCGATGGCCACGGCATCGCGATTGAAGCGCGCTTCGGCGCGCAGTTCGGGGGCGCCCGGCTGGAGCGTGCCGATGACCCGGTCCCGGCTCTGCCACACAGACAGGGCGAAGACCGCCGCGACCCCGGCGAGCACCACCGCGGCGTTGCGCGGTTCGGCGACGCGGGCCAGGACGCGCAGCCAGGCGGCGCGCCTTTCCCGCTGCAGCATGGCCTTGTCCGCGTAGTCCTTGGTGAAGTGGCACAGGGACGCGGCCAGGGGGAGCATCACCAGGTTGGTCGCGATCTTGTAGGCCACACCGATGGAGGCCGTGATCGCCAGCTCCCGCACCATGGGGATGGGGATCAGGATCAGCGTGACGAACGAGACGAAGGCCGTCACCAGGGCCAGGGTGCCGGGGATCAACAGGCCCGTGAAGCTGGCGCGGGCCGCCTGCTCCGTGCTGCGCCCGTGGGACAGCTCGCGCACGATGTAGTTGATCTGCTGCACGCCGTGGGAGACGCCGATGGCGAAGATGAGGAAGGGCACGAGCACCGCCAGGGGGTCGAGGCCGTAGCCCAGCAGCCGCAGGGTGCCGAACTGCCAGATGAGCGAGGCCAGCGAGCAGAGCACGGGCAGCAGGGTGAAGCGCACCGAGCGGCAGTACCAATAAACCGCCAGCGCCGTAAGCCCGAGCGCCGCGGCGCAGAATTCGAGCACGCCCTTGGCGCCGTCGGCGATGTCGCCGATCTGCTTGGCGAAGCCGATGATCTGGATCTCGAAATCCCCATCCTCGAACTTGCGGATCTTGTCTTCCAGGATGCGGTTGTAGGCCACGTAATCGATCTTGGCGCCGTTGGCGTCGAACTCGTTCAACTCGGCGACGATCATGGCACTGGTCTGGTCGCGGCCCACCAGGGTGCCGACGAAACCGCCCTGGTTCGTCGCCCGCTGGATGGCGGCGATGGTCGGCGCGTCGAGCCGCTCCGGGGTCACGTCTCCCGGGATCACCGGGTCGGCGCGAAAACCCTCTTCGGTGATCTCGTTCACGAAGCTGTTGGGCGTCCACAGGGACTGCACGCCCAGCCGTGACACGTTGGGCAGGAACATCACCGCCTGGGTCACGTCGTAGAGCCGGGTGAGCGCCTCCCTGGTCCAGATGGTGCCCCTGCGCGCCTTCACGACGATATTGAGGCGGTTGGCCCCCAGCACGTCGTCCCGATACTTCTGGAAAGTCTGGACGTACTCGTGGCCGATGGGCATCTGCTTCTCGAAGCCCGCGTCCATGGTGAGCTTCAGGGCGAACCAACCCATCAGCGCCGTGAACGCCAGGAACAGAACCAGGATCACCTTGCGCCAGCGGAAGACGAAGTCCTCCAGGCGACGGATCCAGGCCGTGAGGAACCGGTCGGTGTCGTCGACGCTGGGGATGTTCAACATGGGGGGAACGGGAGCGGCCCAGGCCGCTCCGCCGGCTCAGAAGTTGCGCGTGACGTAGGCACCGTAGAAGTCCCGGTTGCGCAGGGGCTGGTCCAGCACGCTGGAGCCGCCCCAGAACTTGGCGTAGTTCACGCCCACCACCCAGGTCGCGGGATTCCTGGTGAAGGTGACGATGAAGTTGACGGACCTGGCACCCTCCATGAACAGCGCCATGGCGTTGGGCGTCCTGCCCTTGACCGCCTGGAAGTAGTAGATCTCCGGCGTGACCTGCCAGCCGGGGATGAGCTTGCCGTCGTAGGTCCAGCTGAAGTCGAAGTTGTAACCCCACGACGTCCTCGTGCCCGCCGACGCGGCCGTGCCGAAGGCCGGATCGTTCGGATCCAGGAAGCCCCAGCCCCAGTAGCCGGCCGCCACCGGCACACCCTCATAGCTCGACTTGAGCTTCGGGTAGCGTACCGCGACGACTTCGGCCAGCAGCGTCGCCGTGTCCGCGCCGAGGAAGTTCAGGATTGCGCCGTAGTCGCCGGGCGTCATGCTGAGCAGCCCCGTCAGGTGGAACTGGTACTTCTTTTCCTCTACGTAGCACTTGTCCCCGGGCAGGCAGGCGTTGCCATCGGTGGTATTGAAGCCCAGCGGATGCAGGGACACGGCATCCTTGGGCCGGTAGGAGAGCTCGGCGCCGATGGCCCAGTCGCCCAGGGGAAAGTTGGTGCTGATGCCGTAGAGGGTGCGGTTCTCCAGGTAGGAGAAGAAGGCTCCCGTTACCGCTGCGGGATCGGCGTAGGTCACCACCGGCGCCTTGTCGTGATAGCGCATGGCGTACAGGCCGAAGTTGGCCCGGGTGCCCTCGGGCTGGTAGCGCAGGGCCAGGCCGAACTGGCCGGAGTCCTTCGGCCTGCTGGGCGTAGGCGTCGCGAATACGCCCGGAGCGAAGCCGTCGGCGCCCTTGCCGATGGTCGCGGTGGACCAGTAGCTGCCCACGGGCGGAAAGTAGTTGGCGTTCCAGTGGGTCTGGACATAGGCCTCGGCGTTCAGGCCGCGGCCCAGGCCGCTGGCGACACTGACGATGGGCGCGGGCAGGAACACCTCCTTCAGCTGGGTGCCCGGCTGGGACAGGCGCATGACGTCCAGGGCGTTGGTCTGGTTGATGCCGCCGGGCAGGAACAGGCTCTCGCCCCAGCTGATCACCTGGTTGCCGGCGCGCACCCGGGCGCGCTCGCCGCCCACGTCGAATTCCTTGCTCAGCCAGAAGTCCAGCAGCCGGGCCTTGAAGCGCAGATCCTTGCCCGCTTCGCCGGGGAAGGCGTCCGTGGACCCGGCCAGGGTCTGGGCGCCGCTGATGTAGCCGGAGGCATGGGTCGCCGAGAAATCCTTCACCCAGTTCACCCGCGTGAAAAACTTCCAGCTGTCGGGCATCCTGAGCAGCAGCTCGTGGGTGCCCTTCAGGTAGGTGGTGAAGGCGTCGCCCTTCTTGTAGTTGAGGTTGCCCTGGTCGTTGTAGAAGGACAGGGAATCGATGCAGCCGGCGGGGGCGCCGGAACCCGTGGGCGGGGTCGGGGCGCCCCCGGTCGTTCCGATGATGGTGTCGCAGCCGGGCGCCTTGGCCCGGATGCCCATGCCCAAGCTGATCGACGTGTCGAAGCTGCCGCTGACGCTGCCCGACTCGAAGGTGAATGCCGCCGCGTTGCCTGCCCAAGCCGCGGCCATTACGCCCGCCATCAGACATGTCTTCATGCCTTTGTCCATTTCTCCTCCCTCATCTCCGCTCGCAGCCCTCAGCGGTCGCTGATGGCGCGCAGGTTTTCGGACGTGTAGAAACTCGGCTTGTAGCGAGGCCCGCGGGGCTCGGTGAGCCACTCGACGTCCTTGCCGCCCACCCCGTGCATGTCGAACACGTAGCGGCCTTCGGTGAGGTTGTACTGGACGAAGGCTTCCACGTCGCAGCTGCCCGTCTCATAGACGGGGACGAGGTAGCCCTCGCGCGCCTTCCAGAGTTTTCCCTGGGCATCGTAGTCTTCGACGAGCACCGTGTTCCAGCTGTCCTCGTCCAGATAGATGACCTTCTTGGGCGAGGTGTGGCGCATGCCGGGCTTGACCGTGCCCTCCACCACCCACACCCGGTGCAGCTCGTAGCGGCGGTGGGAGGGGGCCAGGGCGTCGGCCTGGGCGACGTCCTCGAACTTGGAGGTGAAGTCGTAGGCGCCGAAGGAGTGGTACGGCACGTAGAGCTCCTTCTTGCCCACCAGCTTCCAGTTGAAGCGATCGATGGTGCCGTTGAAGACGAAGGGTTCGTCCAGGGTGTACTGGTTCTCGAAACCGATCTGGGGCGAGTCATAGGCGTAGGTGGGCATGCGCCGCACGCGCCGCTGGCCCGGGAAGTAGTAGAAGGTCTCGCTGCCCGGCTGGTTCAGGAAGAAGGTCACCGACAGGGCCTGGCCCGCCAGCGCCGTCGGGCTGGTATAGGCGAAATAGGTGTAGTACTCGACCTGCGGAAGCGTCGATAGGTTGGTCGAACCCTTGACGCCCCACGGGAAAAAGATGGTCTGTTCCGAGCCGGCCTTGATCCATTCCGACCCGCCCTTGCGCGGCGAGACGGCGGTGATGTTGCTGCGCCACTCGATGCCCACGCCCCGGTAGCGCATCTTGCTGTTCCACATGGCCTCGGTGCCGTCCTTGGGAATCGGGAACGGGATGCCGGGGACGACGGCTTCCTTGAGGCTCCAGCCGTCGTCGCCGATCTTGGCCACCCCGACATTCTTTTTCGTATTGGCCGCGACGAAGTCCGGGATGCCGCAATCGCGCCGGCTGGGATACACGTCCATGCGGTATCCCTTGATCTGCCTGATCGTGGCGATCTGGCCGGGGGAGAGCTTGTCGGCGTACTTGTCCACGTTGGAGGCGTCGATGGAGAACAGGGGCTTGTCGTCCTTGTGCTTCCAGAAATCGAAGCGCTTCTTGCCGTACGCCCAACCGGCCAGCGGCGGCTGCGTGCCGGTCCACGCGGGAATGCTGCCGTCCTTGTTGCCGGCTTTCTCGCCGCCTGCCGGCGTCAGATCCTGGCCGAGCCGCGCGGCGTCCTGCTCCGACGCGGCGGCCGCAACCCCGACGGCGCACGCCAGGCAGGCCGCCGCCACGACTTGTCTCGTCTTGCTCATCTGCTGCTCCTCCTCCGTTGTGTCGTAGATATCGCGGTCAGTGGTCGCGCAAACGCCGCGTCTCGTGGGGCGAGAGCGCCTTGCGCCGGGCGGCCGCGATCTCTTCTCCCGAAACCCCATGGGCCGCGGACCCGTTCAGGGCGACCAGCAGGTGGGCAGCCACCGCCTGCAGATCCTCGTCGCTCAGTTTGGCGAAGCCGGGCATGACGCCGGAAAAGCGCTCGCCTTCGACCACAATGGGCCCGGCGAGTCCGCTCACCAACACCTGGGCCAGGTAGGCGCGGCCGGCGGGGCGCTCGGCCCGGCCGGCGAGCGTGCCCGCTATGGGCGGGGCCAGCCCCGGCGCCCCTTCCCCCGCAGCCTGGTGGCAAGGCGCGCAGTGCTGCGCGAACAGCGCCGCGCCGCGCTCGTCGGCGTGCACGGCTGCGCCGATTGCCAGCAGCGCGGCGAGCGCCAGGATCCGTCTCATCCCCTGGCCTCTGCGAGCCCCACCACGACGGAGGTGGTGCAGTGGAACATGTTGGCGGTATTGGCCATGCACCAGTTGATGTCGTTGTGCAGCCCCATGCGGTAGGCGGGCCGCTCGCCCAGGTTGAAGTTGCACAGGCAGCGCCCGCAGGAGTTCTTGCCGCAGCAGTCGTTGTAGCTGATCAGGTAGTCCTTGCCGTCCTCGGGATTGCGGCAAGTGCCGATCCAGGAGACCTTGGAGGGTTCCGTGCCGGGCGGGCAGGTGGACAGGCTGCCGCCGCAGCAGCTGCACAGGAAACCGTCGAGGGCGCAATAGCGCCAGTATTCGCACTGGGTTTCGTCGGGCGCCTTCTTGCCCTTGCCGCCGCCGGGCGCCGCCGCCTGGGCCTGACCCCCGGCCCGCTCGAAGGGCAGCACCGGCAGCACGAAGGCGCTGGCCACCATCAGTTTGCCGATGCGCACCAGCGCGCTGCGACGCGAGACCCGGTGGGCAGCGCGGCGCGCGGAGCGCTCGAAAAAGTCATCGAACCATTTCATGCGAGGTCTTCCGGATCTCAATGGGCGCCGCTGCCCAGGTACTCCTGGACCGAGGCGACATTCAGGTCTTTGGCGGTGAACAGGCTTTCCAGCTGCTCACGGGAATTCACCAGTCCCTTGGCGCGCACGCGACCGCCCTCGTCGATCAGCACCGCATAGGGCAGCTTGCCGACGCGGAACGCCATGCCCAGCTCGGCGGACAGCACGTAGGGAAAGTCGGCCAGGCCGGCGCGGCGGTTGAAGTCCCGGTGCTCCTGCGGCTCGCCGTCGCTCGCCAGGACGATGCGCAGCCAGGCGCCTTCCGCGCCGGCGATGGATTTCAGGATGGGGAGCAACTTCTTGCACACCGGGCAGGTGGGCGAGAGGAAGAACAACAACTGGCTGCGATCTGCCGCGGCGCCCACGGTGACGGTGCGCCCGTCCAGGGTCGGCAGCGTGAAATGGGGCGCCGCCTCGCCCACCTTCGGCCCCGAGTCGATCACCAGGGCGCCCATGGGGGCGACGCGCTCGTACAGGATGCCGATCTGGCGGGCCAGCGCGAACACCACCACCAGCAGGGCCAGCACCAGAACCCACAGCACGACGTTGGATACCATCAGGGCGTCGATCATCGTTTTTCAACCTCTCAGCTTCATCAGGCGCGGCCGGTTGGCCAGCAACTGGTTGGCGGCGGCATACAGCCCGTACAGCCCCAGCGCCCCGGCGCCTGCCGTGAGGCCGTCGAGCCACTCGAGCTCCCGCGCCGCCTCGGGCGCCCGGGTCGCCGCGGCGAGCGCCATCAGCGCCAGGTTGCGCGCCACCAGGCTCCAGGACAGGTGCTGCCCGCCTTCCGGTCCGCCGCAGCCGCAGTCGATGTGGGCTCGGCCGCGCAGCAGATTGAGCGCCACCGCTGCCGTGACAAGCAGTAGCAGGGCCGCCGCCGCGAGGCCTCCCCAAGGCCGGGTCGTGCCGGCCAGCAGAAGGCCGCCGGCGACGAGCTCCCACCCGGCCAGGGCCAGGGCCGCCGGCCCCGCCCAGGACTCCGGCAGCAGCCGGTACTGCTCGATGGCCAGGGCGAACGCCTCCCGGTCGCGCAGCTTCTGCCAGGCGCCGGTGAGCAGCACGATGGCCAGCGCTGACGCAGCCATGAGGGGCAGGATGGGGTCGAGCAGCACGGGAAGGCCGCCCATCAGTGCAGCTCCAGCAGGGTGGCCGATTCAGCCGCCTGCTCCATGCGCTTGAGCAGGCGCGGCTTGTCGCCGGCGTCGAACGCGGCGATGCCCATCTTCATGCCGTCCAGGGCGAACAGGCGCGGCGCCGCCGTCTGGCTCACCGCCAGGGCCACGGCGGCGTTGCCCGGCAGGCGGCCGATACGCTTCTTGGCCGCGAGATCGATGACCCAGATCTCGTCGGCCGGATTCTTGTGGCTGCCTTCCGCGCCCCGCTTGTGCATGGCCACGAACATGCGCTGGCTCGCCTTATGGATGGCGAACAACTGGTAGCCGCCCGGGCGCCAGCCTTGCTTCACGTCCTCCTTGCCCACCAGGCTCCAGGGCGTCTCGAACCGGGGCGTCTCGTCCGACAGGTCCGCGGCGTGCACCTGGCCCTTGAAGGACACGAAATAGTGCCGGTCGCCGATGGCTGCCGAGTGGACGAAGATCGGGTCTTCGTCGGGATCGAAGAAGCGGGCGCTCTTGCTGCGCGACTTGAGGCTGCCGTCCTCGTTCAGCCAGACGGTCTGCAGCGTGCCGTCGCCGCACAGGGTGGCGAAGCGGTTTTCGGCGGTCTGGGAAGGCAGGACGATCCAGCAGCCGGGATTGGGCACCTCGGCGACGAACTTGCGCGCCTTCAGGTCCACCACCGAGATGGAGGTCGCCGGCGTGGCGTTCTGCACGAACAGCCAGCGGCCGTCGCGCGAGGTGCGGATGATGCCCTCGTAGGGCAAGGCCTGGGCGCGGCGCGCCGGAATGACGATCTCGCTGCGGTATTCGAGGGTGAGGGGGTCGTGGATTTCGACCACGTCGGTGCGCTCGCCCCGGGACAGGCGCGAGAAATAGGTGGTCGCCACATACAGCTCGCGGCGGTCGGGCGAGAGCGCCACCTGGCCGGCGTAGCCGGTGGGAATCACGCCCAGGTACTTGAAGCTGTCGCCGTCGATGACGTGCAGGCGGCCATCGACGATATGGCTGATCGCCACATCCGCGAGATAGATGCGATGGGGCGTCGGCGGGGCCAGCTTGGCCACCGACAGGGTTTCGACTTTCAGTTCGCCCGAGGCTGCGGCCGAACACAGGGCACACACGAACCCCAGGGCGAATCGCGCTGGAACCACGTCTCCTCCTATTTGTTGCGTCGCGATATTTTTTTGGCGATACGGCTGCGGCGTGCAATGGGTGTGAATTCTAGGGACCGCTTGCCGGTTGCCGTTAGCCCAAATCGGCAAGATCGCGAAAATGCCGGCAATCCTCGAAAAAAGCTTGCGGGCGAAACGAGTGTTCGTTCTGCCGCCGCCGCAGTTCTTGAGAAAAATGCTTGCAGCTGAAACGAGTTTCCGTTTTACTGGTGCAAAAGGAGGAGAACATGGAGACAGCAAGCATCCGGGCGGGCGATCCGCTCGCGGATAGCACCCTCTATTCCATGGTCCGCCGCGAAACCCGCGACGCGGACGAGCAGGCGGCCTGCCTGCGCGACTGGGAGCAGGTGTACGAACAGCTCACGCCGGGGCAGTTCGAGGGCCGCTTCATGGAAATCTGCTTCCGCGGCATCCAGCTCTTTCGCGAGGTGACCAACCGGCCCGTGCATGAGGCGGGCCTGATGCGCACCGGCGAGCGCGTGCTGGGCGTGCCGGTGGCCATGCACGGCCAGGGCTATTTCTGCGGCCGGCCCATTTCCCCTGATGCAGTGATGACCATGCGCGGCGGCGACGAACTGGATTTCAGCGCGCCGGAGCATTTCGACATCGTCGCCGTCTCCATCCCTGTGGCGGTGCTCGCCCGCTACGCCAACGACATCGAGAGCCGCGACATCGAGGGCGAACTGAGGAATACGCCGGTGATCGAGACCGACAAGGCCCGGGTGGACGAGTTCCGCGGCTTCCTGCTCACCGTGCTGGAATCCGTGTCGCGCACTCCCACCATGCTGCAGCACGCGGCCATGCAGAAGGGACTGGAGCACGCCCTGCTGTCGAGCGTGCTGAAGCTGGTCGGCCCCGCAGACGACCCCGCCCGCTCCGCCGTGTCGCGGACGACGCGCCACGCCATCGTGTCGCGCGCCCAGGAGTATATGCGGGCACACGTGGAGGAAGCCCTGACAGTGGAAGACCTGTGCCGGGAGCTGGGCGTCTCCCGGCGCACCCTGCAGTACAGCTTCCAGGAGGTGCTGCAGCTCAATCCGGTGAGCTACCTGCGCGCCATGCGCCTGAACGGCGTGCGCCGCATGCTCAAGGCCGCCGATCCGGAGCGCGACTCGGTGCAGGACATCGCCGCGCGCTGGGGCTTCTGGCACCTCTCCCACTTCGCCGCGGACTACCGGCGCATGTTCGGCGAACTGCCTTCCGAAACCCTGCGCGGCACGATGCATCCGGCGCGGCTGGTGTGAAGTAGAACCCATCACCACAGGGCACAGAGACACAGAGAAACAAAGGGTCGTCAGCGTCGTTGCGGTCACAGTGCCGACACATCTCTCTTGTTTGTCCACTCTGTGCCTCCGTGTCCCTGTGGTTCAAATGAGTTTTATTGGGTGAATCCTCAGGCCCGCTGCAGGGCCGGCGGCAGCGGCACGTCCAGGGCGGTGAGGGCCCGGCGGTAGGATTCCGCCGGCTGCAGGATGTCGAAAGGTACCGCCCGCATCCCGGCGCGCACCGCACCCTCGACATTGCGCGCCTGGTCGTCGACGAAGACGCAGGCGGAGGCCGGCAGGCCGAGGCGTTCCAGGCACAGGGCGTAGGCACGCGGATCGGGCTTGAGAATGCCCGTGTAGGTGGCGTCCACGATGCAGTCGAAGTGGTGCAGGAGCTCGACCCGCTGGCGCAGCTCGCGCCCGTAGAAGAGATCCAGCTCGTTGGACAGGATGGCCAGGCGGCAGCCGGCGGCCCGGGCGGCCTCCACCGCCGCGACCGCCTCGGGGCGGATGGCGGAAGCGGGATCGGCGCCGCGGGAGCGCGTCACCAGCGTCTCCATGCGCTCCCACTCCTCGCCCACCAGTCGGCCTACCTCGCGGGCGCGGGCCAGCCAGTAATCCCGCTCGCTGATGCGCCCGGCCTGCATGTCGCGCCAGAGGGCGTCGCCCGCCGGGTCGAAAGGCCCGCGCCAGGTCAGCGTCCCCGGCGCCAGGCCCAGTTCCGCCTCGGTGACGTCGTGGGTCTCGAACAGGGTGCGGGTGACGACGCCGCCGAAATCGAGGACCAGCGCCCTCGTCATGACGGGGTCGTGGCCTCCGCCCCGGTCGGGATGAGGCCTGCAGCTACCCACCGGTCGAACACGGCGAGCGCGGCATCGGTGAACGCGGCATCGTTGATGTGGGCGTCGAGCTCGACGAGCTCGACCGGGGCCCGGACGGAGCCGCGCAGGGCGGCGACCAGGGCGGACAAGCCGTCGGGATCATGGAGCGGCTGGCCGGGGCGATCCCATTCCTCGACGCCGCGCAACGGCAGCAGCAGGCAACTGGGCCCTGATGCGGCGACAAGGCGCTCGGCGATCTCGCGGGCGATCTCCGCGCGCAGAGCGGCATCGCACACCGATGAGGCGATCAGGCGGTTGTGGGCATGGCTGGGACGCCCGGCAAAGCGCGGCGGCGGCCCCGCCCAGGCGGCGAAGTCCACCATGTCGGTGGCGCCGGGCGCCACGATCTGGGGCACGCCGGCGCGCCCCGACCCGGTCAGGCGCGAAGCCCCGGCGGTGACGCAGGAGCCGCCCAGGTGGTTGGCCAGCTCCTGCAGGCTGAAATCGAACACCGCCGCGAAGCGCCCCTGGGCGGCCAGCTCCTCGAAGGCGCGCCCACCCATGCCGGTGGTATGGAATACCGCCACTTCGTAACCGCGGGCTTCCAGGGCCGGCTTGAGCCGCTTCATGTAGGACAGGACGCTGGAACCGAGGGAGGTGATGCCCACCAGCGGACGCTCGAAGCGCGGCGGCCGCGCCAGCCGGCAAGCGCCCAGCACCGCCCCCGCCGCCTGGGCGAGGGAAGAGCGGCACAGGCTGTTCACGCCGTACAAGCCACCCGACCACAACAGCATGATGAGATCGGCGGGTATCCGCTCGGGCGGCAGCAGGTGGGAATGGGCGATCGTGGACAGCACCACCTTCGGCACCCCCACGGGCAGCGCAGCTGCGGCATCCAGGGCGAGATCGGTGCCCATGGTGCCGCCCAGGGCGAGCAGACCGTCGATGCAGCCCTCGGCGTGCAGGCGGCGCGCGAGCCGCGCTGCGCCGCGGGCCATGCCGGCCATGGCGGCGTTCTCGTCGCCCAGGGCGGCGAGCTCCGCGAGCGTGGTGCCGGCGGCGGCGGCAACCTCGGTATTGGCGATGTCCGGCACGAAGGGTGCGCCGCCCAGCACGCCCACGTCCATGACCAGCGCCCGGCCGCCGCCCTCCTCGATACGGCCGCACAGGTACAGCAGCTCGTCCGACTTGGTATCGGCGGTCCCGATGACCAGGATGCGGGGCTGACGTGCCGACGGCATCGTTACAGCCCCGCCTCGATTTCCGCGATGGCGCCGTCCAGCGCATCCACCAGAAAGTCGGCCTCCTGGCGCGTGATGATGAGCGGTGGAGAAAGAATGATGTTGGAGCCCGACACGCGCACCATGGCGCCGCGCCGGTAGGCGGCGCGCGCCACCTTGAGCGGCAGATCGTTGCCGCGCGCCAGCGTCTTCTTGCCTTCCTTTGCTTCAACCAGCTCGATGCAGGCCATGAGGCCGACGCCGCGCACGTCGCCCACGTGGGCGTGCCGCGCCACGAACTCGCGCAGGCGCGCCTGCATGTGGGCGCCCACGCGCGCGGCGTTGCCCGGCAGGTCGAGTTCCTCCACCAGCTTGAGGCTCTCCAGTGCGGCGGCGGCGGCGACCGGATGGGCGCTGTAGGTGTAGCCGTGGGTGATGGCGCCGATCCCGGCCGGTGCGTCGAGAAAGGCATCGACGATGCGCCGGCCGATCGCCGTGGCGCCGAGGGGCACGTAGCCGCCCGAGATGCCCTTGGCGAGGCACCACATGTCGGCATTGACGCCCCACAAGCGGGTGCCGAACAGGCGCCCCGTGCGGCCGAAGCCGGTCACCACCTCGTCGGCGATGAGCAGCACGCCGTGGCGGTCGCACACCTCGCGCACCAGCGGCCAGTAGTTCTCCGGCGGCACGATGACGCCGCCGGCGCCCTGCACCGGCTCGGCGATGAAGGCGGCCACCGTGTCGGGCCCCTGGAAGAGGATCTCCCGCTCCAGCAGCTGGGCGCAGATGCGGCCCAGCTCGACCGGATCGTCGGTGTAGGGGTTGCGGTAGAGCCAGGGGGTGTCCACGTGGAAGCAGCCCGGCAGCAGCGGCTCGTAGGCGCGGCGGAAATTGGTATTGCCGTTCACCGACATGCCGCCGAAATGGACGCCGTGATAGCCCTGGCGCAGACTGATGAACTTGGCGCGATCCGCCTGGCCGCGCACCTTCCAGTACTGGCGGGCGAGCTTCAGCGCCGCCTCGACGGCGTCCGAACCGCCGCTGCCGAACATGACGGCGCCGACGTTCTCCGGCGCCATCATGCGCACCAGCGCCTCGGCGAGCTCGATGGCGCGCGGGTGCGTGGTGCCGCGGAACGTGTTGTAGTACGGCAGCTCGTCGAGCTGGGCGACAATGGCGTCGCGCACACGGCGGTTGCTGTGGCCGAAGTTGGCGCTCCACAAGCCGCCCACCCCGTCGATCAGGCGATGGCCGTCGATATCCCAGATCCATACGCCCTCGCCCCGCGCGATGATGTCCGGCGGCGTGTCCAGCATCGCCTTGGGATGGGCCATGGGATGCCACAGGTGGCGCGCGTTCGCGCGCTTGAGCTGTTCGATGCTGTAGGTCATGGGTCGATCCTCGCCGGCGGAACGCGCCGCGCGCCGGACAGCTTACATTGGTTGTCGGTGCAACCAATATCCCAAATCGGCAAAGCGCGCGAAATTTTTCCGCATCGATCCGGCATGGGCCAAAAACGTTGCATCTACAACTTTATGGTGATACAACCTCGCCCAATCCGCTCAGCCCGACAACACCAGCGACATGCACGATTACCCGACGCCCGCCCTGTACATCGACGGCAACTGGATCGGTTCCGGCAGCGCCGGCAGCCGGCCGGTCGTCAATCCCGCCGACGGCTCCGTCCTCGCCACGCTGCCCCTCGCCGGGGATGAAGAACTGGACCTGGCGGCTGACGCCGCGCAGCGCGGCTTCGAGCGATGGCGCACGACGCCGGCCCACGCGCGCCACGAACTCATCGGGCGCGCCACCCGCCTGCTGCGCAGCCGCGCGGAGGCCATCGCCCGCATCATGACGCTGGAGCAGGGCAAGCCGCTGGCCGAGAGCCGGCGCGAAGTGCTGCTCAGCGCCGAGATCATCGATTTCCTCGCCGAGGAGGGCCGGCGCGCCTACGGCCGCCTGGTGCCGCCCCGCTCCCAGTCCGTTTTCGCGCAGGCCGTGACGCGCGTGCCGGTTGGCCCGGCGGCCCTGTTCACGCCCTGGAACTTTCCCATGAACCTGCCGGCGCGCAAGGTGGGGGCGGCACTGGCGGCGGGTTGCAGCGCCATCATCAAGCCGGCGGAGGAAACACCCGGCAGCGCAATGGAGCTGGTGCGCGCCTTTCATGACGCCGGTCTGCCTCCCGGCGTGCTCAACCTGGTGTGCGGCGACCCGGCGCACGTTTCCTCCCGCCTGATCGCCCATCCGGCCATCCGCAAGGTTTCCTTCACCGGCTCGATTCCTGTCGGCAAGCATCTGGGCGCGTTGTGCGCGCGCGGCATCAAGCGCTACACGGCGGAGCTGGGGGGACATGCTCCGGTGCTGGTGCTCTCCGATGCCGACGCGGCGCAAGTGGCGCGCCTGTCGGTCGCCGCCAAGTACCGCAACGCCGGCCAGGTGTGCACCTCGCCGACGCGCTTCCTTGTGCACCACTCGCTGTTCGAACCCTTCGTCGCCGCCTTCGTCGCCGGAGCACGGGCGCTGCGCGTGGGCGACGGGCTCGCGCCCGGGACCGAAATGGGTCCGCTGGCCCATGGGCGCCGGCCCGGCGAGATGGAGGCGCTGGTGGAGGATGCGCTCGCCCGCGGCGCCCGGCTCGCCTGCGGCGGCCGCCGCCTGCCCGGCCCGGGCTACTTCTTCGAGCCGACGGTACTGACCGACGTGCCGGAGTCGGCGCGCATCCTGCGCGAGGAGCCCTTCGGCCCGGTCGCGGTGATCAACGCCTGGGACGATCTCGACGCCGCCGTGGCCCAGGCCAACGCCCTGCCCTACGGCCTGGCCGCGTATCTTTTCACGCGCGACCTTGCCCTCGCCCACGGCGTCTCCGGGCGCATCGAGGCCGGCATGGTCGGGATCAACCATTTCGGCGTGTCCCAGCCGGAGACGCCCTTCGGCGGCGTCAAGGAAAGCGGCTACGGCTCGGAAAGCGGGCAGGAGGGCCTGGCCGCCTATCTGGACACCAAGCTGACCAGCTTCAGCAGTCTCTAGTTGGGAACGACAACGCCATAGGGAGGAGGACATGGAAAGGGAGAAAGCCCTGCCGCTGCCGGCACTGGTGGCGACCGCCGTCGGGGTGGTCGTCGTGCAGAGCACGATGATCAGCATGCTCAACGGCGCCGGCATCGGCCGGTTCAATTTTCTCGTCGCAATCGGCATCTCCGCCCTGCTCGCCCTGACCTACGTGCTGTCGTTCGCCGAACTGGCGCTGATGCTGCCGCGCTCGGGCTCGGTCAGCGCCTACACCCAGGCGGCGCTCGGGCCGGGGCTGGCCATCGTCGCCACGCTTTCAGGCTACGTCGCCGTCGCCCTGCTCGGCATCCCGGCCGAGCTGATCCTGGTGGATACCCTGCTCGAACAGGTGGCGCCGGGCTTCGCCGCGGCCCTGCCCTACCCGAGCCTGCTCCTGCTGCTGCTGTTCTGCCTGCTCAATCTGCGCGGCATCGACCTGTTCGCGCGTGTCCAGAGCGCGCTGGTTGCCGTCATGTTCGGCGGACTGTTCTTGATCGGCCTGGCCGGACTCACCAACGGCGGCGCAACAATGAACCCGGCGCCGGCCATGCTCGACGCGTCGCAGGCAGCATCGCTGGTGGCGCTGGCCTTCTGGGGGCTGGTGGGGCTGGAGTTCGTCTGCCCGATGATCGCCGATGCGCGCGATCCTTCGCGCAACCTGCCCCGCGCCATGATGATCGGCCTCGGCCTGATCGTCGCCGTGTATGGCGTGTTCTGCCTGGCCGGCATCGCCGTGCTGCCGCCCGACCGGCTGACGGGGGCGACTCCCCACGTGGACCTGGCGCTTGGGATCTTCGGCCCGGCGGCGAAGACCGCCTTCGCCGTGCTGGCCATCCTCGGCAGTGCCACCCTGCTCAACACCGTGCTCGCCAGCGTCTCGCGCATGATCCAGGGTATGGCGCAGAGCGGGCAGCTGCCCGGCTGGCTGGCGCGCGAGAACGTCCGCGGCGCACCGGCCTGGGCACTGATCGCCTTCGCCGCCGCCATTGCCGCCGTGCGCGCGCCGCTGGGCATGGATGCCAGCGCGATCCTGGCGCTGACCGTGGCCGCCGCCGGCTGCTGGCTGGTCGCTTACATCATCGTGCATCTCGACCACATCGTGCTGCGTCTGCGCCTGCCGCAGCAGGCGCGGCCGTTCCGCTCGCCGTTCTTTCCCGTGCCCCAGGCGCTGGGCATCCTGGGCATGGGCTACGTCTTCCTCCACATCTCGCCCACGCCCGAGCTGGCCGGACCGATCTACCGCAACGTGGCGATCATGCTCGGCGCCACCCTTGCCTACAGCCTGGCGTGGACCCTGCTCGTCAAGCAGCGCAACCCCTTCCGGCCCGACTTGGCCTCCGCGCTGCGCGACAACGGCTTGTGAGGTCACCCGATGCCCGCACCTAAGACAAAACCGCCGGCCAGGCTTTCCCTGGAGGAGTTCATCCCTTACAAGCTGGCGGTGGTCGCCAACCGCCTCAGCCAGTCGATCGGCTCCCTGTTCGAGAGAAAGTACGGCATCCAGATTCCCGAATGGCGCATCCTGATGGCATTACATAGTTGCGGGCCGCTCTCGCCCAACGAGGTGGTCGAGCACACCAGCATGGACAAGGCGCGCGTCAGCCGCGCCCAGCGCCGGTTGGTCGAGCTCGAATTGATCGCCGTGCGCGACGACCCGCGCGACGGCCGCCGGCTGGTGCTGTTTCTCACGCGCAAGGGCGCCGGCATGTGCGCGGCGATCATCCCGGCGGCGCGTGAGACCGAGGCGTGGTTCCTTTCGGTGCTGCCGGCAGGCGAACGCCAGGCGCTGGACAAGGCGCTGTCGCGCCTGCTGGCGCGCAGCCGGGAGCAGGGGCGGGAGTAGGCTTCATACGGAAGACCGGGTACGAAACCTCTTAAGGCGGTTAAACTCCGGCTTCTTTGCGTCTCGTGCTGAACATTCAGCAGCCATGTCCACCCGTGCCCCCTCCCTGGCCCCCGAGGTCCGCCCCCGCGAAGTGTGGGCCTGGGCCATGTATGACTTTGCCAACTCCGGCTACACGACGGTGGTCATCACCGCCCTGTTCAACGCCTACTTCGTCGCCGTGGTGGCCCAGCGCGCGCCCTGGGCGACCCTGGCCTGGACCGCGGCCCTGGCCCTGTCCTACGCCCTGGTGGTGGTCACGGCGCCGCTGATCGGCGCCTATGCGGACGCGCGCGCCGCCAAGAAGAAGCTGCTGGCCCTCACCACCGCCGGCTGCATTCTGTTCACGGCGCTGCTGGCTCTGGCCGGCCCGGGAACGCTGGCCCTGGCGGTCACGGCCATCATCGTCTCCAACTTCTTTTTCGCCACTGGCGAGAACCTGGTGGCCGCCTTCCTGCCCGAGCTGGCGGACAGCCGCGCCCTGGGCCGCATCTCCGGCTGGGGCTGGAGCTTCGGCTACCTGGGCGGGCTGTCGGCCCTGGGGCTGTGCCTGGCCTACCTGACGGCGGTGGAAGGCGCGGGTGGCGCCGCCGCCGACGCCGTGCCGGGAGCCATGCTGATCACCGCCGCCTTGTTCGCCGTCGCCAGCCTGCCCACTTTCGTCTTCCTGCGCGAGCGCGCCCGCCCGGCGGCCCGGGAACACTGGGTGAGGACGGCCCTCGAGCGCGTCTCCGCCACTGTGCACCACGCGCGCCGCTACCGGGATCTGGCGCGCTTCCTGTTGTGCACGGTGTTCTACCAGGCAGGCATCCAGGCGGTGGTCACCCTGGCGGCCATTTATGCCCAGGAGGCCATGGGCTTCACCACGGCCCAGACCCTGGTGCTGATCCTGGTGGTGAATGTCACCGCGGCAGTGGGCGCCTTCTTCTTCGGCTATGTCCAGGACCGGGTGGGACATGTGCCCGCCATCGCCCTCACCCTGCTGGGCTGGATTCTGATGGTGCTGCTCGCCTGGCGCGCCGAAGGCGCAGCGCTGTTCTGGCTGGCGGCCAACGTCGCAGGGCTGTGCATGGGCGCCTCCCAGTCGGCGGGACGGGCCATGGTGGGCTATCTGGCGCCCCCCGACCGGCTGGCGGAGTTTTTCGGCCTGTGGGGTTTGGCGGTGAAACTGGCGTCGATCCTGGGTCCGCTCACCTACGGCCTGGCCAACTGGCTGTCGGGCGGCGATCACCGCCGGGCCATTCTGGTGACCGGCAGCTATTTCCTCGTCGGGCTGCTGCTGCTCAAGGGCATCGACGCCGAACGCGGCAGGCGCGCGGCCCTGCTGGAGACGGCGGAAACCGCCTAACGGGCCGCAGCGATGAAGCGCAGGCGGCCCTCCCGGACATCGAAGGCGCCCAGGGGGTCGCCCGGTTCGCGCGGGGGTGAGGGGAATTGCTGCAGGCGGCATTGCCCGGTTTCCGCCACGTAGTAGTTGCCTCCCTGGCGCAGGATGAAGCCGCCCTCCAGGCTGCGGAACAGGTCCACCCGCGCCTCTCCCAGGGGCGCCGGCTGCAGGCGATGGCGCCGCTGGCATTCCGGCAGGCGCGCCACCACCAGCTCCAGCTGGTATTCCTTGCTCCACACGTAGGGCTTCTTGCGCGCCAGGGTCAGGTAATGCTCGTTGCCGTCGATGCGGTAGGAGGCAGTCTGGTTTTCGCAACCCGCCAGCGCCAGGGCCGCCGCCAGGGCGGCCGGTGCCCTCAGGCGGCGAGCCGCCATGACACCGTTTCGCCGGCACGCAGGGGCACCAGCACGTCGTCGCCGAAGGGCTGGGAGGCCGGAATGTTCCAGCTTTCCTTGACCAGGGTGATCTTGTCGCTGTTGCGCGGCAGGCCGTAGAAGTCGGCGCCATGGAAGCTGGCGAAGGCCTCCAGCTTGTCCAGGGCGCTCGCCGCCTCGAAGGCTTCGGCATACAGTTCGATGCCCGCGTGGGCGGTGTAGCAGCCGGCGCAGCCGCAGGCCGCCTCCTTGGCCGAGCGGCCGTGGGGCGCCGAATCGGTGCCGAGGAAAAACTTGGGATTGCCCGAGGTCGCCGCCTCGATCAGGGCCTGGCGATGGCGCTCGCGCTTGAGCACCGGCAAGCAGTAATGATGAGGCCGCACGCCGCCGGCAAACAGGGCGTTGCGGTTGAGCAGCAGGTGGTGGGCGGTGATGGTGGCGCCGATGTTGGGTCCCGCCGCCTTCACCAGCCGCGCCGCCTCTTCCGTCGTGATGTGCTCGACGACGATACGCAGACGCGGGAAACGGGCAGTGAGCGGGGCGAGCACACGTTCGAGAAAGACTCTCTCGCGATCGAATATGTCCACATCGGCATCGGTCACCTCCCCATGAACCAGCAGCGGCATGCCCACCGCCTCCATGCGCTCCAGCACGCCATAACACTTGTCGATGCGGGTGACGCCGGAATCGGAGTTGGTCGTGGCCCCGGCCGGGTAATACTTCACGCCATGAACAATGCCGCTGGCCTTGGCACGCTCGATCTCCTCCGCCGCGGTGTTGTCCGTCAGGTACAACGTCATCAGCGGGGAAAACCTGAGGCCGGCCGGCAGCACCGCCAGGATGCGCTCCCGGTAGGCGGCAGCCTGGGCCGTGGTGGTCACGGGCGGGCGCAGATTGGGCATGACGATGGCACGGCCGAAGCGGCGCGCGCTGTCCGGCAGCACGGCGCCCAGGGCCGCCCCGTCGCGCAGGTGCAGGTGCCAGTCGTCGGGTCGGGTCAGGGTAAGGGTTTGCATGATGCTCCGGATTTTACTGTTCTTTGCCCAGTTCCAGCGCCCGCTGGTACAGTTCGTTGCGCGTCGCGCCGGTGATCTCCGCCGCCAGCTTCACCGCCTGCCTGACCGGCAGCTCCGCCAGCAGCAGGGCCAGCACCCGCTCCGCCTCGGCGTCCAGCCCCGCCCTGGGGGGCGGACCGGACACCACCAGCACGAACTCGCCGCGGCGCCGGTTGGCATCTTCCTCCAGCCAGGCGGGCGCCTCACCCAGGGGCAGGCGCACGATGGATTCGTAGATCTTGGTCAGCTCCCGGGCGATGACGATCTCCCGCTGGGCTTCCAGACCCGCGGCGAGATCCGCCACGGTCTCCTGGATGCGGTGGGGCGCTTCAAAGAACACCAGGGCGCAGGCCAGGGGCCGCAGGCTGGCGATGGCGGCACGCCGGGCTGCCGGCTTGGCCGGCAGGAAGCCGTAGAACAGGAAGTGCGGGTCGGTGAGGCCCGCCACGGACAAGGCCGCCACCGCCGCGCTGGGACCCGGCACCGGGATCACCGGCAGGCCTTCCGCCTGCATGGCCGCGACGATGCGCGCCCCCGGATCGGACAGGGCGGGCGTGCCCGCATCCGTCACCAGGGCGACGCTGCCGCCTTGGCGCACCCGCTGCGCTAGCCTGGCGGCCACGGCCGCCTCGTTGTGCTGGTGGGCCGCCAGCAGCTCCGTGTCGATGCCGTACCGTTCCAGCAGCCGCCGCGTGTGGCGCGTGTCCTCGGCGGCGATGACGTCGACGCCGCGCAGCACCGCCAGGGCGCGCAGGGTGATGTCGGTCAGGTTCCCGAGGGGCGTGGCCACTACGTATAATGCCGGCGTGATGTCCGCCGGCGCCCGATCTTGACTCTCCTGCTCCATTTTCCGCCTTGTGATGGCACTGGCGGCATTGTCGGCCGCGGCCGCCCCTGGCGCAACCGGCGCCGGAATCCATGACCGGCACGGGCAAGGCGGCGGAGGAACTGGCGGCGCGCTACCTGCAGCGCCAGGGGCTGCGCATCCTGGCGCGCAACTACCGCTGCCGCGGCGGCGAGATCGACCTGGTGTGCGAGGAGCGGGGCTGCACCGTGTTCGTCGAAGTGCGGCTGCGCCGCGACGGCCGTTTCGGCGGCGCCGCCGCCAGCATCACCGCCGCCAAGCGGCGCAGGCTGATCCTGGCCGCGGGCCACTACTTGGCCGGGCGACCGGAGCGGCCCTGCCGCTTCGACGCGGTGCTGCTGGACGGGCTGGGCGAGGAGCGCATCGAGTGGATACGTCATGCCTTCGAGGCCTCTTAGACTGTCCGGCCGCAGGCCGCCGTTCTCACCCTCTCCTTCAAGGGGGCGGAGCGGGGGTTTCGCCGAGCACTGCTCGGCGCCTGCGGAGCCGGCCCGGCATGCAG
>JBMOQT010000007.1:0-24573 GCA_049320945.1 Pseudomonadota bacterium
ATCGGGCCGTTGCTCTCGGGTGCGGTCGAATTCCCGGGCTCGATTGATTTCTCATGGGCGATCGAAGGTGACGGCGCGGCGGGCGAGAATGCCGCCGGCACATCGGCTGCGGGCAGAGCGCGCGGGGTCGCCGCGGGGCGGCTGACACGGGCCGGCCGGGGCGCGCCCGGCGCGGCGGTGGTCCCGGGCGCCACGCGGGAGCCGGACGCGGGCTTGAGCGGGGCTGCGGCGCGCAGCACCGCCTGCAGGGCCAGCGCCGGCCGCGGCACGGGCGCGGCCGGCATGCCCACCACGGCCAACACGGCCGCGTGCAGGCCGAGGGATGCGGCGAGGGCCAGGCCACATGCCTGCCCATCAGGCGGCCGAAGCCGCCCGCGCGTCCGCGGCGCCTCCTCCCGGAGCGGCTCAGAAGAATCCCAGAGCCTTGGGGCTGTAGCTGACCAGGAGGTTCTTGGTCTGCTGGTAGTGGTCAAGCATCACCTTGTGGGTCTCGCGGCCGATACCCGACTGCTTGTAGCCGCCGAAGGCCGCGTGGGCCGGGTAGGCGTGGTAGCAGTTGGTCCATACGCGGCCGGCCTTGATGGCGCGGCCCATGCGGTAGGCGGTGTTGCCGTCGCGGGTCCACACGCCGGCGCCCAGGCCGTAGAGGGTGTCGTTGGCGATGGCGAGCGCCTCGGCTTCGTCCTTGAAGGTGGTCACGCACAGCACCGGTCCGAAGATTTCCTCCTGGAAGATGCGCATCCTGTTATGGCCCTCGAACACCGTCGGCTTGACGTAGTAGCCCTCGGCCAGTTCGCCGCCGAGCAGGTTGCGTTCGCCGCCGATCAGGCAGTGGGCGCCTTCCTGCCGGCCCAGGTTGATGTAGGAGAGGATCTTGTTCAACTGCTCGGTGGAAGCCTGGGCGCCGATCATGGTCTCGGTGTCAAGGGGATTGCCCTGCCTGATGGCCCGGATGCGGCCCAGGGCGCGATCCATGAAGCGGTCATAGATAGATTCGTGGATGAGGGCGCGGGAGGGGCAGGTGCACACCTCGCCCTGGTTGAAGGCGAACAGCACCAGGCCCTCGATGGCCTTGTCGAGGAAGTCGTCGTCGGCGGCGCACACATCCGGGAAGAAGATGTTGGGGGACTTGCCGCCCAGCTCGAGGGTGGCCGGGATCAGGTTGGTCGCGGCGGCCTGGCCGATGAGGCGGCCGGTGGCGGTGGAACCGGTGAAGGCGATCTTGGCGATGCGGGTGCTGCTCGCCAGCGCCACGCCGGCTTCGCGGCCGAAGCCGTTGACCACATTGAGCACGCCCGGGGGCAACAGGTCGGCGATCAGCTCCACCAGGACCATGATGGAGATCGGCGTGGATTCGGCGGGCTTGAGCACCACGCAGTTGCCGGCGCCCAGGGCCGGGGCCAGCTTCCAGGCGGCCATCAGGAGCGGGAAGTTCCAGGGGATGATCTGGCCGACCACGCCCAGGGGCTCGTGGAAATGGTAGGCGATGGTGTGCTCGTCGATCTCGGAGATGCCGCCTTCCTGGGCGCGGACACAACCGGCGAAGTAGCGGAAGTGGTCCACCGACAGCGGCACGTCGGCGGCCAGCGTTTCGCGGATCGGTTTGCCGTTGTCGACGGTTTCGGCGTAGGCGAGCAGCTCCAGGTTCTGCTCGATGCGCTCGGCGATCTTCAGCAGGATGTTGGAGCGCTCGGCGGGGGAAGTCCTGCCCCACTTGTCGGCGGCCGCGTGGGCGGCGTCCAGCGCCAGCCCGATGTCCTCGGCGGTGGACCGGGCGGCCTTGGTGTAGGGCTTGCCGGAGATCGGGCTGATGACATCGAAATACTCGCCCCTGACCGGCGCAAGCCATTTCCCATCGATGAAATTGTCATACCTGGCCTTGAACTGGACTTTGGCGCCGGCGGTGCCGGGAGCGGCGTAAAGCATGGTGTCTCCTAGTGTTACGGACTGGTGGAAGGAATTGCCGTGAGGGCGATTCCATCTATCAAGACCCGTACCATGCTCCCATCGGCGATTAATCAGGCTGATTTGATTGGGTTTTTCTACGGCTCGGCGACATTGCCGCAGGTACTGTCCCTACCCGGAGCATTTCGTCCTGGAGCAGGTGCTGCAAAATGAAGCAAACGATCTGTAGGGAACGCCAGGGGCGCCACCGATCATGAAGTCATTGGAACCACGCGTCCCGCATGTCGAATGGAACCCGGTCGAGTGTGTGCAGCAAATCGAGTTTCGTCATCGCCGTCGGCAGTTCCCAGTGGAAGTAGTAGCGGGCCGCCTGCAGCTTGCCCCGGTAATAGTCGGCGCCTTCCTCAGCAGGCGCCATGGCCAGCGCCCGGGTCGCCACGATCGATTGCTTGAGCCACATCCAGGCCGCCGTGATGCAGCCGAACGCATCGAGATAAAGCGTGGCATTGGCAAGGGCAAGATCCGGGTCGTCGCGCTGCAGCGTGGTCAATGTCCCGGTCACCGACACCAGGCGGTCGAGGGCGCCGCGAAGGGCGTCGGACGACGGCTGAAGGCCGTCATGCCGGCCGGCCAGCGAAACGTCGGCGGCGACGGCCCGGCAGTACAGACCGAAGGCCTTGCCCCCGTTCATGACCACCTTGCGGCCCAGCAAATCCAGTCCGTGGATGGCCTCCGCCCCCTCGTGGATGGGATTGAGCCGCTGGTCACGATACAGCTGCTCCAGCGGATACTCGCGGGTGTAGCCCGCACCGCCCAGCACCTGCATGGCCATCTCGTTGGACAGACACCCATACCTGGCCGACCACGACTTGACGACCGGCGTCAGGACATCGAGCAGGAGCAAGGCGTCGGCCCGCGCATCCTGATCGGGATGGGTGTGCTGATCTTCGAATAGCGAGCTGGCGAACAGGCACATCGCCAGCGCCGCCTCGGCGTACGCCTTTTGAGCGATCAACATCCGGCGCACGTCCGCATGCTCCACCAGCTTGACCTGGGGCGACAGCGGGTTCTTGGACGACGGCAGGCGGCCCTGCGGCCGCTCGCGTGCGTAGCCCAGCGATTCGGCGAACCCGCTGTATGCCAGACAGGCCGAGATCAGACCGACGCCGATCCGTGCCTCGTTCATCATCTGGAACATATGAGCCAGGCCGCAGTTGGCCTTGCCCAGCAGGTATCCGACGGCTCCGCCGTTCTCGCCGAACGACAGCACGGTCGACGTGGTGTTGCGCCATCCCATCTTGTGGAGCAGACCGGCGAGGGCCACGTCGTTTCGCCTCCCCGGGGTTCCGTCCCCGTTGACCAGGCGCTTGGGCACCAGAAAGAGGGAAATGCCCTTGGCGCCGGGCGGCGCTCCCTCGGTGCGGGCGAGGACCATATGAATGATGTTGTCGGTGATGTCCTGGTCGCCGCCGGAGATGAACATCTTCTGGCCGAAGATCCGGTAAGTCCCGTCCGGCTGGGGGACGGCCCTGGTCTTGATGTCGCCCAGCGCCGAGCCCTGGCCGGGCTCGGTCAGGGCCATGGTGCCGGCCGCGGCCCCCGAGCCCAGTGCCGGCAGGTAGCGCTGCTTCTGTTCCTTGGTCCCGAATGCACGCAGCAGATTCGCTGCGCCAATCGTGAGGAACGGATAGCCGCAGGTTGCGGTGTTCGCCGAAAAGAACAAGGCCATCGCCGCCCGCAGGACGACCTCGGGCAGCTGCACGCCCCCCTCTTCTGCGTCCCAGTGGGCCGAGAGAAAGCCGGCCTGGGCGAACGCCCTCCACGCCGCGGCGGTCTCGGGGATCACTCTTGCGGTGCCATCCCGGAAGATCGGTTCGTGCGCATCCCCCTTGGCGTTGTGGGGGGCGAAGAAATCGCTCGCCAAGCGGCGGGCCGATTCGAGAGTGGCATCGAATACCTCGCGCGAGTGGTCGGCGTAACGCGGGCGTTCCAGCAACGTCTTGGTGTCGAGAAATTCGTACAGCAGGAACGCGAGTTCCCGCTCGCTGATCAAGGCAGGCATGGAAGAAACGTCCAATTGACAGAATGACGATCGCGCACTGGGGCCGCCCTCAAGACGCGCCGATCAGGCGGCGGCCCATCTCCTCGGGTACCGGGACCGGCATGTCGAGCAGCATCTGGCCCATTCCCTTGCCCAGAGGATCCAGGCGCATGGAGGCCGAGCCGCCGCCGTCGAGGGCTTCGGCGAGCACGAAGTTGCACGCGTGTATCCCCGGGAGCACATACCGCTTGACGTCACCTTTGACCAGGTGGGCGAACCAGGCTTTCACGGCTGCGGGCGTCAGCTGCGCCAGCAGGATCGGGAAGTACTCTTCGCGCCGGGCGATGACGCCGATGTTGGACAGATCGCCCTTGTCGCCGCTGCGGCAGTAGGCCAGCTTGACCAGAGGCACCGTCACTGTGGGACCGCCGGGCGGCGGGACTTCCGCCTCGAGCTCCGATCGGGGCCGGTAACCGCCCTCGGTGGGCACGCGCACGCGCTCGGAATGACCGTCGAGCGTCACGCGGATGTCCACCCTGTCCTTGGGCAGCGTGAACGCGAACTGCTTGATCAGCGGCGAGGGCGAGGGCCGGACGAATCCCGGCGCCGTGGTGCCCGGCGCCCACGATGTTCCTGCCGGAGCGATCTCCCGCGCGAAGATCTCCAGGGCCTCCTTCATCGGATGGTTCACCACCACGCGCATCGTCACCTCCCGCACCTGGCTGGTGCGGGCGTGCGGGCCATAGATGTCTTCGGCGCCGATCGCCTCGACCCGCGTAGCCGAATAGTCGGGCAGTCCGAGCCGTGCAAACATGGCACGGGTGCGTTCGATGATCGCCTCGCCGGTGCGCCGCGCCTTGGCGGCCGCATCGATGCCAATGATGACCAGGGTGCCGGCACTGCGATAGCCGTCCATGTAGGTGGCCGAGACCTTGTAACGATCGGTCGGGGGCAAGCCCCGGGCGCCGCTCACCTCCACACGATTCTCGCCGACCTGCTCGACCCTGACGGCGCGGAAATCGCACACCACGTCGGGCAGGACGTAGGCCGCCGGGTCGCCGATCTCGTAGAGCAACTGCTCCGCCACGCCGGCCGCGGTCACCAGCCCGCCCGTCGCCTCCGGCTTGGTCACCACGAAGCGCCCGTCCCGATGGCATTCGACGATGGGGTAACCGATGTTGGCCCAATCGGGCACCCGTTCCCAATCGGTATGAAGCCCGCCCGTCGCCTGGCAGCCGCATTCGATGATGTGTCCGGCGAGGCTGCCCGCGGCCAGCAGGTCGTAGTCGCCGGCGCCCCATCCGAATTCATGCATCAGCGGGCCGAGAGTCACGGCGCTGTCCACGCAGCGTCCGGTGATGACCACGTCCGCCCCCATCGACAGGGCCCTTGCCACCGGCAGCGCCCCCAGGTAGGCATTGGCGCTGAGGATGGGCTCGGGCAGCGGGGCACCGGTGAACATGTCCCGCTGGTCCGCCTCCCTCAGGGAGGGGATCATGCCGCTCACGTCGTCCCCTTCGACCACGGCGATCTTCAAGGCGACTCCCATGTCCTTCGCCAGTCGGGCCAGCGCTTCGGCGCATCCTGCGGGGTTGATCCCTCCGGCGTTGGCAACCACCTTGATGCCGCGCCTGGCCACCTCCGGCAGGACGCTGCGCATGGCGACGTCCACGAAGTCGGTGGCGTAGCCCAGTTCCGGCTTGCGCCTGCGCGCCGAGGCGAGGATCGCCATCGTCAGTTCGGCTAGATAGTCGAAGACCAGGTAGTCGATGCCGCCGCGCTCCACCAGCTGCGCCGCGGCGATGGAGCTGTCGCCCCAGAACCCCGAGGCGCAGCCGATGCGGACGATCTTGTCGGAATCCGTCATTTCCGTCATCCCCTCAGCGGCCCGTCCAGACCGGCTTGCGCTTCTCATTGAAGGCGCGCATGCCCTCCTTTGCATCCTCGGTCAAGGCCAACAGCGCGATCTGCCCCTCGGCATGGGCGATGGCCTCGTCGAACGACATGCTGGCGAGGGACCGCATCACGTACTTTCCCCGCCGGATGGCGGTCGGCGAATTGCCGGCGAGGCGGTCGATGAGCATCTGCGTCCGCGCATCGAGCTCGGCCCTGGCGACCACATGATTTATCAGTCCCCACCGGCGTGCTTCCTCCGCGTTGAAGGGTGTGCCCGACAAGCACCATTCCCTGAGGACGCGGGGAGGAACCAGGCTCTTCAGCAGGCTCAGCACCTGCATGGGAAACAGCCCCACCTTGACTTCCGGCAGCCCGAACTGGGCATCATCGGCGGCGATGGCGAAATCGGTCATGCATACGAGCCCCATTCCGCCGGCCATGCACACGCCGTTCACCCGTGCAATGCTGGGCAGCGTGCATTGCTGGGACAGCCGCAGCAGGTCGGCGTATGCCCCATTGGGCCTGGCGTAATCGAAGCTGAAGGCCTGTCCGGGATCCAGATCCGCGCCGGCGCAGAAGGCCTTGTCGCCCGCCCCGGTCAACACCAGGACACGTACGTCAGGATCGGCCTGCGCCCGGGCGTAGCCTTCGCGGATGCCCTCCAAGACCTCCTGGTTGAGTGCATTGCGCTTGTCCGGGCGGTTGAGGGTAATCCACAACGCCGGACCGCGCCTTTCGAGTAGTACCGTCTCGCTCATGACGTTGTCTTCCTTGATCCTGCGGGGCCGACGGGTCCCGCGCTTGAGGGTTTGTCGATCCGCGCAGATCCGCCCGCCTCATGCGGCCTGCGCATCCGCCCTTTCGATCTCCGCCACCACGCGGTGCGCTGAAACCTGCTCACCCATGATGGCCTGAAGGGAAAGCACCTTGCCGGAAATGGGAGCGGTATGGACGTGTTCCATTTTCATTGCCTCCAGCGTCAGCACCGGTTGCCCGGCCTCGACCTGTTCGCCGACCGAAATGTGGACGGCCACGACGCGCCCGTTCATGGACGCCCGGATCTTTCCGTCGCCGCCCCCTTCACCCTGCCGCGCGGCACTCGCGTGGGTCTGGTCCACGATGCGATAGGGCGCGCCCCGGTACTGGAGCAGCAGCTGACCGCCGTCGCGGGCCAACACGCCGCTCTCCGTGAGTCCATCGCATTCGAAGCGCACCTGGTTGGCGCTCAGATCGAGTATGGCCATGTCGAACACCCGCTCCGCGATCCGCACCTCATAGCGGTTGTCGCCCCGGTTGGTGAGGGACGCGACGCACTGGCGTGAGTCGGCATCGAACCGGAAGGCGACCGGGAGGCGATGGGGGATCGACGAACCGGCCCGCCCGAGCGCCGGCGTGCTGGCGGTAACGTAAAGCAGGACGGCGGCCAGCGCGTGGGCGCGGGCGTCATCCTCGGCGTCCGTCCCGAGCAATGCCGGTGCATGCTCGGCGATGAAGGCCGTCGTCGCTTCCCCGGCGGCAAAAGCCGGATGGCGCAGACAATTGGCCAGGAAGACCTGATTGGTCTTCACGCCCAAGGCGATGGCGTCCTGCAGGCCGGCGATCAGCTTCCGCCGAGCCTCGTCCCGGTCTCGCCCATGGCTCACCAGTTTTGCGATCATCGAGTCGTAATACGGGGAGATCTCCATCCCCGAGGCAAGCGCGTGCTCAACGCGGATCGCCGAAGGCATCTCCCACAGGTTCATCACCCCGCTTTGCGGCAGGAAGGCCTCGCCAGGATCTTCGGCGCACAAGCGCACTTCGATGGCGTGCCCGTCCAGGCGCACCTCGTCCTGGCGGATCGGCAGCGGCTCTCCGCGCGCCACGCGCAGTTGCAGCGCCACCAGATCCAGGCCGGTGACGGCCTCGGTCACAGGATGCTCGACCTGGAGCCGGGTGTTCATCTCCATGAAATAGAAGTTGCCGGCCCGGTCCAGCAGGAACTCGATGGTTCCGGCCCCTTCGTAGGTAATGGCCCGGGTGGCCGCGACGGCTGCCGCGCCGATCCGTTCCCGCAGCGCCGGAGTCACTGCCGGCGAGGGCGCCTCCTCGATCACCTTCTGATGTCTGCGCTGTACCGAGCAGTCCCGCTCGCCGAGGTGGATCACGTTTCCATGACGGTCGGCAAAGACCTGGATCTCGATGTGCCGGGGCTCGATGATGGCTCTTTCCAGGATGACGTCACTGCTGCCGAATGCGCTCTGGGCCTCGGACTTGGCGCTGCGCAAAGCCTCCGGGAAGCCTTCGGCGCTGCGCACCAGGCGCATGCCTCGCCCGCCGCCTCCGGCCGTGGCCTTGATCATGAGGGGGAAGCCGATCTTCCCGGCCTCCTCGCGCAGGCGCCGATCGTCCTGCTCTTCGCCCTGGTAGCCGGGCACACAGGGAACGCCGGCAGCCAGCATCAGGCGCTTGGCCGCGGCCTTGTCGCCCATTGCCGCTATGGCTTGTGCAGACGGTCCGATGAAAACCAGGCCGGCGTCGCGACAGGCCCGGGCAAAGTCCTCGTTCTCCGCCAGAAACCCATAGCCCGGGTGCACGGCGTCGGCGCCGCTCGCCTTGGCAGCGGCGATGATGTTCGGGATATTGAGATAGGAGTGCTCCGGCAGCGCCTCGCCGATGCATACGGCCTGGTGGGCCGAGCGGACGTGGATGGCGTTTCTGTCGGGCCGCGAATAGACGGCGACCGTGCGATAGCCCAGCGCGTGGGCCGTTCTCATGATCCGGACGGCGATTTCGCCCCGGTTGGCAATCAGTATCTTGCTGAATGGCGTCATCTGACTCATCGGTCGAGGTCGGGAATATCCCGGATCAATAGCGTCGAATGCGGCTCAGGGACGTGCGACGGAGAACTGCATGGGCTGGGGCGTGCGCCGCCTCGCTTCATGGCAGATCGAAAGCACATAGGAGAGAACGGCACGCGTGTGCCGCGGGTCGATGACGCCGTCGTCGAGCAGCAGGGCGCTCGTCGTGAACACGTCATTCTGGCGCTCGAAGTTCTCGATGATCTTCTGCTCCAGTGCCTCTAGCTCCCGGCGGTCCGGCTCGGTGCCCTTGCGTCGCATCGCCGCCTCGGTGACGATGGCCATGGTGCGCGCCGCCTGCTCGGCGCCCATGACGGCCGTCTTGGCATTGGGCCACGAGAAGCAGAACCGCGGATGAAAACCGCGCCCGCACATGCCGTAGTTGCCGGCGCCGAAGGACGCGCCGCAATGGATGGTGATCTGGGGCACCGTGGCGTTGGTCACCGCCTGGATCATCTTGGAGCCGTGTTTGATGATGCCCGCGTGCTCGTAGGCCAGGCCGACCATGAATCCCGTCGTGTTGTTCAGATAGACGATGGGCACCTGGGCCTGGCAGCAGGCCTGGATGAAGTGGGTCGCCTTGGCGGCCCCGGCGGGGTCGATCGGGCTGTTGTTCGTGATGATGCCGACGGGGTGGCCGTCCACCATGGCATGGCCGCAGACGGTGGCCGATCCATACAGCGCGCCGAATTCCAGAAAGTCGGAGTCGTCCACGATCCGGGCAATGACCTCCTTCATGTCCACGGGGCGTTTGTAGTCCATGGGCATGATCCCCAGCAGCTCCTCGGCATCGTAGCGCGGCGGCTTGACGGACACGGCCGGTTCGTGGTCGAGGGCGCGGTTCCAGTCCAGCTTGGCCATGATCTCGCGCGCAATCCGTATGGCGTCGCGATCGTCCTCGGCAAGGTAATCGCCCAGACCCGAGATGGTGGTATGCATCTCGGCCCCGCCCAGGTCCTCCTCGGTGGCCACTTCGCCCGTCGCCGCCTTGAGCAGCGGCGGTCCGGCCAGAAACACGCGGGAGCGTCCGCGCACCATCACGATATAGTCCGACAGCCCCGTCTGATAGGCACCTCCCGCGGTGGAGGACCCGTGCGTCACGGTCAGCACCGGCAATCCGGCGGCCGAGATGCGGGCCAGGTTGCGGAACAGGTTTCCGCCCCGGACGAACTCCTCGACGCGATACTCCATCAGGTTGGCGCCGGCGCTCTCGACGAGCTGGATATAGGGAAGCTTGTTTTCGAGGGCCAGCTCCTGGACGCGGAGCTGCTTGTCCAGGCCGCGGGGCTGCAGCGCGCCCGCGTCGATGCCCGAGTCCGAGGCGATCACCATGGCGCGCACGCCCGCCACGTAGCCGATGCCGGCGATGACGCCACCCCCCGGCACGCTCTTGTCCGGGTCGGGGTTGTCCAGACGGTAGCCCGCCAGGGTGCACAATTCGAGGAACGGGGCACCGGGGTCGAGCAGGAGCGACAGCCGCTCGCGCGGCAGGAGCTGATCCCTCTTGTCGAATCGGGGCTTGGAGGCGGCGGAGGCGGCCCGCGTGCGTTCTTCGAGGGTCCGCACGCGCCGGAGAAGGGCCAGCATGCCGTCGCGGTTCGCCTTGAACACCTCGCTTGATGTGTTGATCGTGCTCTCGAGGATTGTCATGCCTGACGTCGGTCTTGTTGCATTACGGCAGAGCGTAGCTTCGGTGGGCTGCCCGCGTCTTGTGTAAAGTGGCTGGAACGCCTGCTGAGAGCCCGGGAAGCCGCAAGGGCGGCGGCGACCGAAGCGGCGCCGGCAAGACGGGGGCATGCAGCCGCCAGGCGACGCACAAGCCCTGCCGGCGCCGCTTCAGATGCAGGAATTGTGCGCCGGCGATGCGAGAAGACGTGAAAAAGGGGACTACTGCTGCCTCTTGCGCCCGGAAGGCAGAATGCCCATGTTCTTCGCGATCACGGTGAGCATGATCTCATCGGCTCCACCGCCGATCGAGACCAGGCGCGTGTCGCGGAAGAAACGCGAAATGGGCGTCTCGTTCATGAAGCCCATGCCGCCGAAGTATTGAAGGCAGCTGTCCGCCACTTCCCGGGCCAGGCGGCCGCCCGTCAGTTTGACCATCGAGGCGAGCGTGGTCACATCCTCCCCGTTGACCATCAGTTCGCCGGCGCGATAGATCAGCGACCTCAGCAATTCGACCTTGGTCTGAAGCTCGGCCAGCTTGAAGTGGACGGCCTGGTTGTCCAGCAGAGGCCTGCCGAAGGTGGTGCGCTGCCGGGTGTAGTCGATGGTCTGCTGGATCGCCTTTTCCATCCAGCGCAGCGTGGAGGCGATGGCCCACAGGCGCTCCTCCTGAAACTGCACCATCTGGTACACGAACCCGCGACCCTCTTCGCCGATGCGATTGCGCACCGGCACCCGCACGTCGTCGAAGTAGATCAGCGCCGTGTCCGACGAGCGCATGCCCAGCTTGTCCAGCTTGCGGGCGATGGTCACGCCCTTGGTCTTCAGGGGCACGCAGATCAGCGATTTCGAGGTGTGCAGGTCCCCCTCGCTGGTGTTGGCCAGCATGCACATCCAGTCGGCCTGGGTGCCGTTGGTGATCCACATCTTGCTGCCGTTGATGACGTAGTCGCCGCCGTCGCGCCGGGCGCGGGTCTTGATGTTCGCCACGTCGGATCCGGCGCCGGGCTCGGATACGCCAATGCAGGCCACGTATTCGCCACTGATGCTCGGCGCCAGGAATTCGTGGCGCAGTTCATCGGAGCCGAACCGGGAGAGCGCAGGCGTGGCCATGTCCACCTGCACGCCCACGGCCATCGGGATGGCGCCGCAGTCCACTTCGCCCATTTCCTCCGAGAAGGCCAACTGGTAACTGTAGTCGAGGCCGAGGCCGCCGAAGGCTTCGGGCTTGTTGACCCCGAGCAGGCCCAGCTTGCCCATCTTGGCGAACAGCTCATGGGCCGGAAAGATGCCCTCTTTCTCCCACGCGTCCACGTGGGGATTGATCTCGCCCTCAATGAACTTCTTGACCGTCCGTCGAAACTCTTTGTGTTGTTCCGTGAATATCATCGAATAACCCCTTCATGAATTGGTGCGCCGATCGCCCGGCCTACATCCAGCACAGAAGCTGCCCGCCATCGACCGGGACCGCGGCGCCCGTCATGTAGCGCCCGGCGTCGGAGGCCAGCAGCAGCGCGATGCCGTCCAGATCGTCCGGCCGCCCGAGCCGGCGCTGGGGAATGCGCTCCACCAGCAGCTTGTCCATGCCTTGATTCTTGAACGTGTCCATCATGTCCGTCTCGATGTTGCCTGGACAGATGGCATTCACCCGCACGCCCCGGTGGGCCAGCTCGAGCGCCATGACCTTGGTGAGGTGCACCAGTCCGGCCTTCGACGCGCAATAGCTGGAGAACTGGGCACCGGCTCCGAATCCGGCGGTCGACGCCATGTTGATGATCACGCCGCCCCCGTTCTTGACCATTCTCCGCGCCGCCTCCTGGGCCACCTGGAACGAGCCTTTGAGATTGGTGTCCAGCAGCCGGCTTACTTCCGCCATATCCTGGTCCAGGAAGCGTTTGGCGTAGAGCACGCCCGAGTTATTCAGAAGCAGGTCGACGGGCCGCCCGAACGCCTTCTCCACCGTGTCGAAAGCCTGGGGGATGGAGTCGCCGTCCGTCACGTCCAGGTAGGTGGTGCACACCTGGTGTCCGCGTTCCTTCAGTTCCTGCGCCGCCGCCTCGAGGCGATCCCGGCGCCGAGCCGCCAGGGCCACCTTCGCCCCGGCCTCGGCGAAGACTCCCGCCAGATGGCGGCCGATACCGCTCGAAGCCCCGGTTACCAGGGCGGTCCGCCCCTCGAGGCCAAACAACTGCTGCATGTTCATTCGCGCCTGATCTCCCCGTCGATGTTCGGTTGGATGTCTTTCACCACGTGCTTGAGCAGCGCCAAGGCCGCTGCGTCCAGATCCAGTTCGCCGCGCCGGCATCGCTCATGCAGGACGTCGATCACCGGGTCCTCCGCCTGCATGGCCACGCGTCGCGCCAGCTCGGCACTGGCGTTGGCCAGCAGGCGGCGCACCGCCGCAGTGCGCGGGCGAAGCTGCCGGGCCTTTCTTTCCCGCTCGATGCCTTCCAGGAGATCCGCCAGTCGAGGGAGCCCCTCGCCACTGGTGGCGATGGTGGAAACGATTTGTGCCGTTCCCATCCCCGGCGCACGAAGCTGGAGCATCCCTTCCAACTGCTGGACGGTTTTGCCGGCCTGGGGATGGTCGCTCTTGTTCACCACGAGGATGTGGGCGATTTCCAGGATGCCGGCCTTGATGGCCTGAATGTCGTCGCCCAGGCCGGGCGCGCAGACGACGATGTTGGCGTGGGAATAATCGGAGATCTCCACCTCGGACTGTCCGGCGCCCACCGTTTCCATGATGATGAAATCCGGTCCGGCCGCATCCATCACCTGGATCACACCCCAGGCCGCCCGGAACAGTCCTCCCAAATGCCCCCGCGAGGCTAGGGATCGCACGAACACCCCTGCGTCCTCCGTGTGCCTGGCCATGCGCACCCGGTCGCCCAGGATCGCGCCTCCCGTGAGCGGACTGGAGGGGTCCACCGCCAGCACGCCGACTGTGCGGTTACGCCGCCTCAATTCGGCGACCAGCGCATCGATCAACGTGGATTTCCCGGCGCCGGGCGGGCCGGTGATGCCGAGCACTGTCGCCTTGCCCAGATGATCCTGGACCGCCGACAGGATGGCCGAAGCGGCGGGCGTCCCGTTCTCGACTTCGGTGATCGCCCGCGAGAGCGCGAGCGGCTCGCCCTTCACCAGCCGGTCGACGAGGATGCTGACCGAGCCGTTGGGCCGATGGCCTGCCGCGGTGCTCATACCACGACCAACGGTTGGCCGAAGCCGACGGCCTGGCGCACCCGGTGGCACACCTCGCCATGGGTGGCGCCCGCATCAATGGCTTCCACGACCTTCCCATAGGTGTTTTCGGTCGAGCTCGCGAACGAAGCCTCCAGATTGTCCAGGGCGCGTTCCACCTTGGACATGTCCCGCTTGCGGCGGAAGGCTTCCAGCTTCGCCAGATACGCGTCGAGCTTGGCGGAATCCGGGCGCTCCAGGGTCGGCGGCAGCGCGCCCGAGGGGCCGTCATAGATGTACTCGTTGACGCCCACGACGATCTGCTCCTTGCTATCCACCTTCTTCTGGAACTCCAGAGCCGATTTCCCGATCATCTTCTGGACGAATCCCGTCTGCACTGCCTCGTACATGCCCCCTTGATCGTCCACCGCCTGGATGACCGCGAGAATCTGCTCTTCCATCTGGTTGGTCAGGGCCTCGACGTAATAGGAGCCGCCGAGGGGATCGATGACATCGGCGAGGCCCGCCTCTTCGCGCAGGATGTTCTGGGTCGCCACCGCGATGCGGGCGGTGGACTCCGTCGGGATGCAGATCGCTTCGTCGTAGCTGTCCGTATGCAGCGACTGCAACCCGCCGAGAATGCCGGCCATGGCATGGATCGTCACGCGGGCGATGTTGTTGAGGGGCTGCTGCCGCGTCAGGTCGGCGCCCGAAGTCTGCGCATGGAAGCGGAACTTGTGGGAGCGCGGATCCTTCGCCCCGAAGCGCTCGCGGGTCAGGCGGTTCCACACCCGGCGTCCGGCCCTGAATTTCGCGATCTCCTCGAAGAAGCTGATCGACACGTCGAAGAAAAAGCTGAACCGGGGCAGGAAATCATCCGGCTTCTTGCCCCGCTCGATCAGGTCGTTGGCGTATTGAATGGCCGACGAGATCGCCAGGCCCATCGCTTCGGCCGGCGTGGCCCCCGCCTGCTGCATGTGCTGGCCGACGACCGAGATCGGATTCCAGCGCGGAATGTTGGCGTTCATCCACTCGATGTGGTCAAGCAGCACGCGCCGCTGCCCCGGCAGGGCGAGGCGATAAAACATGTGGAGCGCGGAGAAGTGGGACAGATAGTCGGACTGATTGGTCGTGCCGACGAGGGATTGCCACGGGATGCCGCGCGTCTTCGCCACCTTGATGAGCATGGCGGTCAGGGTATAGGGCGCGGTGTCGCCGACGCTGATCGACTCCGTGTCGAACGGAATGCCGTTCATGCACACGGCCATGTCGTCGGAGGTCGAGATGAGCGTGCCGCAGGTCCCGAGCAGCTCCCGGTCCACTTCGTCCGGATCATAGCCCCGCAGGTGGCTGTTGCAGGGCGACACGAACAGCCCGGTGAGGCCCAGCGCATAAAGATCGCGCATGCGCTTGTTGTAGTCCTCCGGCACGCCGAAGCCGACGACCATGCGCGGGCTCCACGGGCGACCCCGATGCATGCTCGCGTGAATCCCGCGGGTCGCAGGATCCTGGCCGGGAAAACCGAGGTCGCTCATGTAGCGCGAGGAATCCCAATCCTCCGGCCCGTAGAGGGGTTTGATCGGGATGCCCGACCGGTTGTGGCGCGGTTTGGCGTCCTTGACCTGCGCGTGGAATTCAGTCTCCCAGCGATTCTTGGCCTCGCGGTAGTCGGCCGACGGGCTGAATTCATCCTGGTTCGCGGAATCGTCCATGATCACTCCTGAAACATCACTTGGGAACGGGCCTCCGCGGCCAGTTCGGCCACGTTCTTCACAATGTCGTCACGGGAAGCGCCCGGATGGAAGATCTGCTTCACGCCGGCATCGGTAAGCAGATGTACCTCGCTGTCGGGGACGATGCCGCCCACGACCACCGCGACATGTCCCAGGCCTGCCGCGCGCAGGGCTTCCATCAGCTTGGGCACGATGAGATGGTCGGTGGCCAGACTCGAGATGCCTATCACGTCCACGTCCTCCTGCACCGCGAGGTTCACCACGTTCTGGACGCTCTGCCACGGGCCGGTGTATACCACTTCCATTCCCGCGTCCCGCAGGAAGGCAGCGACGATCCGGCTGCCGCGGTCGTGTCCATCGAAGCCGATTTTCGTGATCAGGACCTTGGGCGGCCGACCACTGCCTGTTGCGATACTCATATGAACTCTCCATGCTCAGTCATTTCACGGCTTGCCATGCATTTCCCAATAGCAGCTGAAACGAGAGTATCATTATTGCGTGGCCCAAACAAGTGTTTGGTCAGATGATTTTGAGAGACAATGCGAATATGTCAAAAACGGCGGCAGCAGGCTTGAGAAAGGACCCAAAACGGTCGGCGGACAAGACTCGTCCTGAGGACAAACGCGCCCTCACAAAGAGGAAAATCGAGAACGAGAACGGGAGCGAGCGGCGATCGGTGTTGCTGGAGGAGGCCGCGCGGCTGTTCGGCAGATACGGCTTCGACAAGACCTCGATGCGCGACATCGCCGCCGCATTCGGCGTCCTCCCGGGCTCCCTCTATCACCATTTCGGCTCCAAGGAAGACCTGTTCATCGAGGTCTATGCAGCCGGCGTCGATCAGATCATCGCCGCAGTGGAGCGGGCCGTTGAGGGCGTGTCCGATCCGTGGGATCGTCTCGAGGCGGCCGTTGCGGCGCATCTGCAACAGCTGCTTACCGAGGAAAACGTGATGGCAGGGGTGCTGGCCAACTGGCAGACGACCGAACCGTCCCTGCGCAGCGCCCTGGTGCGGCACCGGGATCGCTACGAGCGCGTGCTGCACCGTCTGATCGATGCGGTGGAGCTGCCGCCCGGTACCAATCGCCGGTACTTTCGACTGGCCCTTCTGGGAGCCATCAACTGGACACTGACCTGGTACAGGCCGGGGGGCGACTCGCCGGCGGCCATCGCGCGCAATCTGGTCGGGATTTTCCGCCCTGCCGCACTGCGCTCCAGGTAATTCGTATGGCAACGACGCCTATCGACTTCTTTCATCTGCGAGAAATCAACTCATGCGCGACGTCTACGTGATCGGTACCTCCTGCACGAAATTCGGCAAACATCCCGATGCCTCCTTCAAGGACCTCACCCGGGAGGCCTACACCGCGGTCCTCCACGACGCGGGCCTCGCCGACGGCGCGGCCATCGGAATGGCCTGGTTCTCCAACTGCGGGATGGGGACCTTCGGCCAGCGCAACATCCGCGGGCAGGTATGCTTCACGCCGCTGGTGCGCGAAGGCCTGTTTCCGGAGCGGGTGCCCATGATCAATGTGGAAGGTGGATGCGCGTCCGCATCGATGGCATTTCACGGCGCCTGGAAGGACATCCTCTCCGGGCAGGCGGATCTGTCGCTTGCCATCGGCGTGGAGAAAACCTTCGTCCCGGAAGACCCCCGCCGGTCCCAGGAAATATTCGAGGGCGGCATAGACGCGTTCGATCCGAAGGAGTGGCAGGACTACTATGCCGACGCCGGGAAGAAGACGGGCAAGCCCTTCACGCCGAATGCGGGCGGCGGCACCGTCTTCATGGACACCTATGCCATGCAGGCGGCCTACCACATGAAGAAATACGGCACCACACGCTGGCAACTGGCTGTGGCCGCGGCCAAGAATCACGCGATGGGCGCGCTCAACCCGCTCGCGCAGTATCGCTTCACCCTGTCGCCCGAGCAGGTGCTCGAGGATCGGCTGGTCAGCGATCCCCTCACCCGCGCCATGTGCTCGCCGGTCGGCGACGGCGCCGCCGCCGCCCTCTTGTGTTCGGGCGAGTTCCTCGCCGGGCTGCCCGCTGAGACTCGGAACCGTGCGCTGCGCGTGCGGGCGAGTGCGCTCACCGGAGGCAAGTATCGCAGCCTGGACGAGCCGGGATTGTCCCGCCTCGCAGCCGCCAAGGCCTATTCCATGGCGGGGGTGACGCCCGAGCAGATCGATTTGGCCGAGGTGCACGATGCCACTTCGTTCTCGGAGATCTATCAGTGCGAGATGCTCGGCTTCGCCCCGGAGGGACAGGGCGGACCCTTTGTCGGGTCGGGGGAGACCAGTCTCGGCGGGGCCAAACCCATCAACCTGTCCGGCGGCCTGGTGTCGAAGGGGCACCCGGTGGGCGCCACCGGGCTGTCGATGGTCTACGAACTCGCGCTTCAGCTGCGCCGGGAGGCGGGAGAGCGCCAGGCACGACGCGCCGAGATCGGCCTGGCCGAGAACGGGGGCGGCGTGATTGGCTTCGATGAAGCCGCGTGCTCGGTGATCATCCTGTCGGTGTGACGCCAAGGGCCTGTCACCAGTCCCTTGGCGTCTGCAAGAAAAAGACGGCGCGTATCTAGTCGCCGTAGACCTTGCCGAACAACACCCACTCCTTGCCGTCCCAACGGGCCATCTGCATCTGCTCGATCGGGAAGTAATCCTTCGGGCCGGTCTTGATCCGGACCCCCGGAAGGAGCATGGGCAGCGGCATATCCAGATTTGCCGCCTGCTTCATGACGTTTTCGCGGGTGAGCGAGTTGCCGGCCTGCTTCAACACCTGCACCAGGGTCTGGGCCACGTTGTAGCCGTAGACGTTCAGGTTGTTGTTCACGTCGCCCGCCGGGTAATACTTCTTCATCCAGGCCAGCCAATCCTGGAACTCCTTGGTCTCGGCCCACTGGCGATCGCCCGGATCCCGCAGGTAGAAAGCCGTCAGGATGCCGACGCCGTTCTGTGCGCCGGCCGGCTGCATGACGCCGCCGGCGGCGTTGGAAACGCTGTTGAGGTAGTGGGTCGGCTTCCAACCGATTTCGGCAACCTTCTTGATCGCCTGGGCCGCGAATTTCGGCGTCGCGATATTGAAGAACACATCGGCGCCGGACGACTTGAGCGTCACGATCTGTGTGTCGATGGACGGGTCGGTGACTTCGTACGAGGCCTCCGCCACCACCATGGACTTGGCCTTGTCTCCCAGGGCATCCTTGATCCCCTTGAGATAATCCTTACCGTAGTCGTCGTTCTGGTAGAGGATGGCGATCTTCGCGTTCGGCTTGGTGTCGAGGATGTGCCTTGCGTAGATCTTGGCCTCGGTCTGGTAGCTCGGTTGCCAGCCCATCGTATAGGGGAAGTTCTCCGGATCGCCGAACTTGGTTGCGCCGGTGGCCACGAACAGTTGCGGCACCTTCTTGTCGTTGAGGTATTTCTGGATGGCGGTGTTGGTCGGCGTCCCCAGTACCTCGAAGATCAGGAAGACCTCGTCCGATTCCACCAGACGCCGCGTCTGCGCCAGGGTTTTCGAGGGGTTGTAGCCGTCGTCCAGGCTGATGTACTTGATCATCCGGCCGTTTACGCCGCCCTCGGCATTCACCTTGTCGAAGTAGGCGCCGATGGCTTTGCCCAGGGTTCCGTAAGCCGACGCCGGCCCCGAATAGGGCATGATGTTGCCGATGCGGATTTCCTTGTCCGTCACGCCCGGCGATGCCTGAGACCAGGCGGCTCCGGCGAGCAGGGACCCGACGAGGGCCGCGTACAATTTAGCTCTCTTCATTGCTCCATACCTCCTCTTTGTGGTTGAAGGCGGCCCGACACCCTTGGCGCCGCCGCATGCGTTGTCGATCGACGCCTCCAGGCGTCCTGAATCGTCCCTGCCACGCCGCCGGGCATCAGATAAACCATGACCAGCAGCAGTGTCCCGTAGATCACCGCCGAAGCCGAGACGGAAATGTCGGCGGCGAGTTTCGGGCTGAGATGGATGAAGATGGCACCGAATACCGCGCCCGGTATCGTGGCGATGCCGCCCACCACCGCGCCCACGAGAAAACTGATGGACAGGAAGGCGGTGAAGCTGTCCGGGGCGACGAAGGCGGTCGTCATCGCTCCCAGGGCACCGGCCACCCCCGTGAACGCCGCCGACACTCCGAAGGTCAGCGTCTTGTAGAGCGGCAGATTGATTCCCATCGTCGAGGCCGCAATGGGATGGTCGCGCACCGCGACGAGTGCGCGCCCCACCCTGCCGTTCAAGAGATTGCGCGTCAGCAACAGGACGATGACCGCCACGGCAAGATTGGTGAAATACAACCACCGGTCCGCATCGAGGGGCACGCCGAACACCGTCCAATCGAACGGGGCCGCCGGCTTGTCGAACAGAAGGCCCTGCACGCCGCCCGTCCAGGACTCGATCTTCTTGAACTTCAGCAACTGGGGCAAGGCCAAGGCGAGGGCATACGTCGCCAGGGCCAGGTAGTGTCCCTTCAGCCTGAGCGCGGGAAATCCGACGAGGATGCCGGCTGCCGCGCAGACGACTGCGGCGACGGGGATCGTCAATGCGTAATGGACGCCGTAGCGGCTGACGAGAATCGCCGTGGTGTACGCGCCCACCGCGTAGAAGGCCCCGTGACCCAGGGAGATCTGGCCGTTGTATCCGGTCAGGATGTTCAATCCGATGATGGCGATCACGAAGGTGAGAATCTCGTTGACCTCGGAGACATTGTGGCTCTTGAGCACGAACGGCAGGATGAGAAGACCCACCGTAAGGAGAACGATCCACAGGTTCCGATGGCGGGTCGCCCCGTTTGCGTTGCTCATACTCGCGTCACCACGGTCTTGCCGAACAGACCGTCCGGCTTGAGTGTGAGAATTCCCACGATCAGCACCAGCGCAACCGTCAGCTTGAGCTCGGTGCCTATGACGTAGGCCCCCAGAAGATTCTCGAGAATTCCGACGATAAAGCCTCCGATCACCGCGCCCCACGGGTTGTCTATCCCGCCGAGCAGCGCGCCGGCGAATCCGTACAGGAGCACGCCCATCATCATGTTGGGATCGAGAAACACGGTGGGCGCAACCATGATCCCCGCCACCGCGCCGATGGCTGCGGCCAGCCCCCACCCCAGCGCCAGCATCCAGGAGACGCGTATGCCGACCAGTCGCGCCGAGTCGGGATTCTGGGCTGCGGCGCGCAGCGCCAGCCCGAGCGGCGTGAATCGGAAGAAGGCATACAGCGCGCCGAGCAGGACCAGCATGGTGGCCAGCGAGCCGAGATGGTGGCCGGAGAGAAAGCGGCTGACCAGAAATCCCTCCGACGGGAACGGACTCCCGAACGATTTGATTTCGTGACCGAAGATCAGCCCCGACGAGGCATTGAAGATCAGCATCAGACCGATGAAGACGATGACATTGACCAGCGGCGAGGCTCTTTCAACCGGCTTGAGGAAGATCCGATGCACGGCAACCCCTCCCACCAGCGACGCCACGATCGTCACGGCAAATGCCGCCCAATAGGGCCAGCCCGCATTGATCAGGGACCAGGCCACGAAGGCGCTGAAAGTGGCCATCTCTCCCTGGGCGAAATTGATGTTGTGGGTCGCCTGGTAGATCATCACCAGGGCGAGGGCGAGCAAGGCGTAGATGCCGCCGCTCGCGATTCCTGAAAACACTTGGTGCGCGAAAGCTTCCATGGATCCGGCTAATGTCTTGGTGATTGCATGCTCGGGTTCAGCCGCCCAGGTAGGACCGCCTCACGTTCTCGTCCTGGCTGATCTGCGCGCTGGTGCCCGCCATGACCATCCTTCCGGTCTCGAGCACGTAGGCATAATTGGACAGTTCGAGGGCGAGGTGCGCGTTCTGCTCGACGAGCAGGATGCTGACGTTGTCTTCATGCCGGACCTGCCTCATCATGCCGAAGATCTCCTCGATCACCATAGGCGCCAGGCCGAAAGAGGGCTCATCCATCAGCAGCAGGCATGGATGCAGCATGAGCGCGCGGCTGATGGCCAGCATCTGCTGCTCCCCGCCCGACAAGGTCCCCGCCTGCTGGTGCCGGCGCTCCCTCAGCCGGGGGAACCGCGTGTAGGCAAGCTCTATGTCCCGCTGCATCTCATGCTTGTTCCCGCGGGAATAGGCGCCGAGCCGGAGGTTCTCCTCAACGGTCATCGCAACGAAGGTTCCGCGCCCGTCCGGCACGTGGGCGACGCCACACCGCACGATATGGGCCGTGTCCCGGCCGTCCACGCGTTGCCCGCGAAGACGGATTTCGCCGCGCGTGCGGATCATCTGGCAGAGGGCTCGCAGGGTGGATGTCTTGCCCGCGCCGTTCGCCCCCAGGATGGCCGTGATCTCCCCCTCCTCGATGCCGAAGTTGATATCGAACAGGACCTGGACGGAACCGTAATAGGCATCGAGACCCGACACTTCCAGCAGCTTGGTCATGCGATCAGCCCCCAAGGTAGGCCGCGATCACGGCCCCGTCGTTCTGGATTTCCTCCGGCGTCCCCTCGGCGATCTTCGCGCCGAAGTTCAGCGTCGCGATCCGATTCGACACGGCCATCACGAGGCCCATGTGGTGCTCCACCAGGAGGATGGTTACGCCGATGCGGTCGCGGATGTCGCAGATAAGGTTCTTGAGATGCTCAACTTCCTCGTGGTTGAGTCCCGCAGCCGGTTCGTCGAGCAGGATCATCTGCGGATCGGCCGCGAGCGCCCGTCCTATCTCGACGCGCTTCTGGATGCCGAACGGCAGGTCGCCGACTTTTCGATCGCGCGTCGGCCACAGGTCGAGGTAGCGGACAATCTCTTCAGCCCGCGCGCGCAGTCTTTCCTCTTCCGCAACCACCCAGGGCAGGCGGAGCGCGCCGGCGATGAACCCCGCGCGGGAGCGGCAATGCGCGCCCTCCATGACGTTTTCCACCACCGACATCGTCCGAAACATGGCCAGGTTCTGGAAAGTCCGCGCGATGCCGAGTGCCGGCATGGCATGCGGCGGCATCCGGGTGATCGACTGTCCGTTGAAGCGGATATCTCCCTCGCTGTAGCGATACAGGCGACTGAGGCAGTTGAACAGCGTGGTCTTGCCGGCGCCATTGGGACCGATCAGGCCGAACACCCCGCCCCTTGGCACGTCGAACGACACTTTGTTGAGGGCGAGAATGCCGCCGAACCGGACGGTGACGTTCATGACCGACAACAGGGGCCCTTCGGATCCCTTCCCGACGGCCCTTCTCTCGTGCTCGGTCGCCGCCCCCATCAGGACACCGCGTTCCCGCGCCCGCCGTAGGTTTCCCTGAGAATCCGCTTGAGCACCTTTCCGAGCGCGTTGCGGGGAAACTCGTTCAGGAACTCCACCCTGGAAATGCGCTGGTGCTTGGCCAGCCTGTGGTTGGCCCACTCGACGATCTCCTCGGAGGTCGCGCGCGCACCGGTTCGCAGCGCGACCACCGCCAGCGGTGTCTCCCCCCACTTGTCATGGGGCACGCCGATGACTGCCACATCGGCGACGGCGGGATGCTGAACGATGACCGCCTCGATGTCGCTGGCAAACACGTTGAACCCGCCGGAGATGATCATGTCCTTCTTGCGGTCGACGATCTTCAGGAAGCCGTCCTCGTCCATCACCCCGATGTCTCCGGAGCGAATGAAAGTCCTGCCGAACTCGTCCCGCCAGATCAGCTCCGCGGTGGCTTCCGGTCGGCCGTGGTAGCCCTTCATCATCCCGGCGCCGTAGCCCACGATCTCCCCGGCCTGCCCTGGGGGCACGGGGCGCCCGGCGTCGTCGATGATCCGCACCTCGAACCCGATCACGGGCGTGCCGACGGAGTCCGGTTTCGTTGCGTGGTATTCTGGCTTGAGCATCGAGGCGAATCCTTCCGAGAAGCCATAGAGTTCAATCAGCTTCTCGCCGAACTGCTCAATGACTTGCCGCTTCGTGTCCTGCCGCAGCGGCGATCCGGCGCTGAGCATGATCTGCAGACTCGAGGTGTCATGGCGGCGGACGTTGCCCTCGCCGAGGATCATCACGAACTGCGTGGGCACCATGAAGGTGTGCGTGATGCGCTCCCGCTCCACCGTCTGCAGGAAGGCGTTGGTGTCGAAGCTCGGCATCACGACAAGCGTCCCGCCCGCGAACAACACGGGCAGCATCACCAGCCAGGTGCCGTTGGAGTAGAGCGAGGTGGTGGTCAGGCCGCGGCTGCGCGAGGTGATGCCCATTTCCAGCGCGTTCGACACGGCCCAATGCACGCGCGCCCGGTGCGTCTGCACGATTCCCTTCGGCAGTCCCGTCGTTCCGGAGCTGTAGATGATGTTGAAGTCGTCCGAGGGACTGTAGGCGACCGCGGGTCGACTTGCCGGCGCAGCGGCCACGAAAGCTTCGTAGCTCTGCCAGCCCTGTTCGCCGGAGAGCACGGCGATGCGCTTTTCCGGGGAAACGTCCTTCAGCCGATCGACGAACGGCCCCAGCTTGGCGCGAAACTCGGCCGTGGCAAACAAGGCGATCGAGCCGCTGTCGTTCACCAGGTCCGCCAGCTGCTCGCCGGTAAGCAGGCCCGACAGGGGCACCGCGCAGGCACCGGCCTTGACGATGCCGAACAGGATCTCGAGCATCTCGACCGAGTTGCCCATCAAGACGGCAACCTTGCAGTCCCGGCCGATACCCTGCGCCAGCAGGGCATTGGCGACGCGATTGATGTTCCGGTTGAAGTCCCCCCAGGTCCTTCGCACCTCGCCGCAGATGACCGCCTCCTTGTTCCGCAGGTACGTGCCGTGAACCTCCAGCACGTCGGGGATAAGCATTTGCGCATCGTCCAAGCCGGGATGTTGTGCGTTCATTTCCATCTCAATGCATAAGTGTTCACATGTGGCGCGAGAGTCCCGTCAGGGGCAGCGTTCGCGCATCGGCGGCGTCCTCGGCCGGCTGAGGATGATCCGCGGCGCGCGGCGTGGGCGGGCCTGTCCGGAGGCCATGGCACTCGGGTTGCGTCTCCATCGTGTGTCGCCGTCATGGCGGCGATTTCTGAGAATGTCCATGCATGAAGCCTAAGCGTCTCGTCCCGTGGCGTCTTGCGTCAATTGGCTATCGGGGACGCCCTGGCAACCATCGGCGATCAAGCCACTTCGAACAGGCCCGCCGCCCCCATCCCGCCGCCGACGCACATGGCGATGACGACGAATCTGACACCGCGCCGCTTGCCTTCGATCAGCGCATGACCCACGAGGCGGGCACCCGTCATTCCGTAGGGGTGGCCGATGGCGATGCTGCCCCCGTTGACGTTGTAGCGGGCGGGATCGATCTCCAGGAAGTCCCGGCAGTACAACACCTGGCAGGC
>JBMOQT010000008.1:0-24395 GCA_049320945.1 Pseudomonadota bacterium
AGGGCATGCTGGATCTCAAACTGCTGACGGGCGAAGTGGACGGCATCATCGAGTCGGGCGCCTACAAGCGCTTCTACATGCATCGCACCGGCCACTGGCTGGGCATGGACGTGCATGACGCCGGCGAGTACAAGCTGGGCGGGGAGTGGCGGCCGCTCGTGCCGGGCATGACCCTGACCGTGGAGCCGGGCTTCTACATCCGTGCCGCCGACGATCTGCCGCGGGAACTGTGGGATATCGGCATCCGCATCGAGGACGACGTCCTGGTGACGGCCACGGGCCGCGAAATCCTCACCGCGGCGGCGCCCAAGGAAGTGGCGGAGGTCGAGGCCGTGATGGCGGAGCGCCTCCTTGTCCGGTGAAGTCTTGATCGCCGGCGCCGGCCCTCTGGGCCTGGCATTCGGGCTGGCGCTGCAGCAAAACGGCGTCGCCTGCACCCTGGCCGACGCCCGTGCCGCCGGCGCCGCCGCTGACGACCGACGCGTGCTCGCCCTGTCCCACGGCTCGCGCCAGATTCTGGAACGCCTGGACGTATGGCCGCGCCTGGCGGCCACGCCCATCACCACCATTCACGTGTCCCAGGAGGGCGGGCTGGGGCGCACGCTGCTGCGGGCGCGCGATTATGGCCTGCCCGCCCTGGGCTACGTGGTGGACGCGGGCAGCCTGGCGGCGGCGCTCGAGGCCCAGGCGGCGGCCCAAGGCCTCGCCATCCGGCGCGGATGCAAAGTGGTGGGCGCCGAGGCAGGTGCGGACCACGTGCGCGCCCGCCTGTCGGGCGCGGCGACGGAGGAAATGATGCGCGCCGCGTTGCTCGCTTGGGCGGAAGGCGCCGTGAGCGCCGACGCCGGCGGCGTGGTCGGCCGCGATTACGGGCAGAGCGCCTTGGTCGCCCGGGTCGCCGTGCATCCCGCACCCGCGGGCGTCGCCTACGAGCGCTTCACGCCCGCCGGCCCGGTGGCCCTGTTGCCCCAGGGCGGCGACTACTGCGCCATCATCGCCCGTCCCCATGGACAAGCCGAGGAGCTGCTGGCCCTGTCCGAGGCGGCATTCCTGGAACGGCTGGCGCGGCTGTTGCGCGGCCGCCTGCAGTTTGCCGCCCTCGGCCCACGCACCGCCTTTCCTCTGGTCCTGCGCTATCGTCCGCGCCCGGTGGGAAAGCGCGGCGTCTGGCTGGGCAACGCGGCGCAAACTTTGCATCCGGTAGCCGGCCAGGGCTTCAATCTCGCCCTGCGCGATGCCTGGGAGCTGGCGCGGCTGCTGCGCGATGCGCCGGACCCGGGCGACGCGGCGCTGTTGCAGCGCCATGCCGACCAGCGGCGCGTCGACCGCCGCGGTGCCATCGGCTTTACCGACGCGTTGGTGCGCATTTTTGGCAATCATCGTCCCGTCCTGCACCAGGTGCGGGGCGCGGGATTGCTGCTGCTGGATGTGCTGCCGCCCGGGCGCGATTTCCTGGCGCGGCGCATGATGTTCGGCGCCCGCGCCTGGGTGTGAGATTTGCCGCTACTGCCGGGCGCGGCAATTGCGGTACAATTTCCGGCCTCGCCTTCCCTACCCCAGTTCAACATGCAGTTCGCCGGCTTCACGCTGCGTAACAACTTGTTCGTCGCGCCCATGGCCGGAGTCACGGACCGGCCCTTCCGCCAGTTGTGCAAGAGATTCGGCGCGGGGCTCGCCGTGTCGGAAATGGTCTCCTCCAATTCCCTCCTGTGGGGCAGCGCCAAGACGCGGCGCCGCGCCAACCACGAAGGCGAAGTGGAGCCCATTTCGGTACAGATCGCCGGCGCCGACCCGCAGATGATGGCGGAGGCCGCCCGCTACAACGTGAACGAGGGCGCCCAGATCATCGACATCAACATGGGTTGTCCGGCCAAGAAGGTGTGCAATGTCATGGCCGGCTCGGCGCTGCTGCAGAACGAGCCCCTGGTCGGGCGCATCCTGGAGGCGGTGGTGAAGGCGGTGGATGTGCCGGTGACGCTCAAGATCCGCACCGGCTGGGACAAGGCCAACCGCAACGCCCTGCGTATCGCGCGCATCGCGGAAGAAGCCGGCATCCGGGCGCTCGCCATCCACGGCCGTACCCGCGCCTGCCAATACCAGGGTGAAGCGGAGTACGACACCATCGCCGCGGTCAAGGCCCAGGCGCGCATTCCCGTCATCGCCAACGGCGACATCACCAGCCCCGAGAAGGCCAAGCAGGTGCTCGACCATACCGGCGCCGACGGGGTCATGATCGGCCGCGCCGCCCAGGGCCGGCCGTGGATCTTCCGCGAGATCGAGCACTATCTGCGCACCGGCGAGAAGCTGGAGCCGCCGCGCGTGGCCGAGATCCACGCCGTGCTGCGCGAACACCTGCTGGATCTCTACAGCTTCTACGGCACCGACACCGGAGTGCGGGTGGCGCGCAAGCACATCTCCTGGTACACCAAGGGACTGGTCGGGTCGGCCCAGTTCCGCCATGCCATGAACCAACTGCAGACGGTCGAAGAGCAGCTGGCCGCCGTTGATGCCTTCTTCAACGGCCTGGCCGCCACCAACGACCATTTGTTCTATGTCGAGGAACTTGCTGCATGAGCCGCCAGAGCGAAATTGCCGAATGCGTCAAGCGCACTCTCGACCGCTATTTCCGCGACCTGGACGGGGAAAAGCCGTCGGCCGTCTACGAGATGGTCCTGCGCAACGTGGAGAAGCCCATGCTGGAGACCGTCATGCGTCACGCCAACGGCAACCAGACGGTGGCTGCCGAGATGCTGGGCATCAACCGCAACACCCTGCGCCGCAAGCTGATCGAACACAAGCTCTTGTAACCGTGAGGAGTGAGGTGTGAGGCGTGAGGAGTTGAACGTCGCGCCCTTTACCCCTCACTCCTCACCCCTCACTCCTCACGAATTATGCACATCACTCAGGCCCTGATCAGCGTTTCCGACAAGCGCGGCGTGGTGGACTTCGCCCGCGCCCTCACCGAATTCGGCGTCAAGCTGCTGTCCACCGGCGGCTCGGCGCGCCTGCTGCGCGATGCCGGGCTGCCCGTCACCGAGGTCTCCGACTACACCGGCTTCCCGGAAATGCTGGACGGGCGCGTCAAGACCCTGCACCCCAAGGTGCATGGCGGCATCCTGGCGCGGCGCGATTCCCCCGAGCATCTCGCCGCCATAGCGGCCGCCGGCATTCCGCCCATCGACATGGTGGTGGTCAACCTCTACCCCTTCGAGCAGACCATCGCCAAGCCCAACTGCCCGCTGCCCGAGGCCATCGAGAACATCGACATCGGCGGACCCACCCTGGTGCGCGCGGCGGCCAAGAACTACGGCGGCGTGGCGGTGATCACCGATCCCGACGACTATGGCGCGGTGATCGCGGAAATGCGCGCCAGCGGCGGCAACCTGGGTGAGGCGACGCGCTTTGCCCTGGCCAAGAAGGCCTTCACCCACACCGCCCGCTACGACGGCGCCATCGCCAACTACCTCACCAGCCTGAAGCCGGACGGCACGCGCGAGCGCTTCCCCGACCGGCTGCAGCTGGCCTTCGACAAGGTGGAGGATCTGCGCTACGGCGAGAATCCGCACCAGCAGGCGGCCTTCTACCGGGACATCGTCGCCGCCCCGGGCGGCATCGCGGGCTTCGTCCAGCTCCAGGGCAAGGAGCTGTCCTACAACAACATCGCCGATGCCGATGCCGCCTGGGAATGCGTGAAGAGCTTCGATGCCACCACCTGCGTCATCGTCAAGCATGCCAACCCCTGCGGCGTAGCCCTGGGCGCCAGCGCCACCGAGGCCTACCGCAAGGCCTTCGCCACCGATCCGGTGTCCGCCTTCGGCGGCATCATCGCCTTCAACTGCCCGCTCGACGGCGCCGCCGCCGAAGCCGTGTCCAAGCAGTTCGTGGAAGTGGTGATCGCGCCGGAATTCTCCGCCGAGGCCCGGCAGGTGTTCGCGGCCAAGCAGAACGTGCGCGTGCTGCAGGTGGCCCTGGGCAGCAATGCCGGCGCCCTGGATTTCAAGCGCGTGGGCGGGGGGCTACTGGTGCAGACGGCGGACGATGCGCGCATCGCCCCGAGTGATTTGCGCGTGGTCACCAAGCGCCAGCCGGACGCACGCGAACTGGCCGACCTCATGTTCGCCTGGCGCGTGGCCAAGTACGTCAAGTCCAATGCCATCGTCTATTGCAAGGACGGACAGACGGTGGGCATCGGCGCCGGCCAGATGAGCCGGGTCGATTCCGCGCGCATCGCCGCCATCAAGGCCGAGAACGCCAAGCTCACCGTGGCCGGGGCGGTGGTCGCCTCCGACGCCTTCTTCCCCTTCCGCGACGGCCTCGACGTGCTGGCCCAGGCCGGCGCCACGGCGGTGATCCAGCCCGGCGGCAGCGTGCGCGACGCGGAGGTCATCGCCGCCGCCGACGAGCACGGCGTGGCCATGGTGTTTACGGGTTTCCGGCATTTCAGGCATTGAGTGAGGAGTGAGGCGTGAGGAGTAAGGAGTAAAAGCCTCGCGACCCCACGCTTCACTCCTCACCCCTCACTCCTCACGCACACATGAAACTACTCGTCATCGGATCCGGCGGCCGCGAGCACGCCCTGGCCTGGCGCCTTGCCCAGTCGCCCGGCCTGCAGAAGGTATATGTCGCCCCGGGCAACGCCGGCACGGCGCGCGAGCCCGAGCTGGAGAACGTGCCCATCACCGACCTGGACCAGCTCGCCGATTTCGCCGAAGCCGAGAAGATCCACTTGACCGTGGTCGGCCCGGAAGCACCACTGGCGGCGGGCGTGGTGGACCTGTTCCGGGCGCGGGGGCTACGCATCTTCGGCCCCACCCGGGCGGCGGCACAGCTGGAATCGTCCAAGGATTTCGCCAAGCGCTTCATGGCGCGCCACAACATACCCACCGCCCGGTTCGCCACCTTCGCCGACGCCGCCGCGGCCCACGCCCATGTGGAGCGTGAGGGCGCGCCCATCGTCATCAAGGCGGACGGTCTTGCCGCCGGCAAGGGCGTAGTGGTCGCCATGAGCGCAGACGAGGCCCATCGCGCCATCGACGAGATGCTGGTGGCCAACAAGATGGGTGACGCCGGCGCGCGGGTGGTGATCGAGGAGTTCCTGGAAGGCGAGGAAGCCAGCTTCATCGTCATGGTGGACGGCAGCCACGTGCTGCCGCTCGCCTCCAGCCAGGACCACAAGCGCCTGCTGGACGGCGACCGCGGCCCCAATACCGGCGGCATGGGTGCCTACTCGCCGGCGCCGGTGGTGACGCCCGCGATCCACGCGCGCGTCATGAGAGAGATCATCATGCCGACGGTAAACGGCATGGCCGCCGACGGCATCCCGTACACCGGCTTTCTCTATGCCGGCCTGATGATCGATGCGCAGGGCCGGCCCAGGACGCTGGAATTCAACTGCCGCATGGGCGACCCGGAAACCCAGCCCATCATGATGCGGCTGAAGTCGGATTTCGCCAAAATCGTGGACCACGCCGTGAACGGCACCCTGGACAAGGCGGAAGCCGAGTGGGACCGGCGCGTCGCCCTGGGCGTGGTGCTGGCCGCCGCCGGCTATCCCGACGCCCCGCGCAGGGGCGATGCCATCACCGGCCTGCCCCCGGCGGGCGAGGACTACCACGTGTTTCACGCCGGCACGGCGGAGAGGGACGGCCGCATCGTCACCGCCGGCGGACGCGTGTTGTGCGTCACCGCCCTGGGCGACAACGTGCGCCTGGCCCAGAAGCGCGCCTACGAGATCGCCGACCAGATCCGCTGGGACGGCATGCAGATGCGGCGCGACATCGGCTACCGGGCCGTGGGCGCGCGCAAGGCCCCATGACGTCCGAATCGATCCAGGTGCGGGACTACCTGCTCGAGCTGCAGGCGCGCATCGTCGCCGCCCTGGAAACCCTGGACGGCCAGCCCTTCCGCACCGACCGCTGGGACCGGCCGGGCGGCGGCGGCGGCATCACGCGCGTGCTCGAGGAGGGCAATGTCTTGGAGCGCGGCGGGGTCAACTTCTCCCATGTGTTCGGCGAGGGCCTGCCCCCTTCCGCCAGCAACCTGCGCCCGGAGCTGGCCGGGCGCGGCTTCGAGGCCATGGGCGTGTCCCTGGTGCTGCACCCGCGCAATCCCTACTGCCCCACCACCCATCTCAATGTGCGCTTCTTCCAGGCCACCAAGGCCGGGGAAGAGCCCGTGTGGTGGTTCGGCGGCGGCATGGATCTCACGCCCTATTACGGCTTCGAGGAGGACGCGCGCCACTTCCACGCCACCTGCCGCGACGCCCTGGCGCCCTTCGGCGCCGAGTGCTATCCGCGCTACAAGGAGTGGTGCGACCGCTACTTCTTCCTGAAGCACCGCAACGAGCCGCGCGGCATCGGCGGCGTGTTCTACGACGACCTTAACGAAGGCGGCTTCGCGCGCTGCTTCGCCCTGACGCGGGCAATCGGCGACCACTTCCTCGCCGCCTACCTGCCCATCGCCCAGCGGCGCAAGGACCTGCCCTATGGCGAGCGGGAGCGCGACTTCCAGTGCTACCGCCGCGGCCGCTACGTGGAGTTCAATCTCGTCTTCGACCGTGGCACCCTGTTCGGGCTGCAGTCGGGCGGCCGCACCGAATCCATCCTCATGTCCCTGCCGCCCCTGGTGAAGTGGCGCTACGACTGGCAGCCCGAGCCCGGCAGCCCGGAGGAGAAGCTGTACGCCGACTTCCTCGTGGCGCGCGACTGGCTGGCCTGAGCTATTGCTGATCGGCCAGCGCCACGGGGGGCAAGGCGGGGGCCGCCGTCTGGCTGCACAGCTCCGCGGCGCGGCGATACAGGCGGTTCGCCTCCTCGGTGCGCCCCAGGTGATCCATCAAGGCCGCCAGCTCGGCACAGCCGCCCTGGCTGGGCTCCAGGGCCACGGCGGCCTCGAAGTAGCTCTGGGCCTTGCCCCACAGCTCCCGGCTGCGGCACATGCGCCCCAGGGCCAGCAGCAGGCGCGCATCGTCGGGATGGGCCTCCAGCCATTTCTCGGCCCGGGCGATGCGACCCACCATGTCGCCGCCGCGGCATTCGCCATAGAGCTCGGCCAGGCCGGAGTCCCATTCGGCGTCGAGCTGCTCTTCGATGATGCGCTGGGCGGCGACGCCGTCGCCGGCGGCGATCAGGGCCTGGGCCGCAGCGCGCGCCAACTGGGGCACACGCCGCTCGGCGGCGGGGATGGCCTGCCAATACTTCACCAGGGCCCGGGCATCCATCTCCTTGCCGCGCAGGCTCTCCAGGTGGGCGCGCAGCTTGAGCAGGCGGGCCGGCTCGGGCGCCAGCGCCCGGTGTTTTTCCAACAGGCGGGCGATGCGTACCACGTCGCCCCAGCGGTTGAGCGCCCGGTAGATGCGCAGCCCCAGGCGCAGGCCGGCGATATGGCGCTGGCCGCCGCTGTTGAGCGCCTCCAGGGCCTGGGCCGCCTCGTCGTAGCGGCGCGCGTCGGTGTGGTTCTTGGCAGTAGTCAGCAGGCGCGCCACATGCACGTCGCGATCGTGCTCGGCGGCGCGCTCCAGCCATTGCTGTTCGCGCCCGTCATCGCGCATGGCGCGCGCCGCCCGCGCCGCGATCAGGGCCGCCAGGCCGGGGGCTTCGCCCGCCTGGTAGGCCTGGGAGGCGTTCTTCAGGGCGTGGCCGTAGCGGCCTTCGAACAGGTTCTGCACGGCATCGCGGAAGGCCTGGACCGCCCTTTCCCGCCGCTTGGCCTCGCGGAAGCGGCGCACCGACTGGGGCAGGCGCAGGGTATTCACCACGGTGCGCAAGGCCAGGTAGCCCAGGGAAAAGCCCGCCACCAGCAGCGTCACGAAGAAGTTGAGGGACAGCTCCACCCGGTAGGGCGGCAGCACCAGCAGCACATAGCCTTCGTTGTAGCCGGCGGCCAGGGACAGGCCAACCGCCAGGGCGAACAGGGCCAGCAGCCAGATCAGCACGCGCATGTCAGCGGCCGCTCCCCTTCTCCCGCGCCAGCTTGAAGTTGCGCAGGGCTGTCAAGCTGTCCTCCAGGGCCGGCAGCTCCAGGGCCACCTGGGCCGCCTCCAGCTGCTCAAGGGTAGCGATGGCATTGGCCACCGACTTGGAGCGCGGATCGAAGTAACGGTCCAGCCAGTCGCGCGCCTGCCGGACGTCGTCCCGGAACATCTTGCCGTCCCGCTGCAGCAGGGCCAGGCGCGCGTTGATCAGGCGCAGCTTGAGGTTCTCGCGCAGGAAGAAGGCGTTGGCGGGCGACAACAGCCCCGGATCGGGCCGGTCCATGCGCTCGATGCGGATGAGCTGCTTCAGCTCGCTCCACAGCTCCTGCCCCAGGGCGGTCCAGAAGCCGGCGTCGGTGGGGCTGCGGGGGGCGGGCCGCACCGGCTCGGGCCGCGGCTTGGCCTCGAAGGCGAGCGGCAGGGCATCCACCGCGTTGATGACGCTCTCCAGGCGCAGGGCGATGCCGGGCACGTCGGCCATGGGCAGGGCCTTCAGGCGCTCGATGTCGCGCGCCAGCACCTTGCGCAAGGGCAGGAACTGGGCCCGGTCGGCCCGCGCCAGGCGCGCATCGGCCCCCTGCAGGGCGATGAGCGCCGCCTCCACGTTGCCGGCCAGCTGCAGCTGCTGGGCGGCGAGATTCACCGCCTGTTCCACCTCCGCCAGCACGCGCTCGTCGCGGCTGCGCGTCAGCTCCTGGTACAAGGCCTCCAGCGCCGCCTGCTGGCTCTGGGACTCGGCCAGCCTGGCCTCCAGCACGCCCACCTTGGCGGTGAGGGACTGCAGCAGATCCTGGTTCTGCTTGCCCAGCACGCGGCTGTCGTTGGCCATGGCCTCGCTCTGGGCCAGGCGCCTGGCCAGTTCCTCCTGCAGCCGGTCGAGGCGCACGCGCGTCTCGTACCACTGCCAGCCGAGCAGGGCCAGGGCGAGGGCGGCGATCACCACCGCCGGATGGGCCAGGGCGGACCAGGCGCGCCGCCGCCGCGAGGGGGACGGCTGCAGGAGGGCGCCTTCGCCCTCGTTAGTCGGGGTTGCGTTCATGTGGCTCGCTTCATCAAGGTTCCTTGTTGTCCCCGTAGTGGGCCAGCAGGCCGGCCATCAGGCCGTCGTCCCCCGCCCCGGTCAGGATCACCCGCTCCAGTCCCAGGCGCCGCGCCTCCTCGGCGATGCGCTCGTGGGGCACGAACACCGGGGTCGTGCGCAGCCAGGCCTGGCCCAGCTTGCCCACCATATCGAACAGGTTGCGCAGGCCCTCGCTGCTGGTGACGGTGATGGCGTCCAGCTCACCCCGGGCCCACAGCTTCATCAGGGGCGCGGCGTCCCGGTTGGGTTTGCCGCGCCGGTAGCATTCCACGTATTCAATGCTGGCGCCGCGTGCCACCAGGGTGTCACCCAGCAGCTCGCGCCCGCCATCGCCGCGAAAGATCACAAAGCGCTTGCCCGCCACCCGCTCCGGCGCCAGCTGCGGCAGGGCCAGCAGGGCCTCGCTGTCGAAGCGGCCGCTGGGGGCGATGACCTCGCCGATGCCGAAGCGCGCCAGCTCCCGCTCGCTCGACTTGCCCACGGTCACGGCGCGCAGCTGCGCCGGCCAGGGGCGGCGCGCCAGGATGACGTTGAGGGCCTTGTTCACCGCGTTGGCGCTGATGAACACGGCGAAGTGGTACTGCTCCAGCCGGTCGGCCACGGCCACCAGGGGCCGCAGATCCGCCACGTCGAAAATCTCCAGCACCGGGAACAGGACCGCCGTGCCCCCCTGGGCCTGGATCGCCGCCGCAAGCCGGCCCGCCTGGCCGGCCGGACGCGTGACGACGATGTGCCGTCCGGCAAGGGGCGGGGCAGCGTGGCGCTCGGTTTCGGCCATCAGTGGGGCAGGGCGGCGAGAATCTCTTCGGCGCCGTGGCGGCGCAGCTCTTCGGCAAGCAGCAAGCCCAGTTCCTCGGCCCGGTCGGGCGGCCCTTCCCGTTCCGCGCTCGCCATGCGCGTGCCGTCGGGAAGAGCGACGAAGCCGCGCAGATAAAGGTTGGCGCCGCGCATTTCGGCGAACGCGCCCAGGGGCACTTCGCAGCTTCCCGCCAGCGCCCGGGACACGGCGCGCTCGGCGCGCACGCAGGCGCTGGCGGCGGCGTCGTTCAGGGGCGCCATCCAGGCCGCCACGTCGGCACGCGCCGCCAGGGCCTCGATGCCCAGCGCCCCCTGGCCCGCCGCGGGCAGGGACAGCTCCGCCGGCAGCACGGCGCGAATGCGCGCGGCCAGGCCCAGCCGGGTCAGGCCGGCCGCCGCCAGAATGATGGCATCATACTCGCCGGCGTCCAGCTTGCGCAGGCGCGTGTCCAAATTGCCGCGCAGGCTGGTCACCGCCAGATAGGGGAAGCGGGCGCGCAGCTGGGCCTCGCGCCGCAGGCTGGAGGTGCCCACCACGGCGCCGGGGGGCAGCTCGTCCAGGGCCGCGTACTTGTTGGAAACGAAGGCGTCGAAAGGCACTTCCCGCTCGCTCACGGCCACCAGGGCAAACTCCGGCGCCAGCTGCATGGGCACGTCCTTCATGGAGTGCACGGCGATGTCGGCGCGGCCGTCCAGCAGGGCCGTCTCCAGTTCCTTCACGAACAGGCCCTTGCCGCCCACCTTGGCCAGGGGCCGGTCGAGGATCTTGTCGCCGCGCGTGGTCATGCCGAGAATCTCGACGCGGCAGCGGGGATATAATGCGGCCAGGCGGTCGCGCACATGTTGCGCCTGCCACAGGGCAAGCCGCGACTCGCGCGAGGCGATGACGATACGATCGGGGCTGGAAGTCACGTTGGGAAACTCATGAAAACGGGTTGCAGTGGAGGCTGATGCGCGCAGCGCGTTACCCCGGAACTCCTTGGCAACTGCGGCGCCGCCTGCTGGCAGTGCTGGCGCTGATTTTAGCATGGCCGCCCCTGGTGACCGCCGCCGGTTCCCCCCAACTGCCCCGCGCCGACAACCTCGCCGCCGATGCCGCGCGCATGCGCGCGGCACGCATTCCCCTGCTGGTGCTCTACAGCCAGGCCGACTGCCACTGGTGCGAGGTGGTCAGGCGCGACCACCTGCTGCCCCTGCTGGAGCGGCCCGGGGGCGACGCCCAGCTGCTGCTGCGGCAGGTGGACATCGACAGCGACCGGCCCCTCATTGATTTCGCCGGCAGCCGCACCACCCATCGCGCCTTCGCCCGGCGCGAGGGCGCGAAACTGACTCCTACCCTGGCGGTCTATGGCCCGGACGGCCGCCGCCTGGCCGAGCCGCTGGTCGGCGTGCGCATCCCCGATTACTACGGCGCCTACATAGAACGCCTAATTGAACAGGCGCATCGGAATCTGGAACGATAGCGGCCCTATGAACGAAGCGACGGAAGACAAGGACCTGCCCCTGCGGGGGGACATTCGCCTGCTCGGCCGCATCCTCGGCGACACCCTGCGCAACCAGGAGGGCGAGGCCGCCTTCGACCTGGTGGAGCGCATCCGCCAGAACTCCATCCGCTTCCGCCGCGACGACGACCATGCGGCGCGCCGGGAGCTGGAGGCGACCCTGGACAGCCTGTCGCGGGTGCAGACCATCCAGGTGGTGCGCGCCTTCACCTATTTCTCCCATCTGGCCAACATCGCCGAGGATCTGCACCACATCCGCCGCAGCCGGGCGCACGCCCTGGCAGGTTCGGCGCCCCGGGAGGGCAGCGTCGCCAAGGCCCTGGCCGATGCCCTGGAGGCGGGCTGCAGCCCGGCGCAACTGCGGGAGTTCTTCGCCCGGGCCCTGATCGTGCCTGTGCTCACGGCCCACCCCACGGAAGTGCAGCGCAAGAGCATCCTCAACTGCGAGCTGGCCATCGCCCGCCTGCTGGACCGGCGCGACCGCCAGCAGCTCACCCCCGACGAAGTGGCGGCCACGGACGAGTCCCTGCGCCGCCTGGTGCTGACCCTGTGGCAGACGCGCATGCTGCGCCCGGCCAGGCTGTCGGTGCTGGACGAGGTGCGCAACGGCCTGTCCTACTACGATTACACCTTCCTCAAGGAGCTGCCGCGCCTCTACGGCGACTTGGAGAGCCTGCTGGCGGGCACCGATCCCTCCTGGCAGGGCGTGGAGCTGCCGCCCTTCCTGTGCATCGGCAGCTGGATCGGCGGCGACCGGGACGGCAATCCCTTCGTCACCGCCGAGGTGATGCGGGAGGCGCTGCGCCTGCAGTCCGCCACGGCGCTGGATTTCTACCTGGAGGAATTGCATCGGCTGGGCGCCGAGCTGTCGCTGGCCAGCCTGCTGGTGCATGTATCGGATGAGCTGGAGGAACTGGCGCGCCGTTCCCCCGACCACTCACCCCACCGCAGCGACGAACCCTACCGCCGCGCCATTTCCGGCATCTACGCGCGCCTGGCGGCCACCGCCCGGCAGCTGGACCAGTTCGAGGCCCTGCGCCACGCCGTGGGCGAGGCGCCGCCCTATGCCGATGCCGCCGAGCTCGGCGCCGACCTGGACGTGATCCACCAGTCGCTCGCGGCCAACGGCTCCGCCCTGCTGGCGCGGGGACGGCTGCGGCGGCTGCGCCGCGCCGTGAGCGTGTTCGGCTTCCACCTGGCACCCCTGGACATGCGCCAGAACTCGGACGTGCACGAGCGCGTGGTGGCTGAGCTGCTGCGCGTGGCGCGCCCCGAGCTGGACTATCCGGCCCTGGACGAGGACGCCCGCATCGCCCTGCTGCTGCAGGAGCTGGCCACACCGCGCCCGCTGGTGTCGCCCCATGTGCCCTATTCCGAGGAGACCACCTCCGAGCTCGCCATCCTGCGCGTCGCCGCTGAAGCCCACCGGCGCTACGGCAAGGCGGCGGTGCCCAACTACGTCATCTCCAAGACCGACGGGGTGTCCGACATTCTGGAGGCGGCGCTGCTGCTCAAGGATGCGGGGCTGCTGCGGCCCCTGGACCAGGCCCTGGACGTGAACATCGTCCCCCTGTTCGAGACCATCGCCGACCTGCGCAACTGCGCCGCGGTGATGGAGCGCCTGTTCGCCCTCGAGCCTTACCGCAGGCTGCTGGCCTCGCGCGGCGACACCCAGGAGGTGATGCTGGGCTATTCCGACAGCAACAAGGACGGCGGCTTCCTCACCTCCGGCTGGGAGCTGTACCAGGCGGAGACGGCGCTGGTGGAGCTGTTCCGCCGGACCGGCCTGCAGCTGCGCCTGTTCCACGGCCGCGGCGGGTCGGTGGGCCGCGGCGGCGGGCCGTCCTACCAGGCCATCCTGGCCCAGCCCGAGGGCGCGGTGGCCGGGCAGATCCGCATCACCGAGCAGGGGGAGGTGATCGCCCACAAGTACTCCAACCCGGAGATGGGCCGGCACAATCTGGAAATCCTGGTCGCCGCCACCCTGGAAGCCACGCTGCTGCCGCGCCAGCGCGGCGCCGCGCCGCCGCGGGAATTCCTCGACACCATGGACCGGTTGTCGCAGTTCGCCTTTGCCGCCTACCGCAACCTGGTGTATGAGACGCCGGGCTTCGAGCGCTACTTCCGGGAGTCGACGGTCATCAGCGAGATCGCCGAGCTGAACATCGGCAGCCGTCCCGCCTCGCGCCGCAAATCCACCGCCATCGCCGATCTGCGCGCCATCCCCTGGGTGTTCAGCTGGTCTCAGTGCCGCCTCATGCTTCCCGGCTGGTACGGCTTCGGCAGCGCCGTGCAGCAATGGCTCGCGGCGCACCCCGACCAGGGACTGGCGCACCTGCAGGCCATGCACCGGGAATGGCCCTTCTTCCAGACCCTGCTGTCCAACATGGACATGGTGCTGGCCAAGAGCGACATCGCCATCGCCTCGCGCTATGCCGACCTGGTGAGCGACAAGGCGCTGCGCGACGCCATCTTCCCGCGCCTGAAGGCGGAATGGCAGGCCAGCATCGAGGCGCTGCTTGCCATTACCGGCCAGCCCGAGCTGCTCGCCGGCAACCGCCTGCTGCGCCGCTCCATCCGCAACCGCTTCCCCTACCTGGACCCCCTCAACCACCTGCAGCTGGAGCTGCTCAAGCGCTACCGCGCCGGCAACCAGGACGAGCGCGTCAAGCGCGGCATCCATCTCACCATCAATGGCATCGCCGCGGGGTTGCGGAACAGCGGCTGAGGGGCGGCACCAAGCGGCAGACGGATGCAAAGGCCCGCCTCGCCCTCGATGGGCACAGGAACAGAGGAAAAGAGGCGAGAAGAAAGAAACGCCGGGCGATTGCCCCGGCGTTTCTTATACAAAGCTTAGAAGCGGAAGTTCACGCCGACCGAGATCAAATCCACGTCGGATTCGCCGGTGCAGGTGTTGCAACCCTTATTGCCGAGATCCTGATACCGGTCCCAATCAAGCCTGACATCCACCGACTTTGTGATCCGATAGCCGGCACCAATTCCGTAAGCAACGTTCCATTCGGAACGTTTCCGGGACGCCGCCTGACCAGGCGCCAGGACGACTGCTCCTGAGGTGGTCAAGTCGGTCTTCACCGTGCTGTAGATGGTGCCCAGCTTGCCGAACAGGGAGAAATCATTGCCAACCGGCAAAATACCTACCGCCTGAACCAGCCAGCCGTCCGACTTGAAGCGGGAATTCAGGCTGCCGGTGGCAGGTGCGGTCATCGTGTTGCTCGCACTACCCTTCCCCAGGTTAACGTAACCCCCCTCCAACGCTAGATTCGCATTGAATTGATAGCCTCCCAACACCTTGAACCCGACGTCCGTTTCGTCCTTGCCATAGGTATTGGCCGTTGCTCCCGTGATAACGAGCTGCGTGGGATCTACATCGGCACGAGAACTACCCACGGCAATGGAGCCGTACCAACCTTGTTGCGCCATAGCCGGAAAGGACAAGGGAAAGGCCAAGAAAAAACCGACGGTGATGCCTGCGACTACTTTTTGTTTCATATATCTCCCTTTTTGTGAGTCATGACAAGCCGCGGGGATTGTGCCATTCCATACTCGAATGTCAAGTATTCAATTCACATTTCCCGAAAATGTCGCTTGACCGACAAAGCGCGATGAACGGAACAGCGGCTAGCCCGCGGCCGCTCAGCCGCGCGGCTCCTGCTCCAGCACCTGCCTGAGCCGCTCCACGGCGATGGCCGATTCCGCGGCGATCTTGCCCCGCGTCACCAGCGGATCGAGCAGGGCGGCGAGAAGATTGGGCATGCGGTAGCGCAGGTCGCGCTCGAAGCGCGTGCCGCCGGCCTCCTCGGTGAGGGTATGGGTGATCCAGGCGCGGCCACCGCCCTCGCCGCCGCCTTCGATCTGCCAGCGCCGCGGCGGCTCGCGATCGGTCACCGTCCGCAGCGCGCGCCCGCGCCGCCCCGCGACCAGGAAGTCTTCCGTCACCTGCTCGCCGAGTAGCAGCGGGTGATCGGTCATTCCGGACACGGCAAGCGATGGGGGGTGCCAGCGGGGCCAATTACCCGGTGTGGTGACGAAATCGAATACTTCCTGGGGTGGGCGGGAGATGACCATCTGGTTGTGCAGGTGCACCCGCTGGGCGGGCGCCGGCAGCAGGGTCGCCGCGGCAGCCAGCACGCCCACGGCCAGCGCGGCGCCCAGATAACTGCGCCAGCGCCGCACCGGCCCGCCCGTTTCGTCCTCGAGATCTCTGCCATGGCGCCTCTGCATGCCCTTATACGCGCGACGCCGGCGCCTGGATTCAGTCGGTCTTCTCCCCGGCAAACGCGCTCTTCACCGCCGGCCACTGGCGCCGGCTGATGGGCAGCTTCTCGGCGGCGCCCTTGACCAGGGCCAGCCAGTGGGTCTCGCCCTGGCTGCTGGCGTCGCGCTCGAAGCCGGCGATGGCCTCCCGGGCGATCAGGCAGTTGCGATGCACCCGCACGAAACGCTGGGGAAATTCGGCTTCCAGCTGGGTGAGAGACTCCTCCAGCAGGTATTCGCGCTCGGCGGTGCGCGCGGTGACGTATTTGAGCTCGGCCTTGAGATAGAGGATATGCTCCACCGGGACGAGCAGGATGCGGCCGCGCTCGGTGCACGACAAGTGGCGCCGTCCCTCCTGGGGCAGCCTGTCCAGCACGGCGGCGGCCAGGGGCCCGCTGCGGCGCGCCTTTTCGAGGGCGCCGGCCAGGCGCTCGGCGCGCACCGGCTTGAGCAGATAGTCCACCGCGTTGAGCTCGAAGGCCTGGACCGCGTACTGGTCATAGGCGGTGACGAACACCACCGCCGGGGGCCGCTCCATCCGGCCCAGGTGGCGCACCAGTTCCACCCCGTCCATGCGCGGCATGCGGATGTCCACCAGCACCAGGTCCGGGGCGGCCGCCGGTATTGACGCCAGGGCCTCCATGCCGTTGGCCGCCTCGCCCACCACCTGGTTGGGCAGCTGGCCGGCAATGTCCGCCAGTACCGCCTTGAGCCGCTCACGGGCGGGTTTCTCGTCGTCCACCAGGAAGATCTTCAGGGGTGCAGCAGTCATGGTTTCCGCCGATAGGGGATGCGAATGTCCACGCGGTACCGGCCCTGGGCCACCTCGGTGGTCAGGCGCGCCTCCAGGTCGAAGAACAGCATCAGGCGTTCGCGTATGTTGTCCAGGGCCATGCGGTTGCCGGGATGATGGTTGCCGTGGCCATGATAAGGGTTCTCCAGGCGGATCAGCACCTCGTCGCGGCTGCGGGCGATGGTGATGGCCAATTGCCCCGGTCCTTCACCCGGCTCGATGCCGTGATAGACCGCGTTCTCCAGCAGGGGCTGGAGCATCAGCGGCGGCACCAGGGCGTCGGGCGGACAGGCTTCCACTTGCCACTTCACGTCCAGCCGATCCCCCAGGCGCAGCCGCTCCAGATCCAGGTACTGGCGGCACAGGGCGATCTCGTCCGACAGGCACACCAGTTCCCGGTTGTCCGCCATGAGCACGCGGAACAGGTCCGACAATTCCTCCAGGGCCTGCTCCGCCCGCCGGGGATCGGAGCGGATCACCCCCAGCACGGCGTTGAGGCTGTTGAACAGGAAATGGGGCCGGATGCGCGCCGTCAGCGCCATCAGGCGCGCTTCGGCCAGGGCCGGAGAGATGGCGCGGCTGCGCAAGTGGAAGTAGTACAGCAGGGCAGCGACGGCCAACAGGGTCCACAGGACCTGGCGCGCCAGGGCCGTTAGCGTGGTATCGGCGCCCAGCAGCGGGGCGAACAAGTGGTAGATGAGCAGCACGCCGGCCACGGCCAGGAGGCTCAGCAGCGCCGCCCCCTGGAGATAGGGCAGGCGCGCCAGACGGGGGCCGGCCAGATAGGCCAGCAGCAGGCTGAAGATGAGGGCCGGCTCGAGCAGGGCGGCCTGGCCGATGAAGTCCTCGGCCAGGCGCGCCAGATCGGGGGAGCGGGCGAAAGCGGCGAGCAGCGCCAGCAGGTTCACCGCCAGCAGGATGCGCAGCATGACGCCGAGATTGCGGAAATCCGGCAGCCGCGAGAGCTCGACGTTTTGCCGTATACTCGCCACTGATTTCTTGGCACGCGGGGCGCTGCCAGCTCCGGCCCGCCCCGGTTTCCCCCCTCCGTCCTGACGTCCAATTATGACAGATCGCAAAGACGATTCCAGCGCGTCCAAAGCCTGGTCCGGCCGCTTCAACGAGCCCGTGTCCGAACTGGTGAAGCGTTACACCGCCTCGGTATTCTTCGACCGGCGCCTGGCCCTGCACGACATCCGCGGCTCCCTGGCCCACGCCCGCATGCTGGCGCGCCAGGGCATCATCGCCGCCGCCGACCTCGCCGCCATCGAGGCGGGCATGGCCACCATCCGCGGCGAGATCGAGCGCGGCGAGTTCGACTGGTCCCTGGACGACGAGGACGTGCATCTCAACATCGAGAAGCGCCTCACCGCCCTGGTGGGCGATGCCGGCAAGCGCCTGCACACGGGCCGCTCGCGCAACGACCAGGTGGCGACCGACATCCGCCTGTGGCTGCGCGACACCATCGACCAGATCACCGCCCTGCTGCGGGAGTACCAGCGCAACCTGCTCGACCTGGCCGAAGTCCATGCCGCCACGCCCATGCCCGGCTTCACCCATCTGCAAGTGGCCCAGCCGGTGACCTTCGGCCACCATCTGCTGGCCTATTTCGAGATGGCCAGGCGCGACCGGGCGCGCCTGGCGGACTGCCGCAAGCGTGCCAACCAGCTGCCCCTGGGCGCCGCGGCCTTAGCCGGCACCTCCTACCCCATCGACCGGGAATTCGTGGCGCGCGAGCTGGGGTTCGACGGCGTGTGCGAGAACTCCCTGGACGCGGTGTCCGACCGGGACTTCGCCATCGAATTCACCGCCGCCTGCGCCCTGATCATGATCCACCTGTCGCGCTTCTCGGAGGAGCTGATCCTGTGGATGAGCCCGCGCGTGGGCTTCATCGACCTGGCCGACCGCTTCTGCACCGGCTCCAGCATCATGCCCCAGAAGAAGAACCCGGACGTGCCCGAGCTGGCGCGCGGCAAGACCGGGCGGGTGAACGGCCACCTGGTGGCCCTGCTCACCCTCATGAAGGCCCAGCCCCTGGCCTACAACAAGGACAACCAGGAGGACAAGGAGCCCCTGTTCGACACCGCCGACACAGTGGCCGACACCCTGCGCATCTTCGCCGACCTGGTCACCGGCATCCGCGTCAAGCCCGAGGCCATGGCGGCGGCCCTGCGCCAGGGCTATGCCACCGCCACGGATCTGGCCGACTACCTGGTGAAGAAGGGCCTGCCCTTCCGCGACGCCCACGAGGCGGTGGCCCGCGCCGTGCGCGCGGCGGAAGCGCGCGGCTGCGATCTCGCCGACTTCAGTGCGGACGAGCTGCGGGCCTTCTCGCCTCTTATCGGCGACGACGTGAAGGACGTGCTCACCGTCGCCGGCTCGCTCGCCTCCCGCGCCCATATCGGCGGCACGGCGCCGGTCCAAGTGCAGGCGGCCATCGCCCGCGCCCGGCAGGCGCTGGACTGACCGGGTGCGACTGCCCCGGCGGCGCCCGGTATGCCAAAGTTGGCATCGGCGCGGCGCGCGCCCGGGTATGCTTGACCCGTCATGGAGCGAATCGGCAAATACGAAATCCGGCACAAGCTGGGGGCAGGCGCCACCTCGGCGGTGTACTTGGCCTGGGACCCCTTCGCCAAGCGCCAGGTGGCGGTGAAGCGCATCTTCCCGGAAGTGCTCAAGGACCCGGACAAGGGACGGCTCTACCGTCACCTGCTGATCAACGAGGCGTCCCTGGCGGGCAAGCTGATCCACCCTCACATCGTGCAGATCTACGACGCCCTGGTGGACGAGGACCAGGGCTACATCGTCATGGAGTACGTGGCCGGTGGCACCCTGGAGCGCCACTGCTCGCCCGAGGCGCTGCTGCCCATCGAGAAAGTGGTGGAGATCGTGTTCAAGTGCACCCGCGCCCTGGACTACGCCTACCACCAGGGCATCACCCACCGGGACATCAAGCCCGCCAACATCCTGCTGGCGGAGGACGGCGAGATCAAGATCTCCGACTTCGGCGCGGCCCTCATGACGGCCAACGACCGCACCCAGGTGTCGGGCATCGGCTCGCCCGCCTACATGTCGCCCCAGCAGGTGCGCGAGATGCCCCTCAATCACCAGACCGACATCTATTCCCTGGGCGTGGTGCTGTACCAGCTGCTCACCGGGCGCCTGCCGTTCCAGGCGAGCAACAACTACAGCATGGTGTACCAGATCACCCACCTGGAGCCGCCGCCGCCCTCCAGTCTGCGGCCGCAAGTGCCCGCCAGCCTGGACGCGGTGGTGGCGCGCGCCATGCAGAAATCCCTGGAAGCGCGCTACGCCAGCTGGGAGGAGTTCTCCCACGATCTCGCCCAGGCATTCCGCAACCGCCAGCTCAAGGCGCGCCAGCAGGACTTCGCCGACAGCGAGAAGTTCGAGACCCTGCGCCGGCTGCCCTTCTTCGCCGAGTTCTCCGACGTGGAGATCTGGGAAGTGGTGCGCTTCTCCGGCTGGGAGACGGTGGCGCCCGAGACGGTGATCATGAAGGACGGCGAACCCGGGGATTATTTCTGCTTCCTGGCCGAGGGCGAAATCAAGGTGGCCAAGCGCGGACGCATGCTCACCCTGCTCACCGCCGGCGAATGCTTCGGCGAGATGGCGGTGATCAACCGCCACGGCGGCAGCCGCGGCGCCGACGTGGTGGCCGTCACCGACGCCAAGATCGTCACCATCCGCGGCGACGCCCTGAGGCGCGCCTCGGAGGCCTGCCGCATGCATTTCTATTACGCCTTCCTGGAGGTGCTGGCCCAGCGCCTGGCCCAGGCCAACGCCCGCCTGGCCGCGGTGTAAGCCGGAACCGGCACCCGCGCACCCGCTCCAAGGGACATGGACGAGACCCTGCTGGATCAGATCAGCGCCGCCATCAGCGCGGCAGAAGGCAGGCCCTTCACCGCCCGCAACCAGGACGCCCTGGGCGGCGGCTGCATCAGCCGCGCCCTGGTGCTGGAAGGTGACGGTCAACGCTATTTCGTCAAGCTCCATGACGCTGACAAGCTGCCCCTGTTCCAGGCGGAAATGGACGGACTGGCTGCGCTGGCGGCAAGCGGGGCGCTCCGCGTACCTCGCGCCATCGCCTGCTGCACCGCCTCGGACCGGGCCTTCCTGGTGCTGGAGCATCTGGAACTGTCGGCGGTCACCGAGCGGGAGGCGGCGGTGCGCTTCGGCCATGCCCTGGCGCAGCTGCACCGCCAGCACTCCGGGCAGTTCGGCTGGCACAGCGACAACTTCATCGGTGCCACGCCCCAGGCCAACGCCGTCCATGCCAACTGGCCGTTCTTCTTCGCCCAGCGGCGCCTGGCGCCCCAGCTGGCCCTGGCGGCCCGGCGCGGTGCCGAGCGCACGCTGCTCGCCCGGGGCGAGAAGCTGGTGGAGAAAATGGCGGCGCTGTTCGTGGATCACCGGCCGGCGCCCAGCCTGCTCCATGGCGACCTGTGGTACGGCAACGCCGCCCTACTGCCCGACGGCACCCCCGTGGTGTTCGATCCGGCCGTGTATTACGGCGACCGGGAGGCGGATCTCGCCATGAGCGAGCTCTTCGGCGGCTTCCCCAACGCCTTCTACGCCGCCTACCGGGAAGCCTGGCCCCTCGCTCCCGGCTACGAGCAGCGCAAGACCCTGTACAACCTCTACCACATCCTCAACCACTACAACCTGTTCGGTCGCGCCTACGAGCGCCAGGCGAGCCGCATGATCGACAGCGTGCTGGCCGAGCTGCACGCATAAAAAAGCCGGCTGGCGCCGGCTCTTCGCTGGGAGCAACAAGAACTCAGCCCGCGGTCACGCCTTGCAGCAGCTTCTGCAGTTCACCCGACTGGTACATCTCGCGCATGATGTCGGCGCCACCGATGAACTCGCCGTTCACGTAGAGCTGGGGAATGGTGGGCCAGTTGGAGAATTCCTTGATGCCCTGGCGGATATCCGGATTCTCCAGCACGTTCACCGAGAAGAAGTTGTTCACGCCACAGGCCTTCAGCACCTGCACCGCCGAGGCGGAAAAGCCGCATTGGGGAAACTGGGGCGTGCCCTTCATGTAGAGCACCACCGGATGGCTCGTGACCTGGGATTTGATGACGTCCTGCACGCTCATGGATAGCCTCGAATAGTTGAGTAATTTAATCAACAAACAGTTTACCGGCCGCTCGCCGCCAGCGTCAACTTCGGGTTTCAAGCATACACCCGCCGCTCACCCGCTCGATGCCCGCCAGGTCGCGCCAGGAAGCCACCCGGGCAAAGCCCGCTTGCGCCAGCAGGGTGCGGCAGCGTTGCCCCTGGTCGTAGCCATGTTCGAACAGCAGCCAGCCGCCCGGCACCAGATGGGCCGGCGCCGCAGCGACGATGCGCCGAATGTCGTTCAGCCCGTCCTCGCCCGCCACCAGGGCCGAGGCGGGTTCGAAGCGCAGGTCGCCCTGGGACAGATGGGGATCGCCGGCGGCGACATAGGGCGGATTGGCCAGGATCAGATCGAAGCGCTCGCCGGCGAGAGCAGCGAGCCAGTCGCTCCGCAGCAAGCGCACCGTGGCGTCCAGGCGGCGGGCGTTGTCCCGGGCCACCTCCAGGGCGGCCGGGGAGGCATCGGCCGCCCACACCTCCAGCCGCGGCCGCAGATGCGCCAGGGTCACGGCGATGCAGCCGCTGCCGGTGCCCAGGTCCAGGACGCGCGCCCGGCCCGCCCCCGGCAGGCGCTCCAGCACCAGGTCCACCAGCAGTTCGGTCTCGGGGCGCGGAATCAGCACGGAAGGCGTGACGCGAAACTCCAGCCCGTAGAACTCGCAGGCGCCCGTCAGGTACGCAATGGGCTCGCCGGCGGCGCGCCGCTCCAACCAGTGGCGGTAGCGGGCGGCCCACTCCGGGGCGACTTCGAGTTCCGGATGGGCCGCCAGCCGGGCATGGCTGGCGCCCAGGCAGCGGGCCAGCAGCAGGCGCGCCTCGCGTACCGGGATGCGCTCCCGCGCCTCGTCCAGCAGGCGGCCGACGGTAGCGCCGCTCAGGCCGATTCCTCCGCCAGCTGGGCCAGCTGCTCGGCCTGGTGCTCGGCCGCCAGGGCCTCGATCAACTCGTCCAGGTCGCCGTCCATGATCTGGTCGATCTTGTACAGGGTCAGGTTGATGCGATGGTCAGTGACCCGCCCCTGGGGGAAGTTGTAGGTGCGGATGCGCTCCGAGCGGTCGCCGCTGCCGATGAGCGACTTGCGCTGGGCTGCGGTCCTGGCGGCCTGCTCCCGCACCTGCTTGTCCTTGATGCGTGCCGCCAGCACCGACAGAGCCTGGGCCTTGTTCTTGTGCTGGGAGCGGTCGTCCTGGCATTCCACGACGATGCCCGTGGGCAGGTGGGTGATGCGCACCGCCGAATCGGTCTTATTCACGTGCTGGCCGCCGGCGCCGGAGGCGCGGAAGGTGTCGATGCGGATCTCGGCGGGGTTGATCACCACGTCGTCCACCTCGTCCGCCTCGGGCAGCACCGCCACGGTGCACGCCGAGGTATGGATGCGGCCCTGGGTCTCCGTGGCCGGCACCCGCTGCACCCGGTGGCCGCCGGACTCGAACTTGAGCCTGGAATAGGCGCCGAAGCCGATGACGCGGGCGATGACCTCCTTGTAGCCGCCCAGGTCCGAAGGGTTGTGGGAGATGACCTCGACGCGCCAGCCCTGGCGCTCCGCGTAGCGCGAATACATGCGGAACAGGTCGCCGGCAAACAGGGCCGATTCATCGCCGCCGGTGCCGGCGCGGATCTCCAGGAACAGGTTGCGCTCGTCGTTGGGGTCGCGCGGCAGCAGGGCCTTCTGCAGCTCGCCCTCGAGGCGCGCCAGGTCGTCGCGCCGCGCCGCGATCTCGGCCTCGGCCAGGTCCTTCATCTCGGGATCGGCCAGCAGTTCCTGGGACGAGCGGATGTCCTGCTCCGCCCCGCGATAGGCCCGGTACAGCTCGACCACCGGTGCGATCTCCGCGTGCTCCCGGGTCAGCTTGCGGTAGTTGTCCAGGTCGCGGGTGGCGTCCTCGGCGGCCAGCTGGGCGTCCAGGTCGGCCAGGCGGCGGGTGAGATGTTCCAGTTTGTCGCTGATGCTTTTCTTCATGGCATGAATGGCCCGGCCGCGCCCGACAAGGCGCCGGCGGCGGCAGGCAAGCTACTCTCCGGTGTGCAGGCGGTACAGGCGCGCGACGAGGCGGGCCAGCTCGGCGCGGCTCTCGGCATCGGCCTGGTTGAGGGCGTGGGTGGGGGCGTGCATCAGCTTGTTGGTCAGGCCGTGGGACAGGGCCTCCAGCACGCGCTGCGGGTCCTCGCCCCGGGCCAGGAGCTTCAGGGCGTGCTCGACCTCGTGGCGGCGCATGCGCTCGGCGTTGTCGCGCAAGGCGCGGATGGTGGGCACCACTTCGCGCCCCTCCATCCACTGCAGGAAGCTCGCCACGCGCGTGTCGATGATGGCCTCGGCCTCGATCACCGCCGCCTGGCGCGATTCCAGCCCGGCCGCCACCACCTGGCCCAGGTCGTCGAGGGTATAGAGGAACACGTCGTCCAGCTGCGCCACCTCCGGCTCGATGTCCCGCGGCACCGCCAGGTCCACCATCACCATGGGGCGATGGCGGCGGGCCTTGAGCGCCCGCTCCACCATGCCCAGGCCGACGATGGGCAGCGGGCTGGCGGTACAGGACACGACGATATCATAATCGGCGAGCTTGTCGGCGATCTCGTCGAGCTTGATGACATCGCCCTTGAAGCGCTCGGCGAGCAGCTGGCCGCGCGCCTGGGTGCGGTTGGCGACAGTGAGCCGGCGCGGCGCCTGGGCGGCGAAGTGGGCGGCGCACAGTTCGATCATTTCACCGGCGCCGATGAACAGCACCCGCTGGTCGGCGATGCTCTCGAAGATGCGCTCGGCCAGGTGCACCGAGGCGGCGGCCATGGACACGATGTTGGCGCCGATGGCGGTGGTGGAGCGCACTTCCTTGG
>JBMOQT010000009.1:0-23897 GCA_049320945.1 Pseudomonadota bacterium
CCTTTTCATTCTCGATGATGATGACGCCCTCGCCCACGTCCGATTGCGCCTTGAGCAGGGCCTCGTAGAGGGCGTTCTTGTCCACCAGGGAGTCCTGGGTGCGGCGAATGGCCTCCAGGGCCTGCTGGTGCCGGGTGATGTCCACGCCATAGGCGATGTAGCCGGCATGGTCGCCTTGCGGCGACACCAGGGGGATGATGCGCACGCGCACGAACACCTTGCGCCCGTCCTTGCGCAGCCGCCAGCCCTCGGCCTCGCAGGCGTTGCGCTCCCAGGGCAGGGCCTGGGGATCGCCCAGTTGCGCGGACAGCTCCCCGTCGCCGTCGGCATAGATGAGGGATATGGGCCTGCCCAGCGCTTCCTCGGCGCTATAGCCGTAGAGCTGTTCGGCGCCCTGGTTCCAACTGGTGATGCAGCCCTGGAGATCGGTGGTGATGACCGACTGCTGGAGCTGGTCCAGCAGCGTCTCCGCGGAAATCGGCACATCCTTGAGTGCTTCCAAACCGCATCCTTCCTGTCCTGGCCGAGTGGCGGCCGTTGGTTGCCTACTGCGGGAGCGGGCCTCCCACGCCCTGGGGAATCCAGCCGTTGGCGTACCAGATGAAATAGATGGGGAAGCGCAGGATGAACAGCAACACCACGGCAATGAACCCGATGTGCTGGTCAAGAACGAACTTGGGCATGATGGCCCGTGTTGCCACGATCACCGGCTTGTTGATCTGGGTGAGGAACTTGTAGACCACGTTGTTGTGGCGGCGCTGCCCGGCGAGCAGGGCGAGCGCCCCCTGTCCGATCAGCGACCACATGAAGAAGCCGTCCACCAGCATGAGGAGCTGGAAGATGGTGAACATTGTCCGGGCGTCGTCGGTCATGGCGGGCGAGAGACAAAGGCCTGCCGGCGATGCGCCGGCAGGCCTTGATTATAACAAGCTTGCGCCTGGGGTCCCGGGTCAGTGGGCGGTCGCCTTGGCGGCCAGGATGCCCGTGTTCTGGCGCACGTAGAGCTCGTCCCACATCTCGTCGGCGCGCTTGTCGCGGTAGAACAGCGAGCCGAGGAACACCGCCAGGAAGCCGAGCGGGATGGAGATCAGGCCCGGGTTCTTGAGCTCGAACAGCGGCTTCTCCAGGCCGACGATGGACGTCTCCTGGCCCTTGAACTTGTCCAGGTCGCCCTTGGCCTTGGCCACCGCCTTGTCGAGGGCCGCCAGGTCCTTCTCCGCCTTCGCCTTGACCGCGGGGTCGGTGGACGCAAGGCCGTTCTCGATGGCGGCGCGCCTGGCCGGCTCACCGTCGATGACTTTCTGCGCCGCGGCCTTGACGGCCTTCGGATAGGTCATGTTGGGCGAGACCATCACAAGGCCGATGGCAGCCACCGTCCCGACCACCATGCCGGCCATGATGCCGCCGGTGTTGCAGCGCTTCCAGTAGAGCGTCATGAGCACGCAGGGGAAGTTGGCCGAGGCGGCGACGGCGAAAGCCAGCGCCACCAGGTGGGCAACGTTCTGGCCCTTGGCGAGTATGCCGATGGTGATGGCGAGCGCCCCGACGATCACGGTGGCCACGCGCGCGGCTTTCACCTGTTCCGCAGCGGTCACGTGGTCTTCGCGGATCACGCCGACGTAGAGGTCGTGGGCCATGGCGGAGGCCGCAGCCAGCACCAGGCCGGCAACGACCGCCACGATGGTGGCGAAGGCGACGGCGGCGACGAAGGCCAGCAGGAAGTTGCCGAGGAAGGAGTCGGGACCGCCGCCGACGAACTGGGCGAGCAGCGGCGCGGCCATGTTGCCGCCGGCATCGACCGCGGCGATGTTGGCCGGGCCGACCTTCATGGCGGCGCCCAGGCCCAGGAACAGGGTCAGCACGTAGAAGCCGCCGATGATGGCCATGGCCCAGATCACCGACTTGCGCGCTTCCTGCGCCGTGGGCACGGTGAAGAAGCGCATCAGGATGTGGGGCAGGCCGGCGGTGCCGAACACCAGCGCCATGCCCAGCGAGATCTGGTCGATGGGCGCCTTGAACAGCAGGCCGGGCTCGAGGAAGCGCTGGCCCAGCTCCGCCGCCGACATGTTTTTCGCCGCGTCGCCCAGCAGGCTTGCCACCTTGGCCTGGATCTTGGGATCGCCGATGGCCGCCTCGAGGAAGCCGGGCAGCGAGAAACCGTAGGGCGTCCACACGAACATGACCAGCAGAATGGAGGCGGTCACCAGCAGAATCGCCTTGATGATCTGCACCCAGGTGGTCGCCACCATGCCGCCGAACAGCACATAGGCGAGCATCAGGATGCCGACGACGATCACCGAGACCTCGTAATCGATGCCGATCAGGGTTTTCACCAGCACGCCGCCGCCCACCATCTGGGCCGTCAGGTAGAAGGTGGACACGGTGATGGTGGAAAGTGCCCCCACCACGCGCACCTTCTTCGGGTCGTTGCGGTAGGCCAGGATGTCGGCCAGGGTGTACTTGCCGATGTTGCGGCAGGGCTCGGCGATCACCAGCAGCACCGTGATGTAGGCCACCAGCCAGCCCACCGAGTACATGAAGCCGTCGTAGCCGTACTGGGAGATCAGGCCGGCAATGCCGAGGAAGGACGCCGCAGACAGGTAGTCGCCGGCGATGGCCCAGCCGTTCTGCAGGCCAGAGACGCCGCCGCCCGCGGTGTAGAAGTCGGAGGCCGTCTTCACGCGCTTGGCGGCGATATAGGTGACGAACATCGTCAGCGAAATGATCGCCGCGAACACGGCGAAGGTCAGGAACTTCCACTTGTCGGCGACCGCACCCTGGGCGAGCGCCGGGGCCGAGACCAGCGGCATGGCCACGGCGAACAGGCCGAGCAGCATCTTGTTGCGCATGGAATTCATGGTTTATCTCCTCCCGATCTTCTCCGCGTCGCGGATCAGTTCTTTCGCCATCTCATCGAACACCTTGTTGGCGTGGCGCGAATAGTAGAACGCGATGCCCCAGGCGACGATGAACTCGGACAGCGCGAATACCAGGCCGACGTTCACCGGACCCCACACCTTGATCTTGAACAGATCCGGAAAGTAGGCCGCGCCGATGGGCAGCAGGAAGTAATAGGCGATCGAGAACACCATCAGCCCCATGAGGAAGCCCACCTTGCGGCGATGCAGTTCCTGGAACCGAGGATCGGCGTCGATCGCCGCCCAGTTGATTGCCGTTTTTGCCATATGCCCTCCATCCAATGATGCCGAAGCAACTGCCTCGGGCACGGATGGCACTGTACGGGTCGGCGCTGACGCGGCTCTTACGGCTTGCTGACGCTCGGCTTACATGCCCCTTACGGAGGGCTTACAGGAAAGGCCCGGACTCAGGCCGGCTGCGGCTCGGCCTGGCGGCTGGCATGGCGCCGGAACACCACCTGCACCAGCGTTCCATGCTCGTTGGGATTGGGCTTGAGCAGCACGTTGGCCCGGTGCAGCTCGGCGATCTCGCGCACGATGGCGAGTCCGAGGCCGCTGCCGTCGGCGTCGCTGCCCAGGACACGGTAGAAGCGCTCGAACACCAGGTCGCGGTCGGCCTCGGCGATGCCAATGCCGTTGTCCTCGACCTCGAGCACGGCAAACTCGGCGGCACGCACCCGCACCGTGACGCGGCCGCCGGTCGCGGTGTACTTGATGGCGTTGTCGATGAGGTTCTTGATGAGCTCGACCAGCAGGACGGCGTTGCCGTCGATCATCACCGGCCAGTCGGTGCCCTCGAAACCGATGTCGATGTTCTTGCTGCGCGCGCGTGCCACCCACTCCTGCATGGCCTCGCGCGCCAGTCGTTCCAGGTCTATGGGCTCGACCGCGTGCACCTTCTCGTGGCTCGACTCGGCGCGCGCCAGCGCCAGCAACTGGTTGATCAAGTGCGTCGCCCGCTCCGCACTCTCGGCGATGTTGCGCAGGGACGCGCGCACCTGCTCCGGGTCGTTTTCCGACAGGGCCAGCTCGGTCTGCATCTTCAGCCCGGCGAGCGGCGTGCGCATCTGGTGGGCGGCGTCGGCGATGAAGCGCTGCTGGGCGTGCAGGTTCTGCTCCAGCCGCGCCATCATCTCGTTGAAAGCCAGCACGACGGGGCGTACCTCCTCGGGTATGCCCGCCGTCGGAATGGGCGACAGGTCGCTGGGACGCCGCCGCCGGATCATGCGGCCCAGCCGGTTGAGCGGCTCGACGCCGCGCCCCAGGCCTATCCACACGAGAATGGCGGCCAGGGGGATCATGTAGAACTGGGGCAGGGTCACGCCGCCCAGGATGCGGTTGGCCAGGGCGCTGCGCTTGTTGCGCGTCTCGGCCACCTGGATGGTGATGTGGGGAAGATCCGGCTGGGGCTGCAGGTACATGTAGGCGACGCGGACGTCCTCGCCGTGGAGCGTGTCGTCACGGAAATAGACGGTATTGGTGCGCCGCTCCTCGGGCGGCTCCACCCACGGCAGCTCCTGGTCGCCGGCAATCAGCTCGCCACGCAGGCCGAGAACTTGATAGTAGACGGTGTCGTGCTCGTCGGCGCGCAGCACGTCGCGTGCCGCGTCGGGCAGGTTGATGACCACGTCGCCCTTGCTTACCCAGATCAGGCGTGCGACGGCATTGAGGCGCTTGGCCAGGTCCTGGTCGTACGGCTGATCGGCGATATGGCTCGCCACGCTCTGGGTGAGGACGATGCTGACCGGCCAGATGAGCAGCAGGGGCACCAGCATCCAGTCAAGGATCTCGCCGAACACCGAGTTGAACTCGGTGCGCTCCTCGCGCGGCTTGCGCTTATACCACTCAGTGACCGCCATCGGGCTTTTCCAGACAGTAGCCCAGCCCCCGTACCGTGGTGATCTTCACGCCGCCCGGCTCAAGCTTCTTGCGCAGGCGGTGCACATAGACTTCGATGGCATTGGTGCTGACCTCCTCGCCCCAGCCGCACAGATGGTCCACCAGCTGCTCCTTGCTTACCAGGCGGCCGGCGCGCAGCAGAAAGATCTCCAGCAGGCCCAGCTCCCGGGCGGAAAGGTCCACCACCTGGCCGTTGAGCCTGGCCACCCGGTCCACCTGGTCATAGAGCAGCGGGCCGAAATCGATGCGGGTGGGATTGCCCGTGCCGCGGCGGGTGAGGGCGCGCACGCGCGCCTCCAACTCGGGCAGGGCGAAGGGCTTGGTGAGGTAATCGTCGGCGCCGGCGTCCAGGCCGCGCACCCGCTCCTCGACCGCATCCTGGGCGGTGAGGATCAGCACCGGCAGCGGCGACTTGCGTGCCCGCAAGCGCTTCAGCACCTCGATGCCGGACAGCTTGGGCAGGCCCAGGTCCAGGATCAGGAGGTCAAACTGCTGGCCTACCAGGGCGGTATCGGCATCGCTGCCGGTGGCGACGTGGTCGACAGCGTAACCGGACTTGCGCAAGGCCCGTATTAGGCCATCGGCGATGATGCGGTCGTCTTCAGCGAGAAGGATGCGCATGGTACAGCGGACACAAATACTCAGGTTGTAAGCATCTTGTAAGGCTACCCCTATAGCCTCTATCTCGCTGTTCTCCTTTACTCGGTCCTAGGGGGTGAGCTGGCAATCGTCAGCAAGCCTCGGGGAGCGGCCCCAGCCCTGCAGCGGGCCGCTCCCTGCCGTTTTTTTGGTCGAGTTTATCACAGCGTCCTTTACTGCCCCGCCGCCGACCACCGTCAACAGACCTTTTCCCGCGCGGGCCAATCCCCGCACGCCGCGACGCGCGGGGATGCCCCTGCCGGGTTACTTGCGCTGACCCGCGGAGAACACGAAGTTGTCGAAGGCGTTGTCCGCCACGCGGAACCACAAGTACTGGTCCTCGCGGAACTTCTTCCAGGGCTCGTAGACTTTCTTGAACCGGGGATTCTTGGCCGCGGTCTCCTCATAGATCTCGAACGTGGTCTTGTAGGCGGCGGCCATGATCTCGCGCGAGAAGGCGCGCAATTGCGTGCCGCTCGCCACCAGGCGCTTGAGCGCCGCGGGGTTCTTGGTGTCGTAGCGGGCCTGCATCTCCACGTGGGCCTCGGCGGCCGCGGCCTCCAGGATGTTCTGGTAGTCCTTGGGCAGGCTGTCCCAGTGCTTCTGGTTGATGTAGAGAGTCGTTTGCGGGCCGCCCTCCCACCACGCCGGGTAGTAGTAGTACTTGGCCACCTTGTTGAAGCCCAGCTTCTCGTCGTCGTAGGGAGCGACCCACTCGGCGGCGTCGATGGTGCCCTTCTCCAGGGCCGGGTACACGTCGGCCCCGGGCAGCTGCTGCGGCACGGCGCCAAGCTTCGCCATCACCTCGCCGGCAAAGCCGGCGATACGCATCTTGAGACCCTTGAGGTCGGCCAGGGTCTTGATCTCCTTGCGGAACCAGCCGCCCATCTGGGTGCCCGTGTTGCCCATGGGGATGTTGTAGATGTTGTAGTCCCGGAAGAATTCGCGCATCAGTTCCAGGCCGCCGCCCTCGTACATCCAGGCGGTCTGCTGGCGGCTGTTGAGCCCAAAGGGCACGGCGCAGTCGAAGGCGAAGGTGGGATCCTTGCCGACGAAGTAGTAGCTGGCCGAGTGCCCCATTTCCACCGTCCCCTCCTTGACGGCATCGAGCACCTGGAACGCCGGTACGATTTCGCCGGCGGCAAAGAGCTGGATCTGGAATTTGCCGCCGGTGGCCGCCGCCACGCGCCGCGCCAGGGTCTCGGTGGCGCCGAACAGCGTGTCCAGGCTCTTCGGGAAGCTGGAGGCGAGGCGCCATTTGATCTGCGGCGCCTGGGCGCTGACCACGGCTGGAGCGGCAAGAGCGCCGGCGGCGAGCCCGGCGCCGGCATTTCTCAAGAATGTCCGTCTTTCCATCAGGTTATCTCCTTTCATTGGGACTCTCGCGCTTGCTCGAAGAACGAAACCTCCGGCGGGATGCCACCGAGGCGCGAAATGGAACTGCGATGGTCCGCCGAACCGGGGAGGAATCGTCCGTACGCTGACAAGCTTACGACGACAACGGCCAACTCTGCAAAGTGCGAGATCAAGAAAAAAATCCCTGCAGACGGGATCTGCAGGGATCGACCTGACGGATGACCGCACACCCACGGGCATGCGGCCGGCGGCGCGGCGGCTTACTTCTTCTGGCCGCCGCCGGAGTATACGAAGTTGTCGAAGGCGTTTTCCGCCACGCGGAACCACAGATACTGATCTTCGCGGAATTTTTTCCAGGGCTCGTAGATCTTCTTGAACTTGGGATTCTTGGCCGCGGTCTCCTCGTACAGTGCGAAGGCCTCCTTGTAGCAGGCAGCCATCACGTCCCGCGAGAAGGGGCGCAGCTGGGTGCCGCTCGCCACCAGCTTCTTCAGTGCGGCGGGGTTGCGCACGTCGTACCGCGCCTGCATTTCCACGTGGGCTTCGGCGGCAGCAGCTTCCAGGATGTTCTGGTAGTCCTTGGGCAGGCTGTCCCACTGCTTCTGGTTCACATAGATGGAAAGCTGCGGTCCGCCCTCCCACCAGCCGGGATAGTAGTAGTACTTGGCCACCTTGTTGAAGCCCAGCTTCTCGTCGTCGTAGGGGCCGACCCACTCGGCGGCGTCGATGGTGCCCTTCTCCAGCGAGGGATAGATGTCGCCGCCGGGAATCTGCTGGGGCACCAGGCCCAGGCGCGTCAGCACCTGGCCGGCAAAGCCGCCAATGCGCATCTTCAGGCCCTTGAGGTCCTCGACGCTCTTGATCTCCTTGCGGTACCAGCCGCCCATCTGGGCGCCCGTGTTGCCGCAGGGGATGTTGACGATGTTGTACTCCTTGAAGAACTCCCGCAGCAGTTCGAGGCCGCCGCCCTCATACATCCAGGCGGTCTGCTGGCGGCTGTTCAGGCCGAAGGGCACCGCCGTGTCGAAGGCGAAGGTGGGATCCTTGCCCACATAGTAGTAGCTGGCGGAGTGGCCCAGCTCGACCGTCCCGTCCTTCACCGCGTCCAGCACCTGGAAGGGCGGCACGATCTCGCCGCCGGCGAACACCTGGATCTGGAACTTGCCTCCGGTGGCCGCGGCCACGCGCTTGGCGACGGTCTCGGCGGCGCCGTAGATGGTGTCGAGGCTCTTGGGGAAGCTCGACGCGAGACGCCACTTGATCTGGGGGGACTGGGCATGCACGATGGCCGGAGCGGCGAGCGTGGTGGCGGCAAGGCCCGCGCCGGCTTTCTTCAGAAACGAACGACGTTCCATTCGGGTCTCCTTCTGGGTTCTGGCTTTGATGCAATGGCCGTTTTGCGGCAGGAATACCTCAGCCCCCTGAGGCTCGGGACTGCGCGCCAGATACTACAGGCAAGGAATGCGCTTGGACGGGGCGATAAGGGGTTAACCTGTTGGGGAAAACCCTTATAAAACGGGGGCTTCAAGCCCCCGCGACAGTCATGCGCTCGACCAGGATGGAGCCGGTGTGCTTCGACCCGCGCACCAGGACGTCGTTGCCCACGGCGACGATGCCGCGGAACATGTCGCGCAGGTTGGAGGCGATGGTGATTTCCTGCACCGGATACTGGATGGCGCCGTTTTCCACCCAGTAGCCGACGGCGCCGCGGGAGTAGTCGCCGGTGACGTAGTTCACGCCGTGCCCCAGCAGTTCGGTGACCAGCAGGCCCCGGTCCATCTGGCGGATGAGCCCGTCGAGATCGTGGTCGCCCGGCGCCAGCAGCAGGTTGTGGCAGCCGCCGGCGTTGCCGGTGCTGCGCAGCCCCAGCTTGCGTGCCGTGTACGTGCTGAGGAAGTAGCCGGCGAGCACGCCGTCCTCCACCACCTCCCGGTCGGCGGTCGCCACGCCGTCGTCGTCGAAGGGGGCGCTGGCCAGTCCCTTCGCGATGTGGGGGCGTTCGCTGAGGCGCACCAGGGGGGAGAAGACCGGCTTGCCGAGGCTGTCCACCAGGAAGGAAGCCTTGCGGTACAGGCTGCCGCCGCTCGCCGCATAGACGAAGTTGCCCAGCAGCGCCGCCGCCAGGGGCGCCTCGAACAGCACCGGCACGTCACAAGTGGGGATCTGGCGCGCTTCCAGGCGCGACAGGGCGCGGCGCGCGGCGTACTCCCCCACCGCCTCGGGCCGGACCAGCTCGGCGGCATCGCGCCGGGTCACGTACCAGTCGTCGCGCTGCATGCCCTCGCCCTCGCCGGCGATCACCGAGCAGGACAGGTAATGGCGCGACGAGGCATAGCCGCCCATGAAGCCGAGGCTGTTGGCGGAGACGAAATGGGACTGCTGGGTGGACACGCTGGCGCCCTCGGAATTGCGCACCAGGGGGCTCACGGCGAAGGCGGCGTCTTCGCAGCGCCGCGCCAGCTCGATGGCCTGCTCCACCGGCAAGTCCCAGGGATGGTAGAGATCCAGATCCGGCGTCTCCCGCGCCAGCCACTCGGCTTCCGGCAGGCCGGCACAATCGTCCGGCGCCGTGAAGCGGGCGATGGACAGGGCCGCGTCCACCGTGGCGCGCAGGGCATCCGGGTTGAAGTCGGAGGTGCTGGCGTAGCCGCGCTGCTTGCCCACGTACACCGTGACGCCCACGCCCTTGTCGCGGTTGTACTCGATGGTCTCCACCTCGCCCCGGCGCACGGTGACGGACTGGCCGAAGCCCTCCGAGATGTCGGTCTCGCACGCGTCCGCACCGCGCGAGCGGGCATAGTCGAGAATGTCCTGCGCCATCTGGCGCAGCGTGTCCTGGGCATAGCTGAATTCTTGATTGGCCATAGCGGAATTGGGCGTTCGGGAGGGCGGCGCTGCCGCGCCGAAAGATATAATGATACCAATTCGCCCCCGTTTCCCATGGACGACTCTCAGCAATTCGACCGCCCCAGCAAGTCCCAGCGCAAGCGCGACATGCATGCCCTGCAGGAGCTCGGCGCCTGCCTGGTGGAACTGTCGCTGGAGCAGCTGGCGCGCATGGAGCTGCCGGAAGATTTGCGCGAGGCGGTACGCGAAGCCCAGCGCACCACCAGGCATGAAGCGCGCCGCCGCCAGCTGCAGTACATCGGCCGCCTGATGCGCGGCGTGGATCCGCAGCCGATACGGGACGCGCTGGACGCCATCAACGGCAGCTCGCGCGAGCAGGCGGCGCTGCAGCATCGCCTGGAGCGGCTGCGCAGCCGCCTGCTGGAGGACGAGGGTGTGCTGGGCGAGATCGCGGCCCAGGCGCCCGGCGCCGACCTGCAGCACCTGCGCCAGCTGCGGCGCAACGCGCTTCGGGAGCAGGAGACGGGCCGGCCGCCCAGGAGCTACCGCGAGTTGTTCCGCGAACTGCGGCAATTGTTCGGGAAGTGAGAACATGGAAGAGGAACTGCTGATCGGCCTGGTGTCCATATCCGACCGCGCCTCCCAGGGTGTCTACCAGGACCAGGGCGTACCGGCCCTGCGCGACTGGTTCACGGCGGCGCTCGCCTCCCCCTGGCGCATGGAGACGCGCCTGATCCCGGACGAGCAGCCGGTGATCGAGCGCACCCTGATCGAACTGGCAGACACGGCCGGCTGCCATCTCATCCTCACCACCGGCGGCACCGGTCCGGCGCCGCGCGACGTCACGCCCGAAGCCACCCTGGCGGTGGCCCACAAGGTCATGCCCGGCTTCGGCGAGGAGATGCGCCGCATCAGCCTGCATTTCGTGCCTACCGCCATCCTGTCGCGTCAGGTGGCGGTGATCCGCGGCAAGTCGCTCATCATCAACCTGCCGGGCCAGCCCAAGTCCATCAAGGAAACCCTGGAGGGCGTCAAGGCCGCCGACGGCACCCAGGTGGTCCCCGGCATCTTCGCCGCCGTACCCTATTGCATCGATCTCATCGGCGGGCCCTACATCGAGACCCACGAGGCGGTGGTGAAGGCCTTCCGGCCGAAATCGGCCGTGCGCCAAAAGAAGTAAAGGGGTTCAGGCGGCGCGGTAGCGGCCGATGTCGAACTCCATGGTGCTCTCCAGCAGCTCCAGGGGCTGCAGGCTGACGCGGCGGCCGTCCGCGACAAATTCCAAAGGAATATCCGTCTCGAACGCCCGCGCCGGCAGGGCCACCCGCAGCATCTCGCCCGGCGCCGCCTGATCGAGCAGCAGAGCCTCGCAGGCCATGCCGCCCAGCGCGGCCTGCACGGCGCGCGGCGTCTTCGACAGGGTCTCGATGCCCACCGAACCCAGGCTCTCGGTGCTGCGGCTGAAGCGGCGCACCACGCCCACCAGCCAGTTGTCACCGCCCTCCGGCTGCAGGCCCAACAGCGCGCCGATGCGGATCCAGTCGTTGTTCGCCAGGGGCAGCTGGGCGCCCATGCCGCCCAGGCTGACGTCTTCCACGATCCACGCTTCGGCTTCTTCGCCATCGCGACCGAGCAGCCGCGCGTGGATGCGCCCCAGCCCGTGGATCACCGCCAGTCGCGACTTGACACGATGACGCACGTGGGAGCGCGTGGGCGGCCTGGGGGCCCAGTACAGAGCCAGGTGGCGCAGCACTGACAGCACCAGTTTGGGCGAGTATTGCCCGCCCAGATTCAGGTCGGCCGGCACGTCGCCGCCCTCCAGCACCCGGGCCAGGGCGGAGACCTCGTCGAGGGCGGTGCTGGTGTTGAAGAAGCGCAGCGTCGGCGCCGGCTGCGGCAGCCGGGCCAGCCGCGTCGGCGGCAGCGCCTGGGCGCAGTCCACCCAATAGACGTTGTCCGGGCGCACCTCGGCGGTGAACACGAAGCGGCCGAGAAAGTGCTGGATCAGCCGCTCCGCCAGTTCGATCTCCAAAGGTAGCAGGCTGTCCATGGAAGAGGCATGGAACACCAGCGCCTTGAGGTACTCCTGCTCAGCCGTGGTTTCGCCGGGCGCGCCCGGATAAGGCGCCAGCCGGCGCTGGGAAAACCTGCCGTGCTCGGCGGCCAGGTAGGCTTGGCCCAGCCGGCGCCAGATGTCCGCGGACAGGGGGCCGTAGCGGAACTGCTCCCATTTCAGCTGCATGGCGTAGGCGCGCAGCAGGCGCACCGTCAGCAGGGGCAACTGCGTCCTGATTTCCTCCGCGCCCTTCTCCTGGGCGGTATAGCGCTCCAGGCAGTTCTCGTAGGCGCGCGCCAGGTGCGCCCAGAAGCCGCGGTTGCTACTCCACAGCTTCATCTCCTGGGCGCGACCCAGGCGCGGGGCGGTCAGGTAGTCGCGCCCGGCGCGGCGTGCATGAGCCTGGACCGCTTCGTCGAATTGGGCGATAAGGCCGAGGCGCTGCTCAAGCCTGAACTTGTCCTCCGCGCCGAGGGATTCCAGCCAGCCGGCAGCCTCGTCCAGCGCCGTGGCCGGCGCCATCCCCACGAAGCTGCCAAAGACGCGGCGCGCTTCCTTGGCGTCCGCAAGAGGATGGTCCGGCTTGGCGCCGAAGAGTCCGAGCATGTCGTAGTCCCTGAGCCCCCGGTCGGCGCGCAGTGCCTCCCCACGGGAAGCGCTGGCGCCAAATTGTGATCATTATGATAATCGCGGAAGCATAGTCGAACTTGGCCGGGCTGTCACGCCGCGCGCCGGCGCGACCGCGCTGCCAGAGGCAGATTGACGGCGCTCCACTGTTCCACCAGCTCCATGCCCCAGGCGACGCCGAAGCCGGTGATGTCACTGCCGATGGCGCCCAGCCCGCCGCTGCAGTTGGCGGCGGACAGGTCCACGTGCAGCCACGGCCGCTCGCCCGTGAAGCGCTTGAGAAAACGCGCCGCCAGGATGTGGTCGGCCTCGCCTTCGAGGGTGCACTGCTTGATGTCTGCCACCTTGCTCTCCAGCGCCGCCTCGTAGTCGGCATCGAGCGGGAAGGGGCACACCCGCTCGCCGCTCGCCTCCCCGGCGGCCACCGCCAGGCGCGTCAGTTCGGAACTGCTGGCAAACACGCCGGCGTAGCGGCTGCCCAAGGCGTAAATCATGCTGCCGGTGAGGGTGGCGAAGTCCACGATCAGGTCAGGCGGTTCGCCGGCGCCGCGGGCGGCCAGGGTCAGGGTGTCGGCCAGAACCATGCGCCCCTCGGCGTCGGTATGCACGACCTCGATGGTAGTGCCGTCCAGGGCCATGACGATGTCGTTTTGCTTGTAGGCCTGGGGCGAGATGTGGTTCTGGGCGATGGCGAGCCAGGCATCCAGCGCCACCGGCGCGGCGCACTCCGCCAGGGCCTGCATCAGACCCAGGGCGACCGCCGAGCCGTTCATGTCCTCGTGCATGCCGTGCATGTACTTGGCCGGTTTCAGGTTATGGCCGCCTGTATCGAAGCAGATGCCCTTGCCCACCAGGGCAATGCGTCCGCGCGCGCCGCGCGGGCGGTAGGAGAGATGCACCACCGCCGCGTCCTGGTCGGCGCTACCCTGGGCCACGGCGACGAAAGCGCCGGCGCCCATGCGCCGCAGGCGCTTCATGTCGTACTCTTCGCAGCGCCAGCCGCGGCTGCGCGCCAGGCGCCGCAGGCGCTCCCGGTAGCGCGCTGGCGTCAGCTCGTTGGGGGGCAGCGCCGTCAGCTCGCGGGCCAGGAAATTGCCCCGAGCCACCGCCGCCACCCGTTCCGCCTCGGCCGCTGCCAGGGGCGCATGCAGGCGCAGGGTCTGCAGCGGCTTGCCGCCGCCGTCCTTGTTCTTGCGCACCGGCAGCCGCAACCCGTTCGCCCAAGCCACGTACAGGGCCTGGCGCACGAACTCGGCACGCTCGTCGTCATTGCCCAACACGCCGATAGCCAGCTCGCGCGGCTGCTCTTCCAGCAGCAAGGCGACCGCCTTGCGCAGCACCGTGTAACGCTCGAACCGGGTCTTGGCGGCGTCCATCATCACGAACACGCACAGCCCGCCGTGCTCCAGATGCACCGCCACCGGCGATTTGGCCAACTCTTCCGCCTTCATGTCGCGCCGCTTCAACACGGCCGCGAGCCGCTCGGGCTGCGGCACGCCGGCGATGCTTTCCAGCTTCTTGGCCAGGGGCAGCACCACCAGCGCATGAAGACTCTTGGCCAGGGCCGCGTCATCGAGCGGCTTGGCGATTTGTACGAGTTTGGCCAGCATGGGTTTAAAATGCGTGTGATTTGACGGCCGATTATAGCAACCCACCTCCCACCCCTTCCCCATGCGCCAATACCTGGACCTGATGCGCCACGTGCTGGAGCACGGGCACGAGAAGAGCGACCGCACCGGCACCGGCACCCTGTCGGTGTTCGGCTGGCAGATGCGCTTCGACCTGGGCGAGGGCTTCCCCCTGCTCACCACCAAGAAGCTGCACACCAAGTCCATCATTTACGAGCTGCTGTGGTTCCTGCGCGGCGATACCAACATCCGCTACCTGAAGGAGCACGGCGTGTCCATCTGGGACGAATGGGCCGACGCGGACGGCGAGCTGGGCCCGGTCTACGGCAAGCAGTGGCGGCGCTGGGAGACGGCCGACGGGCGCAGCATCGACCAGATCGCCCAGCTGGTGGACGGACTGAAGCGCAACCCCGATTCGCGTCGCCACATCGTCACCGCCTGGAATCCAGGCGAGGTGGAGCGCATGAAGCTGCCGCCCTGCCATGTCCTGTTCCAGTTCTACGTGGCCGGCGGCAAGCTGTCCTGCCAGCTCTACCAGCGCAGCGCCGACATCTTCCTGGGCGTGCCGTTCAACATCGCTTCCTACGCCCTGCTGGCCCTGATGGTGGCGCAGGTATGCGGCTACCGCCCGGGCGAGTTCGTGCATACCCTGGGGGACGCCCACCTCTACCTGAACCACCTGGAGCAAGCGCGTCTGCAGCTCGCGCGCGAGCCGCGCCCGCTGCCGCGCATGCGCCTCAACCCCGAGGTGCGGGACATTTTCGCTTTCCGTTTCGAGGACTTCACCCTGGAGGACTACCAGCCTCATCCCCACATTCCCGCCCCGGTCGCCGTGTAGGACGGAAGGCCGCATCCCCTTGACCAGCTTGTAAATTTTGCAATTGATAAATATCAACAACGGTGCGCGCTTCCGGTGTAGCATGAAGGCATAGTGACGCTTATCGCCCGTCACGCACATGCATGAGGAGGAAACCATGGCCGCCCGTTCCGGGACCGAGGTAGACAAACCGAAAAGGCGTGCGACGCCGAAACCAGCCGTCGGCACCGACGGACCCGCCAAGACCACCAGAGCGCGCCGCGCCGCTTCCGTGCGCCCGCGCGCCAACGAGGGACTCAATCCGGAAGAACGCCTGCGCTACATCGCCGAGGCTGCCTATTACCGCGCCGAGAAGCGTGGGTTCGTGCCCGGCAGCGAGCTCGACGACTGGCTCGAGGCGGAAGCCGAAGTGGATGGCCGTCTGTCGCGCCCTGGCGTCAACTGATCGCCGGCCACGGCGGTCCCATCAGGTCTTTCCCAGTCGCGTGCCCGCCCACCTGCGCCGCGGGACGCGCGCAACATCCCACTTCCGAGGCTGGGCATGCAACAACATCGGGATTACTTCATGCACGAAGGCCTGGATCCGCGCTCCGTCACGCAGCTGACGCGCGATACCTTCGCCCTGGTACTGGCCGGCGGCCGCGGCAGCCGGCTGATGCAGCTCACCGACTGGCGCGCCAAGCCAGCGGTGCCCTTCGGCTGCAAGTTCCGCATCATCGATTTCACCTTGTCCAACTGCGTGAACTCCGGCATACGCCGCATCGGGGTGGCCACCCAATACAAGTCCCAAAGCCTGATCCATCACCTGCAGCGCGGCTGGAGTTTTCTCGACGGCCGCTTGAACGAGTTCATCGACCTGCTGCCGGCGCAGCAGCAGGTCGAGGAAAGCTGGTACCGGGGGACGGCAGACGCCGTGTTCCAGAACCTGGACATGCTCAGGCGCAACCGCCCCGCCTACGTGCTGGTGTTGTCCGGCGACCAGGTGTACAAGATGGATTACGGCAAGCTGCTCGCCTTCCATGTGGCGCGCCGCGCCGACATGACCGTGGCCTGCGTCGAGGTGCCCCTGGCGGAAGCGCGCGCTTTCGGCGTAATGGCCGTAGCCGAGGACGGGCGGGTGCAGCGCTTCCAGGAAAAGCCCGAGCACCCGGAGCCGGTGCCGGGCAGCCCGGGCATGGCACTAGCCAGCATGGGGATCTACGTGTTCAACGCCCCGTTCCTGTTCGAGCATCTGATCCGCGACCACGACGACCCGGACTCCTCCCACGACTTCGGCAAGGATGTCATCCCCTACATCATCCCGCGCCACCGGGTCTATGCCCATCGCTTCGCCGACAGCAGCGTCGGGGGTGAGCAGGGCGAGCCCTACTGGCGCGACGTGGGCACGGTGGACGCCTACTGGGAAGCCAACATGGAGTTGTGCAAGGTGGTGCCCGAACTCAACCTCTACGACGAGGTGTGGCCCATCTGGACCTACCAGGAGCAGCAGCCGCCGGCCAAGTTCGTGTTCGACGACGAGCACCGGCGCGGCACGGCCATCGACTCGCTGGTATCGGGCGGTTGCATCGTCAGCGGCGCCACGGTGCGCCGGTCGCTGCTGTTCACAGGCGTGCGCGTGAACGCCGGCAGCATCGTCGAGGACTCGGTGATCCTGCCCAAGGTGGACATCGGCGAGGGAGTGATCATCCGGCGCGCCGTGGTGGACAAGCGCTGCCGCATCCCCGCCGGCATGCGCATCGGCGTGGACCGGGAGGCGGATCGGGATCGCTTCCATGTCACCGAGCGGGGCATCACCCTGGTCACCCCCGAAATGCTGGGACAGCACGTGCACCGGGTACGCTAGCGGCAGCGCCGCCCCGGGTATAGACTGAACCGTCGCCGGTCCGCCAGGACCAAACGAGGACGGGCGTCCCTCCTCCGTCTCGCCCGATTGCCGACAAGTCGCATGAACGAGAAGAAGCTGGACTTGGTATTCCTCTGGCATATGCACCAGCCGGATTACCGCGATCACGACAGCGGCGAGTTCCTGCTGCCCTGGGTCTATCTGCACGGCCTCAAGGACTACACGGACATGGCCGCCCACCTGGAGCGCCACCCGTCGATCCGCGCCGTGGTGAATTTCGTTCCCGTGCTGCTGGACCAGATCGAGGACTACGTCGTCCAGCTCGACGGCAACACCCTGCGCGATCCCCTGCTGCGCATGCTGGTGCGGGAACGCCATGATGACCTCACCCTGGAGGAGCGCCATTGGCTGCTCGACACCTGTTTCCGAGGCAACCATGCGCGCCTGCTCGCCCCCTACCCGCGCTACCAGCGCCTGTTCGAGCTGTGCCGCCTGAGCCGCGACGAGGCGGGCTTCGGCGTGAGCTATCTGTCGGGACGCTACTTCGCCGACCTGGTCACCTGGTATCACCTGGCGTGGACCGGCGAGACGGAGCGGCGGCGCACCCCCCTGCTGGCGGAACTGATGAGCAAGGGCGAGGGCTTCACTGTTGACGACCGGCGCCGCCTGCTCGGCTATATCGGCGACACTCTGCGCAACCTGATACCGCGTTACCGGGCGCTGGCCGAGCGCGGCCAAATCGAGCTGTCCGCCACGCCCCACACCCACCCGATCGGGCCGCTGCTGATCGATTTCGGCTGTGCGCGCGAGGCCATGCCGGACGTAGCCTTGCCCCTGGGCAGCGTCTATCCGGGCGGGCGCATGCGTGCCGCCGCCCAGTTGAGCGCCGCCATCGACAGCCACCGCCGGCGCTTCGGGGCGCCGCCGGCGGGCCTGTGGCCGGCCGAAGGGGCCGTGTCCGCGCCGTTTCTGCAGTTAATCGCGGCCCAGGGCATCACGTGGGCCGCCTCCAGTGAGACCGTGTTGCTCAACAGCTTGAAGCGCCACAGCGCCCACCCGCCGCCGCGCAACGAATACCTGTACCGCCCCTGGCGCCTGCCCGAGGCGAGCGGCCTCACCCTGTTCTTCCGCGACGAGCGCCTGTCGGACCTGATCGGCTTTGAATACAGCAAATGGCACGGCCGCGACGCCGCCCGGCATTTCGTGGCCGAGTTGGACAAGATCAGGGAAGCGGCGCCGCCGGGGCAGACCCCCGTTGTGTCGGTGATCCTCGATGGCGAGAACGCCTGGGAATACTATCCCTACAACGCCTACTACTTCTTCGACGACGTATATTCGCTGCTGGCCAGCCACGAAAGCATACGCTGTACCACCTTCGGCGAGCGCCTGGCGCAGGACAGGGAAGACACGGGCACCTTGCCGGCGCTGGTGGCGGGAAGCTGGGTCTATGGCAACCTGTCCACCTGGATAGGGGACCCGGACAAGAACCGCGCCTGGGAGCTGCTGTGCGCGGCGAAGCAAAGCTATGACCTGGTCACCGCCAGCCGGCGCCTGGACGAGGCCGCGGCCGCCGCGGCGCAGGCCCAGCTTGCCGTGTGCGAGGGCTCCGACTGGTTCTGGTGGTTCGGTGACTACAATCCGCCGGCCACAGTGGCCAGCTTCGACCGCCTGTTCCGCCACAACCTGGCGCGCCTGTATCGCCTGATGCAACTGCCGGCGCCGCCCCAGGTCGACATGCCCATCAGCCACGGCCGCGGCGCGCCCGAGTCCGGCGGCACCATGCGCCGGGCAGCCGAGTAACATTGGATTGTGAAAAGGAGACCGCCATGACCGACATCGTCAAGCTCCTGGGCGAGGAAGCCGAAACCCTCCTGGGCCACGTGTGCAAAGGCATACCCAAGGAACGGCTGCATCTGCCCGGTCCCGATTTCGTGGACCGGGTGCACGCCTCTTCGGACCGCAAGCCCGCCGTGCTGCGCAGCCTGGCAGCCCTGTTCAACCACGGGCGCCTGGCGGGCACCGGCTACCTCTCCATCCTGCCCGTGGACCAGGGCGTGGAGCACTCGGCGGGCGCCTCCTTCGCGCCCAATCCGGATTTCTTCGACCCGGAGGCCATCGTCCGGCTCGCCGTCGAGGGCGGCTGCAATGCCGTGGCGTCAACCCTGGGGGTGCTGGGGGCGATGGCGCGCAAGTTTGCCCATCGCATTCCGTTCATCGTCAAGATCAATCACAACGAGCTGCTGAGCTACCCCAACAGGTACGACCAGACCCTGTATGCCGGCGTGGAGCAGGCCTTCGACATGGGGGCCGTGGCCGTGGGCGCCACGGTGTTCTTCGGCTCCGAGGAATCGCGCCGGCAGATCTGGGAGATCTCCCGGGCCTTCGCCCGTGCCCACGAACTGGGCATGGCCACCATCCTGTGGGCCTACACGCGCAACCCCGCCTTCAAGCACGAGGGCACCGACTACCACGTCTCAGCCGACCTCACCGGGCAGGCCAACCATCTCGCCGTCACCATCGAGGCCGACATCGTCAAGCAGAAGATGGCCGAGAACAACGGCGGCTATAACGCCCTCAAGTTCGGCAAGACCAGCCCCAAGGTGTATAGCGAGCTGACCAGCGACCACCCCATCGACCTGGTGCGCTACCAGGTGGCCTGCTGCTACATGGGACGCGCCGGCATGATCAACTCCGGCGGCGAATCGGGCAAGAACGACCTGCAGCAGGCGGTGCGCACGGCGGTGATCAACAAGCGCGCCGGCGGCATGGGACTCATCTCCGGACGCAAGGCCTTCCAGAAGCCCTTCCGGGAAGGCGTCGAGCTGCTCCACGCCATCCAGGACGTGTATCTCTCCAAAGACGTCGCCATCGCATAAACTCTGTCCTCTGTCTTCAGTCCTCCGTCCTCTGATGCCCGGCACATCCTACTACCTGGAAGTCAATCCCCAGATCCCGCCCCGCCTGAAACGCCTGGAGGAGCTGGCCAACAATCTCTGGTACAGCTGGGACCGCCCCACGCGCAGCCTGTTTGCCCGGCTCCACCCCGCCCTGTGGCACGCCGTGGGCCACAGTCCCAAGGCCTTCCTCAAGCGCGTGGACCAGCAGCGGCTGACGGACGCCGCCGAAGACCCGGTGTTTCTCGGCAGCTTCAATCGCGTGCTGTCGGCCTTCGACACCTACATGGAGGAGGCGGCGCGCGGCAATGGCACGCAGCACCTGCGCAACACCGATCTGGTGGCCTACTTCTGCTTCGAGTTCGGATTCCACGAGAGCCTGCCCATCTACTCCGGCGGCCTCGGCATCCTGGCGGGAGACCACCTCAAGGCAGCGAGCGACCTGGGCCTTCCCTTCGTCGGCGTCGGCCTGCTCTACCGCCAGGGCTACTTCCTCCAGACCATAGACGGCGAAGGCAACCAGCACGCCATCTACAACGATTCCGACTTCGACGATCTTCCCATCGAGCCGGTGCGGCGCGAGGACGGGGCCGAGCTGCGCGTGCCCGTCGAGCTGCTGGACCGGCGGCTGCAGGTGAAGGTGTGGCGCGTCCGGGTCGGCCACGTCAGCCTCTACCTGCTGGACACGGACGTGGAAGAGAACTCTCCTCATGACCGCGGCATCGGCCACCGCCTCTACGGCGGCGACCGCACCACCCGCATCGAGCAGGAGATCGTGCTGGGGGTGGGCGGGGTGCGGGCGCTGCGGGAGATGGGGCTCAACCCCACCATCTGGCATATCAACGAGGGCCACGCCGCCTTCCTCGTGCTGGAGCGCATGCGCCTGCTGGCGGGCCAGGGGCTGGATTTCGCCGCCGCGCTGGAAGCGGTGGCGGCCAACACGGTGTTCACCACCCATACGGCGGTGCCGGCGGGACACGACCACTTTGGCGAGGACATGGTGCGCCGCTACTTCGAGCAGTTCTGCCACGACTTGCGCGTATCGCCCGAGGAGCTGCTGGCGCTGGGCCGCGCCCCCGGCAGCCACGACTTCAACATGACCGCGCTCGCCGTGCGCGGATCGCGGTTTCAGAATGGCGTGTCGCGCATCCACGGCGACGTCTCGGCGCGCATCCTGAATACCCTGTGGCCACAGATCGAAGCGGAGGAAAACCCGGTGACCTACGTCACCAACGGCGTGCACATTCCCACCTTCCTGTCGAACGAGTGGAACGACCTGTTCGACCGCTACCTGGGGCCGGGCTGGAGCGGCCGGCTGACCGACCGCAGCTGCTGGGAAGCGGTGCATGCCATTCCCGACAACCAGTTCTGGAGCGTGCACCAGTCCCTGAAAATGCAGATGCTGCACCTGGTGCGCCACCGCATCTCGCAGCAGCATGCGCGCAACCACGGCTCGGAAGCCCACCTGGACCGGCTGCTCAAGTGGGCCGATCCCGCCAATCCCAACGTGCTCACCATCGGCTTCGCGCGCCGTTTCGCCACCTACAAGCGTGCCGCCATGCTGTTCGAAAACCTGGATTGGCTGCGGGAAATCCTCAAAGACACCAAGCGCCCCGTGCTGTTCATCTTCGCCGGCAAGGCGCATCCCGCCGACGAGCCGGGCAAGGCGCTGATCCGCCGGGTGGCGGAAGTGGCGCGCATGCCCGAGTTCGAGGGCAAGATCCTGCTGGTGGAAGGCTACGACCTGCGCCTGGCGCGCCGGCTGGTGTCGGGCGTGGACGTGTGGCTGAACAACCCGGTATTTCCGCTGGAAGCCTCGGGCACGTCGGGCATGAAGGCGGCCATGAATGGCGTGGTCAACCTGTCGGTACTCGACGGCTGGTGGGGCGAGGGCTACGACGGCCGCAACGGCTGGGCCATCAAGCCCGCCTCGGACACCCTGGAGGAGGCGCGCCGCACCCAGGAGGAAGCGCGCACGCTGTACGAGATTCTCCAGGACAGTGTCATCCCGCTGTACTACGCCTGGGGCCCCATGGGCTATTCGCCCGGATGGGTGGCGATGGCCAAGCATTCCATCGCCTCACTGCTGCCGCGCTTCAATGCCGTGCGCATGCTGTCCGATTACCTCAACCGCTTCTACCTGCCCGCCGCCCAGCAGCATCGCCGCTACGTCGGCGAGCAGTTCGACGCCGCCCACCAGGTGGCCCGCTGGAAGGCCAAGGTGCGCGAGGCCTGGCCCCATGTGACCCTGCGCCGCCTCGACACGCCCAAAAGGCGCATCACCTTCGGCGAGCGGCTGCGCTTCGAAGTGGCCGTCCAGCTGCACGGCCTGAGCCCGGACGACGTGGTGGTGGAGCTGGTCATCGGTCGCCCGGGAGCCGATGGCCTGCCGCGCAAGGGGCGCGGCCAGCGCTTCGTCCATCAGCGTCCGCTGGACGGCGGCGAGGAACTGTTCGCCCTGGACCTCACCCCCGACCATTGCGGCAAGCTGGAGTACCGCATCCGTGTGTTTCCCTGCCATGAATTGCTCACCCATCCCTTCGAAATGGGCATGATGATCTGGCTGTAGCCCCATGACCTGGCGCGCCGCGGACGACGCGGCGTGACGATCTGCCCAAGAAGAACAACAGATGACCGAAGAATCCTTGCGTGTCCTGTTCGTGACGCCCGAACTCGCCCCCTGGGTCAAGAGCGGCGGCCTGGGCGACGTGGCCCATGCCCTGCCCCACGCCCTGCGGCGCATCGGCATCGACGTGCGCGTCCTGACCCCCGCTTATCCCGCGCTGCTGCGCGCCTTTCCCGACGCACGGCCCGCGGCCGACCTGGAGCTCGGCGCCGCGCTCGGATCGGCCACGGTGCTGGAGACCGTGACGGCGGACGGCCTGCCCCTGCTGCTGCTGCACAGCCCGCGTTTCTACCAGCGCGGCGGCAACGCCTACCAGGATGAACGGGGGACCGACTGGGGCGACAACCACCTGCGTTTCGGCGCCCTGTCCCGCGCCGCCGCCCTGCTCGCCGCCGCTCCCGGCCGCGACCCGGAAACCTCCCCGCAGGGGAGCACGACGCTCCCCTCCCTCGCCTGGGGGGGAGGGGCTGGGGGAGAGGGCAGACCCTGGCGGCCGCGGGTGGTCCATTGCAACGACTGGCCCTGCGGCCTCGCTCCAGCCTATCTGCGCTACGCCGGCCAAGCCCCTGCGGCCAGCGTCATGACGGTGCACAACCTCGCTTTCCAGGGCAACTTCCCGCCTGCGACCCTGGGCGGGCTGGGACTGCCGTCCCAGGCCTTCGCCATCGACGGAGTCGAGTTCTACGGACAGGTATCCTTCCTCAAGGCCGGCCTGCAGCTGGCCGACCGCATCACCACGGTCAGCCCCACCTACGCCGAGGAGATCCAGAGCGCCGAGCACGGCTGCGGCCTGGACGGCCTGCTGCGTTATCGCCGCGACCGGCTCACCGGCATTCTCAACGGCATCGATACCGAGCGCTGGAACCCGGCGACCGACCCCTTCCTCGCCCGGCGTTACGATGCCGCCAGCCTGGAGCACAAGGCGGACAACAAGCGCGCGCTGCAGCTGCGCATGGGCCTGCCGCCCGATGGGTCTCTGCCGCTGCTGGGCTGCGTGGCACGCATCACTCACCAAAAGGGGCTGGACCTGCTGCCGGAGATCGCCGCCGAGCTCGCCGCCCTGCCGGTGCAACTCGCCCTGCTGGGGCAGGGCGAACCGGCCCTGGAAGCGCGGCTGCTGCAAATGGCGCACGACTACCCGCAGCGCTTCGCCGTCATGCTGGGTTATGACGAACCCCTTGCCCACCTCATCGAGGGGGGCGCCGACGCGTTTCTCATGCCCTCGCGCTTCGAGCCCTGCGGCCTGAACCAGATGTACAGCCTGCGCTACGGCACGCCGCCGGTGGTCCGTGCCACCGGCGGCCTGGCGGACACGGTGGCCGACTGCAATCCGCTCACCCTGGCGGCGGGCAGCGCCAACGGCTTCACCTTTCGCGAGCCCACTTCCGCCGCCCTGCTCGCCGCCGTGCGCCGCGCCGTGGATGCCTGGCACCAGCCGGCCCTGTGGCGCCGGCTGCAGGAAAACGGCATGGCCAGGGACTTCGGCTGGACCGACGCGGCGCGCCGCTACAGGGCGGTTTATGTCCAGGCCACAACGAAAGCCGCCGCGGCGTGAGCGCGACGGTTGGGAAGAAGAGGAAGGACGTGGCGGCGGCGGGCGCCGCCACGTCTAAAAGAAGGTGGCGTGCAGCGCTTGCAGGAGGAAGGCCAGGCCCGCTACCGCCACCGCACCTACGAGGAGATTATTGAGGCTTGCGGAGTTTCTGCCGCGATCCAGCAGCCGCTTGAGGAGATAGGCGCCGGCGAT
>JBMOQT010000010.1:0-1895 GCA_049320945.1 Pseudomonadota bacterium
GTGACCGCGGGGCAGGGGGTTTCCTCGATGAGCTTCTGGTGGCGGCGCTGCACCGAACAGTCGCGCTCGCCCAGGTGGATGGCGTTGCCGTGGGCGTCGGCGAAGACCTGCACTTCCACGTGGCGCGGCGCGGCCAACGCCTGCTCCAGGATCAGCTCGCCGCTGCCGAAGGCTGCTGCCGCTTCCGAGCGGGCGGCGGCCAGGGCGGCGGGCAGCTGCGCCAGATCGGTGACGCGGCGCATGCCGCGCCCGCCACCGCCGGCCGCCGCCTTGACCATGAGCGGCAATTCCATGCCGCGCGCCGCGGCGAGGAAGGCGGCGTCGGACTGGTCGGCGCCCTCGTAGCCGGGAATGCAGGGCACGCCGGCGGCGTGCATCAGGCGCTTGGCCTCGGCCTTGTTGCCCATGCGCCGCACGGCTGAGGCGGGCGGGCCGATGAACACCAACCCGGCGTCCATGCAGGCCTGGGCGAAGTCCGCGTTCTCCGACAGGAAGCCGTAGCCCGGGTGCACCGCCTGGGCGCCGCTGGCGGCGCAGGCGGCGAGGATGCGCTCGATGCAGAGATAGGACTCGCGCGGCGAGGGCGGGCCGAGACGCAACGCCTCGTCGGCGAGCTGAACGTGCAGCGCGTCCCAGTCCGCATCCGAATACACCGCCACCGTGCGGTAGCCCAGGGCGCGCGCCGTGCGCAGGACGCGGCAGGCTATCTCTCCGCGGTTGGCGACGAGGATCTTGGCGAAGGTCTTCACTTGCGCGGCAGCGTGCCCATGTGCTTGCAGATGATGCCCAGCATCACCTCGTCGGCGCCGCCGCCGATGGAGGACAGGCGGGTGTCGCGCAGCACGCGCGAGGGGCTGGACTCCCACATGTAGCCCATGCCGCCCCAGAACTGCAGACAGGTGTCGGCTACTTCCCGGGACAGGCGTCCCGCCTTGAGCTTGGCCATGGAGGCGAGCATGGTGACGTCCTCGCCGGCGATGTGCAGCTCGGCGGCCCGGTGGGTGAGGGCCTTGAGGGCCTCCACTTCCGTCTTCAGCTCGCCGAGGCGGAAATGCACGTACTGGTTGTCCAGGATGGACTGGCCGAAGGCCTGGCGCTCCCGCGTATAGGCAATGGTCTCGTCGATCACCCGCTCCAGCACGGTCCACTGGGCGGCGGCCCACAGGCGCTCTTCCTGGAACTGCAGCATCTGGTAGGTGAAGCCCATGCCCTCCTCGCCGATGCGGAAACGCTGGGGCACGCGCACGTCGTCGAAGAACAGCTGGGCCGTGTCCGAGGACCACATGCCCAGCTTCTTCAGCTTGCGCGCCACGGTCACGCCCTTGGTCTTCATGGGCACGCAGATGAGGGACTTGTTCCGGTGGGGCGCGCCTTCCGAGGTGTTGGCCAGCAGGCAGATCCAGTCCGCCTGGGTGCCGCTGGTGGTCCACATCTTGGTGCCGTTGATGACGTAGTCGTCGCCGTCCTTGCGCGCCGTGGTCTTGATGGAGGCCACGTCGGAACCGGCGCCCGGCTCGGACACGCCCAGGCAGGCCACGTAATCGCCGGCGATGGAGGGCGCCAGGAATTCGCGCCGCAGCTCGTCGGAGCCGAAGCGCGCCAGGGCGGGCGTGGCCATGTCGGTCTGCACGCCGATGGCCATGGGCACGCCGCCGCAGCGGATGTGGCCCAGGGCCTCGGCGAAGGCCAGGGCGTAGGAGTAGTCGAGGCCCAGGCCGCCGTATGCCACCGGCTTGGTGATGCCCAGGTAGCCCGCCTGGCCCATCTTCTTGAACAGCTCGTGGGCGGGGAAGATCTCCGCCGCCTCCCATTCATCCACGTAGGGATTGATCTCGGTGTCGATGAACTTCTTCACCGAGCGCTGCAGTTCCTGATGTTCCTGGGTGTAGAGCATG
>JBMOQT010000010.1:1995-6166 GCA_049320945.1 Pseudomonadota bacterium
ACCGGGCGCAGGGTGCGCGCCTCGGCCTCGCGGCAGATGGACAGCAGGTAGATGAGCAGCTTGCGCGTGTCGCGCGGATCGATGATGCCGTCATCGAGCAGCAGGGCGCTGGTGGCGAGCGCCGACGACTGGCGCTCGAAGGTGTCGATGATTTTCTTCTCCAGGGCGGCCAGCTCGGCGGCGTCCGCTTCCGCCCCGCCGCGCCGGCGCTTGGCCTCCATCACCAGGCGCATGGTCATGGCCGCCTGCTCGGCGCCCATCACCGCCGTCCTGGCGTTGGGCCAGGAGAAGCAGAAGCGCGGCTGGTAGGCGCGGCCGCACATGCCGTAGTTGCCGGCGCCGTAGGAGGCGCCGATGTGCAGGGTGATCTGGGGCACGTTGGCGGTGGCCACCGCCTGGATCATCTTGGCGCCGTGCTTGATCATGCCCGCCTGCTCGCTCGCTCTTCCGACGATGTAGCCGGTGGTGTTCTGGAGGTAGACGATGGGCGTGCCCGCCTGGCAGCACAGCTGGATGAACTGGGAGGCCTTGGTGGCGCCGGCGGGGTCCAGGGGACCGTTGTTGCCCATGAGGCCCACGGCATGGCCGCCGATGCGCGCCTGGCCGCATACCGTGGCCGGGCCGTACGCCGCCTTGAAGTCGAGGAAGTCCGAATCGTCGGCGATGCGCGCGATCACCTCGCGCACGTCACAGGGCTTGCGCGTGTCCAGGGGCACGATGCCCAGCAGCTCTTCGGCGTCGTAGCAGGGCTCGGCGCCTTCAGGCTCGGCCGGGCGCTCGCGGTTCCAGTCCAGGCGCCCGACCACTTCCCGCGCCAGGCGGATGCCGTCAGCATCATCCCGGGCCACGTATTCGGCCAGGCCCGACACCGTGGCGTGCATGTCGGCGCCGCCCAACTCCTCCTCGCCCGCCTCCTCGCCGGTGGCGGCCTTGAGCAGGGCCGGGCCGGCCAGGAAGGCGCGGGCGCGGCCGCGCACCATGATGACGTAGTCGGACATGCCGGGCATGTAGGCGCCGCCGGCGGTGGAGGCGCCGTGCACCACGGTGACCACGGGAATGCCCGCCGCCGACAGGCGCGCCAGGTCCCGGAACACGCCGCCGCCCCAGATGAAATCCTGCACCCGGTAGCGCAGCAGGTTGGCGCCGGCGGACTCCACCAGGTGCACGAAGGGCAGCTTGTTCTCCCGGGCGATGACGAGGCAGCGCAGCAGCTTCTCCAGCCCCATGGGCTGGATGGCGCCCGCCTCGATGCCCGAGTCGGAGGCGGCCACCAGGCAGCGCACGCCGGAGACATAGCCGATGCCGGCGATCAGCCCGCCGCCGGGAATGCTCTTGCCCGGATCGGGCGTGTCCAGGCAGTAGCCGGCGACGGTGGCCAGCTCCAGGAAGGGCGAGGCAGGGTCCAGCACCCGGGCCACGCGCTCCCGCGGCAGCAGCTGGCCGCGCTTGTCGAAGAGGGGACGGGCCTGGGCCGAGGCGTCCCGCACCCGCTGCTCCAGGGCGCGGAACTCGCCGATGAGCTGGAGCCACGCCTCGCGGTTGGCGGCGAAGGCGGCGGCGCCCGTGTCCACCGCGGATTCGATGCGGGGCATGTCAGTCCTCCACCATGAAGCCGGGCGGCCGGTACAGGGGGAAGCCGTTGTAGGGGCGCGAGCGGCGGTGGCGCGCGAGCGGCCAGGCGGGCCGGGCGTTGGGCACGCCGCCGTCGATGCGCAGGCAGGCGCCGGTGATGAAGGCGGCGGCTTCCGACAGCAGAAAGACGATGGCGGCGGACACCTCCGACTCGGTGCCGAAGCGCTGCAGGGGCACCTCGTACTTCAGGCCCTTGACGCGCTGCTGGAACTCGGGCGGATAGGTCTGGAAGCCGCTGGAGGCGATCCAGCCCGGCGCCACGGCATTGACCCGCACGCCGGCGGCCGCCCATTCGCAGGCCGCCGTCTCGGTGAAGTTGAGCATGCCGGCCCGGGCCGCGCCCGAGTGGCCCATGCCGGGCATGCCGCTCCACATGTCGGCGATCATGTTCACGATGGCGCCGCCGTGGGCCTCCATCCATTGGACATAGCACTCGCGCGCCATGAGGAAGCCGCCGGTGAGGTTGGTGCGCACCACCGCGTCCCAGCCCCTGGCGGAGATGTCCTTGAGCGCCGCCGGGAACTGGCCGCCGGCGTTGTTCACCAGGCCGTCGATGCGTCCGTGGGCGGCCAGCACCGCCGCCACCGCGGCCTGCACCTGCTCTTCCTCGCGGATATCGCACGGATGGGTGGTGATGCGGTCGCCGGCGATCTCTTCGGCCACCGCCTGCAGCTTGTCGGGCTTACGCCCCACCAGGGCCACCCGGGCACCCAGGGCGGCGAGCTCGTGGGCCGTGCAGCGGCCGATGCCGCTGCCGCCACCGGTGACGACGACGACCTGATCCTGAAACAAGCCCGGGCGGAATACCGAGCGGTAGTCCATTGCTGCCTCCTGCGGCGTGATCGGGGCTTGGCGAGGTCACCAAGCAAGTGCTTGCTTTATTATGTCTGGGCGGGGCGCGGCAGGCAAGAGGGCGGTCCCTGCTATAACGAGAGGAAACAGCGAGACAGGACCATGAAACCCATTCCAGTGTTGCTCGCCGCCCTGGCGGCGGCCTGGAGCGCGGCGCTGGCCGCCGGCGGCTCCCATTACGGCATCGTCCCCGGCGCGCTCGCCAAGGTGGAGGGCAGGGTGAGCGAATGGCCGGTGCCCACGCCCCGGTTCGCGCGCGATCCGGCGCCGGGGCCCGACGGCAACATCTACATCGCGGTGATGCAGGGCAACCGCATCGCCCGCTTCGATACCCGCACGCATGCCTTCACCGAATGGGAGCTGCCGCCCGGCGCCCGGCCCCACGGCCTGCTGGTCGATGCCGAAGGCATGGTGTGGTACACGGGCAACGGCAACGGCACCATCGGCCGCCTCGACCCCAGGACGGGCAAGGTGACCGAGTACCAGGCGCCCTCGGGCGGCGATCCCCACACCCTGGTGCTGGACGACAAGGGGACCATCTGGTTCACCGTGCAGAGCGGGCAGCGCATCGGCCGCCTGGACCGGGCGAGCGGCAGGATCACCGAGTACCCGACCTCGGGCCATCCTTATGGCATAGCGATCGATCGCGCCGGCGCCGTGTGGTTCTGCCGCCTGTCGGGCGACGGGCTGGGCCGCCTGGACCCGGCCACGGGCCGGATCGACCTGCTCGACACGGGTCCGGGCTCGCGCCCGCGGCGCATGGCGGCGGCGCCCGACGGCATGTTGTGGGTGACCTATTACGGCAGCGGCAAGCTGGCCAAGATCGATCCGGCAGAGCGGCGCGTCGTCAAGGAATACGACATGCCCGCGGGACGCCGCGGCGGCCCCTATGCCGTGACGGTGGACGGGGCCGGGCGCGTGTGGGCCAACGAGATCGACACGGACACGGTCGCCCTGTTGGACCCCAAAACCGAGAGCTTCCGCGTCATCGCCCTGCCTTCCAGGAACGTGGGCATCCGCAAGGCCATCATCGACGCCCGGGGCCGCTACTGGTACATGGGCTCCCACAACGGCCGCCTGGGCGTGATCGAGTGAGCGCCCCTCGCATCACGCCACGCCATGCTTCCTGAACCACTGCAGCATGCGCTTCCAGCCGTCCTCCGCCGCCTCCTTGCGATAGCTGGGCCGGTAGTCGGCGAAGAAGGCATGGGGCGCGTCGGGATAGACCACGATCTCCGATTTTCCTCCCGCCTGGGCGATGGCCTTGCGCATGGCGTCCACGTCCTCCAGGGGAATGCCCTGGTCATTGCCGCCGTACAGGCCCAGCACCGGCGCCTTCAGCTCCGCGGCGAGGTCCAGGGGATGCTTGGGCGTGTTGGGCGAGGGCGCTCCGTCCAGGCGCCCGTACCAGGCGACCGCCGCCTTCAGGTTGGGGTTGTGGGCGGCGTACAGCCACACGATGCGCCCGCCCCAGCAGAAGCCGGTTAGCCCTAAGCGCGCCGTATCGCCGCCGTGGGCCTTGGCCCAGGCGACGCAGGCGTCCAGGTCGGCCATCACCTGGGCGTCGGCCACCTTGGGCACCACGTCGTTCATGATCTGGGGCACGGACATCTTCGACACGTCGCCCTGGCGCGCGTACAGTTCCGGGGCGATGGCCTGGTAGCCCACCTTGGCCAGGCGCCGGCAC
>JBMOQT010000010.1:6266-23534 GCA_049320945.1 Pseudomonadota bacterium
TTCGTGCCCAACGTGTTCCTGGCCCTGGCGCGCCGCCCGGAGGAGTTCCGCGCCTTCTTCGCCTACCATGACGCCCTCATGGAGAAGAACACGGGGCTGACCAAGGCGGAGCGGGAGATGATCGTGGTGGCCACTTCCGGCGCCAATCGCTGCCAGTATTGCGTGGTGGCCCACGGCGCCATCCTGCGCATCCGCGCCAAGAATCCCCTGGTGGCCGACCAGGTGGCGATCAACTACCGCAAGGCCGACATCACGCCGCGCCAGCGGGCGATGCTGGATTTCGCCATGAAGGTGGCGCTGGAATCCCACGCCGTGGAAGACGCCGACTACGAGGCGCTGCGCGCCCAGGGCTTCTCCGATGATGACATCTGGGACATCGCCGCCATCGCCGCCATGTTCGCCATGTCCAACCGCCTGGCCAACGCCTTCTCCATCCGCCCCAACGACGAGTTCTACCTGCTGGGGCGTGTGCCCAAGGGCTGAGCCCGACATGTCGGACTGAAGTCCGACCTATCAGCCGAGCGCTCAGCGCCCGGCGATGCGCCGCTCGTGCGCCTGCAGCTGGGCGTAGGCCGCCTCCAGCAGGGGCAGACGCAGGCCGTGGGCGGCGGCGCGCTCAAGCATGTCGCCCAGCACATGCTCGGCCTCCGTGCGTCCGCCCTTCTCCAGGTCGCGCAGCATGGAGGCGGTCAGGGTCGAGGCGGGATCGGTCAGGAAGCCCTCGGTCTGCCGCCGCCACTGCTCCGACAGCTCCGCGCCCTCGGCGCGCGCCACCGCCTGGCAGGCGGCGAATGCCTCCAGCATCAGCCCGCGGCCGTGGCGCGTGGCGCAGATCTCGCCGACGCTGGCGCGCAGCAGGCAGGTCATGGCCGCCAGGGTGGCGAGGAACACGTACTTCTCCCACATTTCACGACGCACGTCGGTGCACAGGGCCAGGTCGAAGCCCGCTCCGGCCAGGGTCTCGTAGGCGCGCTGGGCCACCGCCTGCTGCGCCGGCGTGCGCGCCCCCAGGGACAGGCGATGCACCCGGTTCATGTGGTGGATGCTGCCGTCCGGCGCCAGGGTGGTGGCGAGATGACAGAAGCCGCCCAGTACGCGCTCGGGACCGAAGCGCGCGTCGAGGCTGTCCAGGTGGCGCAGGCCGTTGAGCAGGGGCAGCACCAGGGTGTCCCGACCCATGGCGGGGGCGATGGCGTCCATGGCGCTGTCCAGGTCGTAGGCCTTGCAGGTGAGCACCACCAGTTGCGCCGGCCCGGCCTCGTCGGCGCGCTGCACGGCGCGCACGGCCACCTGGGCGTCGCCGAAGGGGCTGGTGATGCGCAGCCCGTCGCGCGCCAGCTGCGCCTGGCGCCCGGGGCGCACCAGGAACACCACGTCCTTGCCGGCCTGGGCCAGGCGTCCGCCGAAATAGCCGCCGGTGCCGCCGGCGCCGAGAAACAGGATGGCCATGGGATTCTCCGTTACAGCAGCACGATGTCGAACTGCTCCTGGGTATAGCCGGTCTCCGCCTGCAGGAAGATGGGCTTGCCGATGAAGTCCGACAGCATGGCGAGCGACTGGGACTCCTCGTCCAGGAACAGGTCCACCACCGCCGGTGCGGCCAGGATGCGGAACTCCCGGGCGTTGAACTGGCGCGCCTCGCGCAGCAGCTCGCGCAGGATCTCGTAGCACATGGTGCGCGCCGTCTTCACTTCGCCCCGGCCGCTGCACACGGGACAGGGTTCGCACAGCACGTGGGCCAGCGATTCGCGCGTCCTCTTGCGCGTCATCTCCACCAGACCCAGGGCGGTGAAGCCGTTCACCGACATGCGCGTGTGGTCGCGCGCCAGGGCCTTGTTGAACTCGGCCAGCACCGCCGCCTTGTGCTCCTCCGACTCCATGTCGATGAAGTCGATGATGATGATGCCGCCCAGGTTGCGCAGGCGCAGCTGGCGCGCGATGGTCTGGGCTGCCTCCAGGTTGGTCTTGAAAATGGTGTCGTCAAAGTTGCGCACGCCGACGAAGCCGCCGGTATTCACGTCGATGGTGGTCATCGCCTCGGTCTGGTCGATGATGAGATACCCGCCCGACTTGAGGTCCACGCGCCGGGCGAGCGCCTTCTGGATCTCGTCCTCCACGCCGTGCAGGTCGAACAGGGGCCGCTCGCCCGTGTAGTGCTCCAGCAGGGGCACCAGCTGGGGCATGTACTCCTGGGCGAAGGCGGAGAGCTTCTGGTAGTTCTCGCGCGAATCCACCACGATGCGCGTGGTCTCGCGCGTCACCAGGTCGCGCAGCACCCGCTGGCCCAGGGTGAGGTCCTGGTACAGCACCGTGGGCGGCGTGGCCGTCGCCGCGGTGTGCTTCACCTCGCTCCAGATCTTGCGCAGGTAGGCGATGTCGCTCGCCAGCTCCTCCTCCGTCGCCTTCTCGGCCATGGTGCGGATGATGAAGCCGCCGGTCTCGTCGGCCGGCACCAGCTGCTGCAGGCGCCCGCGCAGCTGCTCGCGCTCGGCTTCGTCCTCGATGCGCTGGGAGATGCCGATGTGGCGCTCCTGGGGCAGGTACACCAGCAGCCGGCCGGCGATGCTGATCTGGGTGGACAGGCGCGCGCCCTTGCTGCCGATGGGATCCTTGAGCACCTGCACCACCAGGTTCTGGCCCTCGGACAGGATCTTCTCGATGGGCTTGGGCGGCTCGCCGTTGTTGCGGTCCATCCAGATGTCGGCCACGTGCAGGAAGGCGGTGCGCTCCAGGCCGATGTCGATGAAGGCCGACTGCATGCCGGGCAGCACGCGCACCACGCGCCCGAGATAGACGTTGCCCACCAGGCCGCGGCTGGCGGTGCGCTCGATGTGCAGTTCCTGCACCACGCCCTGCTGCATCAGGGCGACGCGCGTCTCCTGGGGCGTGAAGTTGATGAGAAATTCTTCTGTCATTTACAGCGGGTATCCGAACAGCTTGAGCAGCTGCGCCGTCTCGAACAGAGGCAGGCCCATGATGCCGGTGTAGCTGCCGCGGATCTCCTCGATGAACATGGCGGCGCGGCCCTGGATGCCGTAGGCGCCGGCCTTGTCCCGCGGCTCGCCGGTGAGCACGTAGCGCCGGATCTCGCCCGGCTCCAGCGGACGGAAGCGCACCTCGCTCACCGACAGGCGGTGCTCCCAGCGGCTCTCGTCGGCCACGGCGACGGCGGTCAGCACCCGGTGGGTGCGGCCGGACAGGCGCGCCAGCATGTCGGCCGCTTCCGCGTCGTCGGCGGGCTTGCCCAGGATGACGCCGTCCAGCTCCACGGTGGTGTCGGCCGCCAGCACCGGGTAGGGACGGAGATGCCGCTGATGCACGCGCAGCACGCCCGCCTCGGCCTTGGCCAGGGTGACGCGCTGCACGTAGGTCTGCGCATCCTCCCCCGGCAGCACCGCCTCGCTCACTTCGTCCTCGCCCCGGGCGGGATTGCGGAACAGCAGCACTTCGAAGTTTACGTGGATCTGGTGCAGCAGCTCGCGCCGGCGCGGGCTGCGCGAGGCGAGGTAGATGCGCGGTTCGATATAGGGCATGGCTATTCGCGGTGGTAGGGATGGCCCTTGAGGATGCTGGCGGCGCGGTAGAGCTGTTCGGCGAGGAGCACGCGCACCAGGGCGTGGGGCAGGGTGAGGCTGGACAGCCGCAACGTCTCGGCGGCTGCCGCTTTCAATTCAGGTGCGAGCCCGTCCGGGCCGCCGATCAGGAACGCCACATCACCGCCTTCGCTCATCCAGTGCTTCAGTCGTTGTGCCAGTTGCTGGGTGGTGATGTCGTCGCCATGCTCGTCCAGGGCCACGGTGTGCACCCGGGCGGGCAGCGCGGCGCGGATGCGCGCGCCCTCGGCGCCAAGCAGCGCCTCCACGTTCTTGTTGCCGGCGCGCGGCTCGGGCTTGACCTCCACCAGCTGCAGGGGCAGCTCGCGCGGCATGCGCTTGGCAAATTCATGGAAGCCGGCGTCGATCCAGTCGGGCATGCGCGTCCCGACCGCGATCACCAGCAGCCTCATCGCTCAGTGCGCGGCGCCCGCCGCGGGCGGCACGGCGCGGCGCGCCGGCTTGGCCTGCCACAGCTCTTCCAGGTTGTAATAGCTGCGCACCGCCGGCTGCATGATGTGCACCACCACGGCGCCCAGGTCCACCAGGATCCAGTCGCCGCTGTCCTCGCCTTCGATGCCGATGACGTCGCCGCCGGCCTCGCTTACCTTGTCCTGGACGTTGCGCGCCAAGGCCTTGGTCTGCCGCGCCGAGTCGGCGCTGGCGATGATCACCCGGTCGAACAATGCCGTGAGCTTGGTGGTGTTGATGACCGTGATGTCGTGGGCCTTGATGTCTTCCAGCGCGGAGACCACGATTTTCTGCAGCTTTCTAACGTCCATGAGGCAGGTACAGTCCTTTCGTTTCAATATAATCGAGAACCGAATCGGGTAGCAAATAGGCCACGCTGCGCCCGGCGGCGATCGCGGCGCGGATGGCGGAGGCGGAAATGGCCAGCGCCGTCATGGCGAAGGTGGCGATGCACCCCGCCGGCTGGCGGGCCAGCCGCGCGCCCTCGGCCGTGAGCCGGGTGGCGCAGTGGTGCGCCAGGGGCGGCGGCAAGGCCGAGGCCGTCAGTTCGTAGCCCGGCCGCGTCGCCACACCGATGTGGGCCAGGGCAAACAGCTCTTCCCAGCGGTGCCATGTGGGCAGGCCGGTGAAAGCGTCGCTGCCCAGCAGCAGCACCAGGGGCCGCTGCGGGCCATGCAGGGCGCGCAGGCGCTCCAGGGTGGCCACCGAATAGCTCGGCGCTGCGCTGCGCACTTCCGCGTCGTCCACCTGGAAATGCGAGTTTCGTGCCACCGCCAGGCGCACCATCTGCAGACGGTCCTCCGCCGCCACGCCGGGGGCGGCGCGGTGGGGCGGCTGGCCGGCGGGGATCCACAGCACCCGGGCTAGCCCTAAGGCCTGGCGTGCCTCCTCCGCCAGGCGCAAATGCCCGAAGTGCACCGGGTCGAAGGTGCCGCCCATGATGCCCAGGGGGGCTGAATCAGGCGAGGGCTTCACGGGCCTCCTGCGTGCCGAACACATCGCGATAGCTGGCGTAGAAGCTGCCGAACAGGGTCGGCAGGAAGACGAACACCAGGGGCATGGTCAGGGCCGCCGCCAGCAGGCGGAACAGCCAGGCGGAGAACAGGCCGGCCAGGGCCAGCACGATGCCGGGCAACACGGCGCTGAGGAAGGCCACCCCCAGGCCATACACCAGGAAGGCGCGCCAGTTGCGCCAGCTGGCGACGAAGCTGAAAAACACGGATTTCGCCGGCGTCAGGCCGTTCCAGGCGGTGAGCATGGGCGAGAACCAAAAGGCCATGAGCAGCGGCACGGTGAGCGCCAGGGCAACCTGCAGCGCCGCCAGCAGGTGACTTTCGCGCAGGTCGTCCGGGTCCGCGGCCTTGCCCGTCAGCATCATCTCCAGCAGCAGACCCCCGTCCACCCAGAAGGTGACGCCCAGCACGATGAGGGAGCCGACGGTGTACAGGGCCCCCAGCGTCAGCAGGCTGCGCAGGTTGTGCTGAAAGCCGGAGAACAGCATGCCGAAATTCACCGGCTCGCCCCGGTCCAGGGCGCGGCAGCCGTTCATGACGCTGACCGACAGGGCGGGCACGCACAGGGGCGCGGCGAGCGCCCCGAGAAAGGGCACCAGGTTGATGGCCATCAGCACCAGCCAGTAGCCGATGACCATGAAGGTGAGAAAAGCCGGGTTGCTGCGGAAGAGCCGGAAGCCTTGGACGATCCAGGACCAGCCGCGCGCAGCGGGCAGGGAGTGTGCTTGCATGAATCAGGAGGCGGTGCCGCCCGGCGGCGCCGGGCGGCGGACGGGCGGGCTATTCAAATATCTCGACATAGGACGAATACACCGATCCCACCATGACGGGGATCAGCACCAGGAAGCCCAGCCCGAAGGGAATCATCGCGACGATGGACAGCACGAACAGGATGATGCCGTAGATCAGGAAGGGCACGATGTTCTTCAGGCAGGCCGAGAAGCTGCGCTTCATGGCCTCTACCGGTGCGACATCGCGGAACATGACCAGGGCCGGGGCGAACCACACGGCCATGGCCAGGGGAACGGACAAGGCCAGGCCGACCAGCATGCCCACCAGGAAGCCGCCCACGGCCATGCCGGCGCCGATGCCGCGGCCCATCATGGCGCCGGTCATGGCGCTGCCGCCGCCGATCGCCAGCATGATGAGGGCGATGAGGAAAAAACCGCCCAGGGACACGGCGCCGACCACGATCAGGTTGCCGGTCTTTTCCTTGAAGCCGGCGAACAGATGGTCGATGCGCAGCTCGCCGCCTTCGGCCAGCGCCTTGCAGCCCGCGAGCAGGCCGCCGGCGAACACCGGGGAGAGCAGGGCCAGGGCCAGGTTGCCGAGGAAGGGGATGAAGCCGAGCACGACCACGATGATCATCAGGATCAGGGCCAGGGCGATCCAGATACCCGGGTTCTTGGTGAACAACTGCCAGCCCTGCTTGAGCCACTCGATGCCGCGCCCCGCGTCCACGGTGCGCCCGGAGGGGTCGAGACCGCCGCCGGCAGGCGGCTGGGCCAGGAAGGGATTCTGCTGCTCGCTCATGGTGCCGCCTCCGTGTCGTGGTTGTTATCGTGTCGGCGAATCCTAGCCGATGCAAAGTGACATTTCAATCAAAGCCTTACGCCGGCCAAGGGAGACTCGTCGCGGTGGCGCGCAGGCGCAGCAGGTCGCGGAAGTGGCCCGGGTCCTTCACCAGCACCATTTCGCCGGCGCGGGGCAGGTGGAAATCCTCCAGGCGCGACAGCCAGAAGCGCAGCGCCGCGGCGCGCAGCATGACCGGCCAGGCGCCCCGCTCCAGGGCGGTGAGGGGGCGCACCGCGTGGTAGGCGTGCAGCAGGGCGAGGGTGCGGGCCTGGTCGAGCCGGCCGTCGGCGGCGAGGCACCAGTCATTCACCGTCACCGCCACGTCGAACAGCAGCACGTCGTGGCCGGCGAAATAGAAGTCGATGACGCCGCCGATGCGCCCGTCCTCGAACAGCACGTTGTCCCGGAACAGGTCGCCATGGACCACGCCGCGGGGCGCGTCCGGCAGCCGGTAGAGGGACTGGAAGCGCAGCTCCTCCCGCAGCAGGGCGGCGTCGTCCGCCTCCAGGAAGGGCAGCACCCGGGCGGCGGTGTCGCGCCACCAGCGCGGGCCGCGCGGATTGGCCAGGTGCCGGCCGTAGGACTGGCCGGCGAGATGCAGGTGGGCCAGCATGGCGCCGGTCGCCGCGCACTGGGCGGCGTCCGGCGCCTCCATGGATGCGCCGGGCAGGCGCGTCACCAGCACCGCCGGCCGCTCCTTGAGGGTGCCCAGGTATTCGTTGTCCCGGTTGGCGATGGGCGCCGGGCAGGGGATGCCATGGCGCGCCAGGTGGGCCATCAGGTGCAGGTAGAAAGGCAGGTCGGCCCGCGCCAGGCGCTCGAACAGGGTGAGCACGTAGCGGCCCAGGGTGGTGGTGACGTAGTAATTGGTGTTCTCCACGCCGCCGGCGATGCCCTGCAGCTCCACCAGCGTGCCGACGGAGTAGTCCTGCAGCCAGAGTTCCACTTCCCGGGCGGTGACGGGGGTGAAGACGGACATGGTGAAGGGTGGTGACGAGTGACGGGTGACGGGTGACAGGATCGGGTAGTGCTCACCCGTCACCCGTCACCCGTCACTAATCAGAAGGACTTGATCACCCACATGGGCACGCGCAGTCCCGAGTCCAGGGACTCCTGGCGCACCATGCGGCCGTCGCCCCGGTAGTCGATCAGGTAGTAGGGCACGCCGTGGGGCGGCGTCACCTTGATCATGTACAGCTTGCCGTTGATGCGGAACTCCTCCACCACGTCCTCGCCCCGCCGGATGATGGTGACTTCGGGCTCCAGGGCCGGCTCCGGTTGGTAGCCCGGCGGCGGGGGCGGCGGCTCGGGCAGGGGCTGAAGATCTTTGGGGCGGTCTTGGGCGAGGACGGGCAGGGCACAGGCAAGAGCGACAGCGGCAAGCAGGCGGCGCATGGACGGTTCCTTGAGAATATTCGAATTTTATCAAAGGTTGAGCAGCAGCTCGTGCTCCGCCGGCAAGGGCGCGAAGCCCCGTCCTTCGTAGAACTTGAAGATCGCCTCCACCACCTGCTCGGGTTCGTCGATCACCTGCAGCAGGTCCATGTCGCCGGCCGCGATCATGCCTTCCGACACCAGGCGGTCGCGGAACCAGTCGAGCATGCCGCGCCAGAAGGGCTCGTGCACCAGGATCAGGGGAAAGCGCCGGCTCTTGCCGGTCTGCATCAGGGTCAGGGCTTCCATCAGCTCGTCCAGGGTGCCGAAGCCGCCGGGCATGACCACGTAGGCGGTGGCGAACTTGACGAACATGAACTTGCGCGCGAAGAAATGCTGGAAGGTCTGGGAGATGTCCTGGTAGGGATTGGCCGCCTGCTCCATGGGCAGCTGGATGTTGAGGCCCACGCTGGGCGACTTGCCGAAATAGGCGCCCTTGTTGGCCGCCTCCATGATGCCCGGGCCGCCGCCGGAGATGACCGAGAAGCCCGCGTCCGACAGCAGGCGGCAGATCTTCTCGGTGAGCATGTAGTACTTGTGGTCGGGCGGCGTGCGCGCGCTGCCGAAGATGGACACCGCCGGGCGGATGGCGTTGAGCCGCTCAGTCGCCTCGACGAATTCTGCCATAATGCCGAAGATGCGCCAGGACTCGCGCGCCGTGTAGGATTGCGCCGCGGCGCCCGGGTCGATCAGCTTGGGAAGTTTGTCTTTTGCACTCATGTTCGTAAGGAGTGAGGGGTGAGGGGCGAGGAGGGGCGCCTGCACGGGTTTTACCCCTCACTCCTTACTCCTCACTCCTCACGCAGCAATAATGCCAACGTTATTACTCGTCGACGGTTCGTCCTATCTCTATCGCGCCTTTCACGCCCTGCCCGACTTGCGCAACCGCTCGGGCGAGCCGACCGGCGCGATCTATGGCGTGCTCAACATGCTACGCCGCCTCCAGAGCGACATCAAGGCAGACTATCGCGCCTGCATTTTCGACGCCAAGGGCAGGACCTTCCGCGAGGACTGGTACGCCCAGTACAAGGCCCATCGCCCGCCCATGCCCGATGACCTGGCGCGCCAGTGCGAGCCCCTGCACCAGTGCATCCGCGCCCTGGGCTGGCCGCTGCTGATGATCGAGGGCGTGGAGGCCGACGACGTCATCGGCACCCTGGTGAAGGAGGCCGAGGGGCAGGGCATCGACTGCGTGGTGTCCACCGGCGACAAGGATCTGGCGCAACTGGTGAGCCCCCGGGTGAAGCTGGTGAACACCATGAGCAACGAGACCCTGGACGAGGCCGGCGTGGCCGCCAAGTTCGGCGTCCCGCCTGAGCGCATCGTGGACTACCTGGCCCTCATCGGCGACAGCGTGGACAACGTGCCGGGCGTGGACAAGGTGGGGCCCAAGACCGCCGTGAAGTGGCTGCAGCAGTACGGCACCCTGGAAGGGGTGATCGAAAACGCCGACCAGATCACCGGCGTCGTGGGCGAGAACCTGCGCCGGGTGAAGGATTTCCTGCCCCTCGGGCGGCGCCTGCTGACCGTGGTGTGCGATGTGCAGCTTCCCGTGCACGTGGAGGACCTCAAGCCCCAGCCGCCGGACCGGGCGCAGTTGCTGGAACTGTTCGGCCGCTTCGAGTTCAAGAGCTGGCTGCGCGAGCTGCAGCAGGCGGACGAAGGGCAGGCGGAGGCGCCGGCGGCCGTGCCGGTGCCGGCGGGCAAGCATCGCAGCCGTTACGAGTGCATCCTGAGCTGGGACGACCTGGAGCGCTGGCTGAAGAAGATCGGAGCGGCGCCCCTGGTGGGCTTCGACACGGAGACCAGCAGCCTCGATCCCATGGCGGCGCGGCTGGTGGGCATGTCCTTTGCCGTTGCGCCGGAGGAGGCCGCCTATCTGCCGCTGGCCCACGACTATGCGGGCGCGCCCCGGCAGCTGCCCCTCGAGGAGGTGCTGGCGCGCCTCAAGCCCTGGCTGGAATCGGACGCCCACAAGAAGGTGGGCCAGAACCTCAAGTACGACGCCCACGTGCTGGCCAATCACGGCATCGCCTTGCGCGGCATCGCCCATGACACCCTGCTCCAGGCCTATGTGCTGGACGCCGGCAGGTACGTGGGCAACAGCCAGGACCTGGACGCCCTGGCCCGGCGCCACCTGGGGCTGCAGACCCTGACCTACGACGAGGTGACGGGCAAGGGGGCGGGGCGCATCAGCTTCGCCCAGGTGGACTGCGCCAGGGCGACGGAATACGCGGCGGAGGACGCGGACGTGGCCCTGTGCCTGCACCAGGCCATGTACCCGAAGCTCCAGGAGGAACCGCGCCTGGAGGCCCTGTACCGGGACATCGAGATGCCGGTGATGCAGGTGCTGTTGCGCATGGAGCGCAACGGCGTGCTGATCGATGCCGAGCTGCTGGCGGCCCAGAGCCGCGAATTGGGCGAGCGCATGCTGGAGCTGGAACGCCAGGCGGTCGAGACGGCCAGGCAGCCCTTCAATCTCAATTCGCCCAAGCAGATCCAGGAGATCCTGTTCGAGCGCGAGAAGCTGCCGGTGATCAAGAAGACGCCCTCGGGCGCGCCGTCCACCGACGAGGAGGTGCTGCAGCAGCTGGCCCTCGACTATCCCCTGCCCAGGCTCATTCTCGACTACCGCCAGCTGTCGAAGCTGAAGAGCACCTACACCGACAAGCTGCCGCGCATGGTCAATCCCGCCACCGGCCGCGTGCACACCAACTTCGCCCAGGCGGTGGCGGTCACCGGGCGCCTGTCGAGCAACGAGCCGAACCTGCAGAACATTCCCATCCGCACCGCCGAGGGCCGGCGCATCCGCGCCGCCTTCATCGCGCCCCCGGGGCACCGCATCGTCTCCGCCGACTACTCCCAGATCGAGCTGCGCATCATGGCCCATCTGTCGGGCGATAAAGGACTGCTGGACGCCTTCGGCCGCGGCGAGGACGTGCATCGGGCCACCGCCGCCGAGATCTTCGGCGTCACGCCCCTGGAAGTGACCAGCGAGCAGCGCCGCTACGCCAAGGTGATCAACTTTGGCCTCATCTACGGCATGTCGGCCTTCGGCCTGGCGCGCGAGCTGGGCCTGGAGCGCGGCGCCGCCCAGTCCTACATCGACCGCTACTTCGCCCGCTATCCCGGCGTGGCGCGCTACATGGAGACCACCCGCAACCAGGCGCGCGACAAGGGCTACGTGGAAACCGTGTTCGGCCGCCGCCTGTGGCTGCCGGAGATCAGGAGCCAGAACGGTGCCCGCCGCCAGGGAGCCGAGCGCGCCGCCATCAACGCCCCCATGCAGGGCACTGCCGCCGATCTGATCAAGCTCGCCATGATCGCCGTGCAGCGCTGGCTGGACGAGCAGGCCTTACGCGCGCGCCTGGTGCTGCAGGTGCACGACGAGCTGGTGCTGGAAGTGCCCGACGACGAACTGGCGCAAGTGAAGGAAGCGCTGCCCCGGCTGATGGCCGGCGTGGCGCGCCTGTCGGTGCCGCTGGTGGTGGATGTGGGGGTGGGGGCGAACTGGGACGAGGCTCATTGAGCCCCGATCTTTTGCCGCAGGCGCTCGTAGCCGGCCACCGCCTCGTCCACGGGAATGTCACTCACCTGCCGGCTCTCCTTCTGCAGCAGTTCGTAGGGCACGCCCCAGGGATGCCAGCGTTCGGCGCTCGACTGGCCGAAGAAGCACAGGATGGGTTTGCCCAGCCCCGCTGCGATGTGCATGGCGCCGCCGTCGCTGCAGATGACTTCGTCGCACAGGGCGAGACCCGCAATGAGCTCGCCCAGTTCGTGGGTGGGCATGGCCGCCAGGGGCAGGGCGCGGCAGCCGTCGACGATTCGCCGCGCCTTGTGGTCGTCTCCCGGGTGCTGGGGATGGTCGGCCGGCCCGGGTGACCAGAACAGGAGAAAGGCGGCATCGCAGTCCCGGTGCAGCGCCTCCATGAGGGCGATGAAGCGCGCCTCCGGCCAGCGTTGGGAGGGTTTGCGCGCGCTGATATGGATCCCGATCAGCCGTCTTCCCGCCCAATCCCTGGGCAGCTGCGCCTGGGCGTGTTCCAGCCTCGGCCGCTCCGGCAGCACTCTGCATGCCGGCGCCGGTCCGGGCAGGCCGTAAGCGGACAGGGTCGCGAATACCTTTTGCGCTTCGTGGGGCAGCGGGCTGTCACATCCGCCCAGCACGCGCCGGGGCCTGATCAGGCGAGCGAAGCGCAAGGCGCTGGGCTGGTGCGCCGGTGCGGCCAGGATCACGTCATCGATGCCCATGCGGCGCAGTCCCCATATCAGCCGCAGGCGCTGGGCATGGAGGCGGAGTAGACTCGCGCCGCCTTCGCGATGTTTGGCCTTGCGATAGGCGAATACTTCATCCACGTCGGGATTGCCCGTCAGTACGGGCGCGTTGTAACTGTTCGCCAGGACGCCGATCCACGCCTGGGGGAAGCGCTGTCTCAGGGCAGCCAGCAGCGGGGTGGTGCACACCAGGTCGCCGATGTTGTCGCGCCGTATGACCAGGATCTTCATCGTTGCAGTTCATCCTGCGCCCAGGCAACTACGCTGCGCAGCCGTTCGACGAAGGCATCGAAGCTGAAACGGGCCAGATGCGCGGTAGCCTCTTGAGGTTGCAGGGTTTGCGGCAAGGTGCGCAAACGTTCGATTAACGCGGCGAAGCCGGCGCCACCGTCCTGGCGCGGATCGCGGTAGAGAAAGCCAGTGCATCCCTCAAGCACGGTCTCGGTGAAGGGCGGTGCCGCCACCGCCAGCACGGGTGTGCCGCACGCCTGGGCCTCGATGACGTTCAGGCCCAGCGCCTCCTTCTCCGGCAGCCCGGTCATCAGGAAGTCGATGCTGCGATATGTGCTTGCCACATCGCGCTGATGACCCCAGAAGCGCACGCGCCCGGCCATGGGCGCCAGGGCGCGGTCCAGATCCCGCACCGAGGCGTAGCCGCCGCTGCCGAAGACCTCCAGGTTCACGTCCGGGAAGCGTGCGAGGACGGGTGCAAGCCGGGAAAACAGTAGCGGAAACTGCTTGATGGGCGTGAGGCGGGACACGATGCCCAGCGTCAGCCCGTCGCGGCGGGCATAGGGGGGATGGGGCCGGAAGCGCTCCGCGGCCGGCTCGAGCCAACCCAGCATCCGGTCGCGCAGCTTGCGCCGGTCCCAGTCGTAGCGGCTGGCACGCCGGATTTCGCCGCCGCCTGCCCGGCGCGTGAGATCGGCCACGCCGTAGAGGGGTTCGCGCCAGGCCGGCAGGCCGGCGGCGACCAGGCCGTCGCGCACCCAGCCCGAGACGGCGAACACCCGGTCATGGTCCTCGAAGTCACGCGGGTTGCGGCCCTGGACCGGCATGTGCGCAATGGCCGTGCGCAGCCTGCCGGGCAGCGTGGTGCGCAGGGCTGCCGGCAGGGGGCCGTGGCCGAGCAGCCACAGGGGGCCGGTGGGCAACCGGGCCGCCGCCGAGGCATCGGCAACCGGTGCCAGCACGGTATCGTCGGGCAGATCGAGGTCGCGCCAGAACGAGGCGCGCGGATGGACGAACAGGCGCGTGGCCCAGCCCAGACGCGACAGCGCCCGACACAGGAAGGCCGCGTAGACCTCGCCGCCGCCCAGGGACGTCTGCAAGTTAAACTGATAGACGACCCGGTCCACCGGACCCTTTCTCCAGACTTTCCTGATATTCCAGGCTGCCGATCAGGCTTCCCATGAGAAGCCAGAACAGCAGGGCGATGTCGCGCACGAAGAAGTCGTCCGTCATGTTCTTGGCAAACACGACGACGACCGTGGTCAATCCGGCCACGGCCAGCGCATGGCGCCGGGGCGCTCCCCTCAAATGCCTGGCGAGCTCCCGCGCCAGGGCCAGCCAAAGGGCGAGAAACACGGCCATGCCGGGAATTCCCATCTGGATGCCCTTGTTGATGATCATGTTGTGGGCATGCCAAAGGAGCGGCTCATCGGGAAGGAAGTCGGCATAGAGTTGGTCGAACGTTTCCCGGCCGAAGCCGCTGCCGGTCAGGGGGCGTTCGGCGATTTTCTCCAAAGAAAAACGCCACAGCTGCCATCGTATGTCCTGCGCTACCGAGCTGCGAACCAGTTGCACCACGTCGTCGCCCGGGCCACCTCGGCGCACCATTTGGGTCACAAACAGTCCCGCCACCGCAAGCAGAACCGCCGCCACCGCCATCAGGCGGCGCCAGGTGAAGCCCTTGCGCAGGACGAGCACGCCCCAGCACAACAGTCCGGCTGCCAGCGCCAGCGAGGTTTGCCGCGTGTAGCTGACCATCAGGGCTGCGATGTCCATTGGTATCAGCACGAGAGCGATGGCAAGGGACAGCGCGCGTGCGCCGCTTCGCCACGAGTCCCAGCTCAGGAACGCCAGCAGGGGCAGAATCGAGACGATGAAGTTGGAATTGACTCCGGCGAAGGCGAGCGGCGGCAGCTTCATCACCCTGTCCATCGGGGTATCGAGATCGACGTATTGGAAAGCGATGAGCACCAGCACGAAATTGACACCCGCGAGGATCATGCCGAGACCTCGCACCGTGTCCAGGGTCCGTCCCCAGGTGGTGGCGACGCAGAAGACCAGCGCGCAATAGACGATCTCCGTTCGGATCTCTTCGAACGATGTGGCGGGGGACGCGGCGTAAAGGAGCGAGAGCACGGCGACGCCCCCGTAGGCAAGCCAGGGCTTCGCCAGCGGAAAGCGGGGCCACTGACGCAGCGTGGCCAGCAGGCCCGCGGTCGCGGTGAGCAACAGCGTGAAGGCGAGATAGCGCAGGGCGATGGTATGCTTGACGGGCAGCACCGCGACATAAAGCGCAAGCGCAGGCCAGAACAGCCAGTGCGGCCAAGCCACGCTGGTCAGGGTTGGCATCAGGCGCTGGGTCGTCATGGCAGGAAACTGATGAGGTAGTTGCGGGCGATGCGCCGGCGCTGGCGCAGGCCGGCCGCGTGACGCCACAACAGGCCGAAATAGCCGTCGCTGCGCAGCCTGTGGTAGCAGTGCCGGCGCAAAGGCATCGGCAGCCGCCGCGCCTTATGAAACACCGAAAAGCCGCCATCCACGAGATGTTTTCGCAGCAGCCCCTTGAGCTCGGGATCGGCGACTCCGCGCTCGGAGATCTCGGCAAGGGTGCGCGCATTGACCATACTGCTGTCGATGATGGCGCAGAGCCTGCGCGCGTTTTGTTCCGGCGTGAAGCGGCGCAGCGGGATGCGATAGTGATAGCCCGGGCGCGGATCGTAGCGCACGCGCTGTGCCAGGAGCAGCGCCCGCGTCGTCCAGATGACATCTTCGTGGATCAGGCGTGGTACGAAGCGCAAGCCGTGCTCCTCGATGAAACTGCGTCGGTACAGGTGCATCCATACCATGTGCAGCAACCTGCCCTGCGCCAGTCGCTCTTTCAGCCACTGGGCACCGCTGATGACAGGCGAGGCGGGAACCTCGGGGTAGATGGGGGCGTCCGGCCGGCGGCCCTCGAAGTGGTATTCCGCATTCATCAGCGCCATGTCCAGGTCGTCGGCCTCGGCCATTTCCATGAGCCGACGGTAGGCTCCGGCGCTGACGAAATCATCCGAGTCCACGAAAGCCAGCCACTTGCCCGTGGCGTGAGCAAGTCCGGTGTTGCGCGCCGCCGACAGGCCGCCGTTCTCCTGGCGGATCACGCGCATTTGCGGCAGCTTGTCCGCCCAGGCGGCAAGGATGGCCGGACACTCGTCCGTGGAGCCGTCGTCCACCACGACGATTTCGTCAGCCGGCGGCGTCAGGGCGGCCAGGCTTTCCAGGCAGCGGGGCAGGTAGGTGGCCACGTTGTAGACGGGCACCACCAGCGACAGGCGGGGCCTAGCCGTCATTTGCGCAATCCCCGTTCACCCCGATGCCAACGCAGCAGGGCGTCATGGAGCGTCGCGGCGCGGTGGGCGTAGGTGTGGCACGCCATGACGTGGTGATGGCAGCGCTCCGCCAGATCGCGCGCCGCGTCGAAGTGCGCCAGCCAGTACTCGATCTTGGCCACGCAGTCTTCCAGGCCGTCGAACTCTGCCCAGTTGTCGCCGACCGTAAAATCGTCCCGGGCGTGGGTGCGTCGGTCGCACAGCAGAAAGCCGCCGCAGGCGGGGATACCGTAGCAGCGTTCGGGCAGCCCGGAGGCGACCGCGGCGCCATACTCGCAGCGGGCGCCGAAGTTCAGGTTGATGCGGCTTGCATGGATGCAGGCGATTTGGTCTTCCACGGTCATCCCCTCCGCCTCCCGGAAATGGTGGCTGATGCCTCGCGCATCCAACTTGGCGCCCAAGGCGGCGAAGAACTCCTGGCGCTGCAGATCCTCCTTATAGCGCTTGCCGTTCATGCCGCCGAAAAATGTCACATCCCAGCGGTAGCCGTCCGGCTGACGCAGGCGGGCAAGCGCTGCCGTCGCATCGGGGCCCGGATTGTAGCGTTCGACGTCGGCGGCATTGGGCAGATACAGCACCAGGTCGGCGAAGCTGCGTTTGGTATCAATGAGCGTGTGGGTGGCATAGATGTCCAGCAGCCTCGCGCGGTCGAGCCAATCGAGCCGCCATGCCCTGCGGTTCAGATAATGGGGTGCATCCCGGTTCCATGCGGCCAAGGGGACGGCATGCCGCTTGAGCCGGCGCTTGAGAAGCCAGACCTCGACGGGATGGCGCAAGCAGTCGTAAAACCAGACGAAGCAGGCCAGAGTTCGCTCGAGCAGCGCCGGCTCCGGTCGCCAACAATCGAAGACCAGTTCCAGCCCGAGGTTGTTGAGCTCGTCGAGCAGAGGCTGATAGAAGCCGCTATGGTTAATCAGGATCAAGTTACGCGCTTCGCCCATGAGAGGAGAGGTTGCCATTTAGGCGGTGCCGCTTTGGCTGACGCTGTCCAGCGTGCCATATGCATTTGCAGAAACGTAAGGCGGCATTTCCCCGCGGACCGCGCTGAAGTAGCCGCTGGACTTATCCAGGTAGCTGGCTTCCATATTCGTCACCGTTCATGATTGCAGCGGGTGCTGCTCGATCCACGCAAGCAACACGAAGAATGTATAGGCCAGCCGTCGGGAGCCCCGTCCGGCGCGAGCCTCGCGCCACAGCCGGGCCACCGCCCGATGATCGAGGAAGGGAGCCAGGTCGCGGCATCGGGTCATGTAGTTGTCGCAGACTGCGGACCATTGTCCCTTGAAATAATCGGCAAGCGGAACCGAG
>JBMOQT010000011.1:0-23529 GCA_049320945.1 Pseudomonadota bacterium
GAGGTGAGCGACTACGCCCGCAGGCGGCTGAAGTCGATGCAGCGCCGGCCCCGACTCATCCGCGCGTTCTGGCAACAGGCTGAACTCGAACTGTGAGCTGTCAATCATTTACCGGATTCTCAATAATCATCATACAAACTCCCGCAACTCCGCCGTCACATCCCCCGGCGTGCGCTTGTCCAGGTAAATGCGGCTCCAGATCTCCAGGTTCATCAGCGCCAGCAGCCGGTCGGTGCCGTCCACCCGGTTGGCCTCGTGGGCGGCGACGAGGCTGCGCACCTCGCCGTAATCGAACAAGCCGCGAGAGGCGATGACAGATTCGGACAGCAGCCGGCGCAGCACCGGCGCGAGATCGCTCTTGAGCCAGGCGCCCATGGGCGTGCCGAAGCCGCGCTTGTTGCGGTTGAGGATGTCGGCCGGCAGCAGGCCCGCCAGGGCCTCCTTCATGGCGTGCTTGAGGCGGCCGCCGCGGATCTTCACTTCCTCCGGCATGCACGCGGCCAGCTCCACCAGCTCGTGGTCCAGCAGGGGCACGCGGCATTCGAGGGAGGTGGCCATGGTCATCTTGTCGGTGAGCAGCAGCAGGTCGTCGGGCAACTGGGTCTCGGCGTCCACCGCCAGCATGCGGTTGAGGGCGTCGTCGCCGCCCGCGGCGCGGAAGGCCGCCTCCAGGGCGTCGAAGCGCGCGTAGCCGTTCACCCGCAGCAGGCGCGCCGCCGCCTGCGCCGGAAACACCTGCACGTAGGAGCGATAGCGCTCCTCGAAGGAGGCCCCGGCGCTTTCGAGAAAGCCCTTGGCCAGGCGCAGGGTGTTGAGCATCGGCGCGTGGCGGTCGCTGGGCAGGTGCCGGCCCAGGGCCACGGCGCCGGCGCGCAGCCAGCGCGGCAGGCGCTGGAAGGACTTCTGGTAGTGGTTGCCCAGGTAGCGGCGATAGCCGCCGAAAAGCTCGTCGCCCCCCACGCCGGACAGGATCACCGTCACGTCCCGGTGGGCGAACTCCGACACCAGGTAGGTGGTGACGAAGGCCGTGTCCGCCACCGGCTCGTCCATGTGCCACAGCAGCCGCGGCAGCAGGGCCACCACGTCGGGCCGCACCACGATCTCGTGGTGGTCGGTGCCGAACAGCTCGGCCACCCGCCGCGCGTAGGGCAGCTCGTTGTAGAACTCGTCGGCGCTGCCGCCGCCGAAGCCGATGGCATAGGTCTTGATCGGCTGGCTGCTGGCCTGGGCCATGTGGCCCACCACGGCGCTGGAATCGATGCCGCCAGAGAGGAAGGCGCCGATGGGCACGTCGCTCACCATCTGCATGGCCACCGACTGCTGCAGCCGGCTGCGCACGCGCTCGATCCACTCCGCTTCCGTGAGCCGCCGCTCCACCTCGCCCGGCAGGCGCCAGTAGCGGCGCTGCTCCACCTCACCGTCGGCGGCGATCAGCAGGGTCGCCGGCGGCAGCTTGGCGATGCCGCGGAACAGGGACAGGGGCGCCGGCACGTAGCCCAGCTGCAGGTAGGCGTGCAGGGCGGCAGGGTCGATGGCGGCATCCATGCCCGGCAGGGTGAGCAGCGCCTTGGCCTCGGTGGCGAAGGCGAGCCGGCGGCCGTCGTTGCTCAGGTAGATGGGCTTGATGCCCAGCCGGTCGCGGCCCACCAGCAGGCGCCGGCGCGGCGCGTCCCACAGGGCGAAGCCGAACATGCCGTTCAGATGGCGCACGAAATCGTCCCCGTGCTCCTCGTACAGGTGCAGGATCACCTCGCAGTCGGAGCCGGTCCGGAAGCGGTGGCCCTTGGCCTGCAGCTCGGCGCGCAACTCGCGAAAGTTGTAGATCTCGCCGTTGCATACCAGCCACAGGCTGCCGTCCTCGTTGCACAGGGGCTGATGACCGCCAGCCAGGTCGATGATCGATAGGCGCCGCATGCCGATGGCGCAGGCGCCGTCGCTGTGGATCCCTTCGTCATTGGGTCCGCGGTGGGCGGTGATCCGGCCCATCGGGGCGAGCAGCTCTGGCGCCACCATGGCGCCGTCGAGCTGCAGGATGCCGTAAATGCCGCACATCAGCGCACCCCGCCCGAGGATGCGGCGGCGACGCGCCGCTGGCCGCCCTGCACCAGCCCGCCATAGACATCGGCATAGCGCGCCACGCTGCGCGCCCAGGTGCGCTCGGCCTCGACGAAGCGGCGCCCCTGCAGGCGGATGCGCGGCCACTCGGCGCGGCGCGCGAGCACGGCGGCGATCTCTGCCGCCAGGTCGGTCGCGTCGCCGGCGCGGAACAGGAAGCCGGTCTCGCCGTCGCGGATCAGCTCCCGGTGGCCGCCCACGTCGGAGGCGATCAGCACCCGGCCCTGGGCCATGGCCTCCAGGGGCTTCAGCGGCGTCACCAGCTCGGTGAGGCGCATGGGGTGGCGCGGATAGAGCAGCAGGTCGATGAGCTCGTAGTAGCGCTGCACTTCGGCGTGGGGCACGCGGCCGGTGAACACCACCCGCTCGGCCAGCCCCAGGTGCTGCGCCCGGGCCTTGAGATTCTGCTCCTGGGGCCCGCCGCCCACCAGCAGCAGGCGCAAGTCGGCGCGCTCGGATACCAGGCGTGCCAGGGCGTCCAGGGCCAGGTCCAGGCCCTCGTAGCCATAGAAGGAGCCGGCGAAGCCGAGCACCGTCGCCCCCTCCAGCCCCAGCCGCCGGCGCAGCTCCGCGTCGGCGGCGGCGTCGAAGCGGAAGGCTTCCGTATCCACGGCGTTGGGGATCACGGTCACGCGCTCCGGGGCGATGCCCCGGGCCAGGATCTCGCCCCGCAGCCCTTCGCAGATGGTGGTGACGTGGTGGGCGCGCCGCAGGCCCCAGGTTTCCAGGGCGCGGGAGGCCCGGTAGCGCAGGCTGCCCTCGGTGGTGGTGCCGTGGTCCACGGCCGCGTCCTCCCACAGGGCGCGCAGCTCGTAGACCACCGGCAGGCGGTGGCGCCGGGCGACGCGCAGGGCGGGCAGTAGGTTGAGCACCGGCGAGTGGGCGTGCAGGATGTCGGGAGCATGGGCGCGCACCAGGGCGTCGATGCGCGCGGCGGTGGCGGCCATCTGGGCGAAGTAGCCGCCCCCGGGCAGACGCGCCAGGCCGCCCGCGGGCAGCGGTGTGCGCTGGAAGCGCCAGCCGTCCGCTTCCTCTTCCAGCGCCGCCGCCGGGCCCTGCTTGGGCGTGGTGAGCTGCACCGTGTCCCAGCCCAGGGCCCGCTGCTCCCGCAGGATGGCCAGGGTGCGGAAGGCGTAGCCGCTGTGCAGGGGCGCCGAGTGGTCGAGGATGTGCAGGATCTTCAGGCGCATGCGGCCATCCTCGGCGCCGCTTCCTGGCCGGCGTCCATGACGTTGCGCAGGAAGGCATCGAACATGAGCAGGGTCCACAAGGGCGAGCTGTAGTCCCGCAGCCCCGACTGGTGGGCGTCCACCAAGTGGGCGAGATAGGCCCGGTTGAACCAGCCGGTGTCCGCCAGCCGCTCGCCCAGCACCGCCTGGCGCACCCGCTCCCGCAGCGGGCCGCGGAACCAGCGGGCCAGGGGCACGGCGAAGCCCATCTTGGGCCGGTACAGGACCTCCGCCGGCAGATGGGGCTCCATGGCCTTCTTCAGCAGCCACTTGCCCTCCTGGCCGCGCAGCTTGAGGGACGAGGGCAGCGTCGCCAGCCATTCCACCAGGGGGTGGTCCATGAGGGGTTCGCGCACCTCCAGGGAGTGGGCCATGCTCGCCCGGTCCACCTTGGTGTTGATGTCGCCCACCAGATAGGTGTTGAGATCCAGGTACTGGACCAGGGCCAGGGGATCGTCCGTGCCGGCCCGGGCGGCATGCATTCGGAATACCTCGACGGCGTTGTAACCGCCCAGCTGGGACTTGAGCGCGGCGCTGAACAGCTGGGCGCGCATGGGCTCGCGCAGGATGGACACGCCGTGGCAGTAGGCCTCCACCGAATCCCGCGCCAGGGCCTCGAAGGTGCTCTTGGCCCGCAGCAGCCGCGGCGCCCAGTCGGCCTTGGGATAGCAGCGCCCGAGCAGGCCGAACACGGAGCGGCGCAGGGACAGGGGCAGCACCGAGCGCAGGCGCTCTTCCCCCAGGTGCAGGCGGTAGCGCCGGTAGCCGCCGAAGCTCTCGTCGCCGCCGTCGCCCGACAGGGCCACGGTGACATGCTTGCGCGCCAGCTGGCACACCCGGTAAGTGGGAATGGCCGAGCTGTCGGCATAGGGTTCGTCGTAGAGCCACGCCAGCCGGTCGATCAAGTCGAAGTCGTCGCTCTCGACCGTTTCCACCCGGTGGCGGGTGCGATAGCGCTCCGCCACCTGCCGGGCGAAGTGCACCTCGTTGAAGGCGGGATCCGTGAAGGCGATGGAGCAGGTGTTCACCGGCTCTTGCGACAGGCCGGCCATCACCGCCACCACCGCGCTGGAATCGACGCCGCCGGAGAGGAAGGCGCCCAGGGGTACTTCCGAAATCATGCGCAGGCGCACCGATTCCCGCAGCCGGTGGCGCAGCTCTTCGGCGGCCTCTGGGGGCGACAGGGCGCGGTCGAGGGAGAAGCGCACGTCCCAGTAGCGGCGGGCGGCGGGCAGCGGCGCGCCGCGGCGCACGGCGAGGCTGTGGCCCGGCTCCAGCTTGCGCGCCGCCTTGAAGATGGTGTGCGGCTCGGCACAATAGCCCAGGGCGAAGTACTCCTCCACCGCCAGGGGATCCACCTCCCGGGCCAGGGCGCCGTGGGCCAGCAGGGACTTCAGCTCGGAACCGAACAGGAACATGCCGTCTGGCAGCAGGGCGTAGTGCAGGGGCTTGACGCCGAGGCGGTCCCGGGCGAGGAAGAGGGTTTCCCGCTTGCGGTCCCACAGGGCGAAGGCGAACATGCCGCGGAAACGGGTGACGCAGTCCTCGCCCCAGGACTCCCAGGCGTGCACGATGACTTCCGTGTCGCTGCGGGTGTGGAACTGGTGGCCCAGTTTCTCCAGTTCCGGCACCAGTTCCTGGAAGTTGTAGATCTCGCCGTTGAACACCACCACCACCGTGCCGTCCTCGTTGAACAGGGGCTGCTGGCCGGTGGACAGGTCGATGATGGACAGGCGGCGATGGCCCAGCCCGACGCCCGGCTCCAGGTGCAGGCCGCCCTCGTCGGGGCCCCGGTGGTGCTGGGACTCGTTCATGCGCTGGAGCACCGCCCGGTCGATGTCGCGGCGGCCGCGGGTGTCGAAGATGCCGGTGATGCCGCACATGGTCAGACCACTCCCAGCCCCGGCACGGGCCGCACCGGACGCCCCAGCAGGCCGTCATAGAGGCGCAGGTAGGCGCGCACCATGGCCTCCAGGCTGAAGCGCGTCTCCGCTTCGGCCCGGCCGGCGGCGCCGTGCTGTTCCGCCAGCGGCGGGTTCCGGCAGTAGCCGAGCAGCGCCCGGGCCATGGCGTCGACATCCCGGGAGGGTACCAGGGTGCCGGTGATGCCTTCGCGCACCAGTTCGGGGTTGCCGCCCACGGCGGTGGCGATCACCGGCAGGCCCGAGGCCATGGCCTCCAGGATGGTGTTGGAGATGCCCTCGGCCAGCGACGGCAGCACGAAGCAGTCGAGGCCGCGCAGGATCTCCGGGATGTCGTCCCGTTCGCCGGGCAGCCAGGCGCGGTCGGCCAGCCCGGCTGCCGCCAGGATGGCGCGCACTTCCGGGAGCAGCGGACCGTCCCCCGCCATCACCAGGCGCAGGCGCGCGGCGCCGTCCGGGTCCAACGCCGCCGCCCGCACGAAGGCGCGGGCCAGCAGCGGCTGGTTCTTCACCGCCTGCATGCGCCCGACGGTGCCCACCAGCCAGTGGCGCCGGGGATCGAAGGGGCAGCCGGGGATGGCCGGGCGCTCCCCTGCCGCCGGGCGAAAGCGCACGGTATCGACGCCGTTGTAGATCTGGGCGATGCGCCCCGCCGGCACCCCCACCCTGTGGCGCAGATAGGCTTCCAGGTCCCGGGACAGGGCGATGTAGGCGGACACGAAGGGCCGGTAGGCGCGGCGCAGCCACTGGTACTTGCGGCTGGTGCCGTCCAGGTCGTGCATGTCGCGGCCATGCTCGCCGTGGACACGCACCGGCACGCCCGCCGTCCACGCGGGCACCACGGTTTCCAGGGCCGCCAGGTTGCGCGTATGCACCACCGCCGGGGCGAGACGCCGGAACAGGCGGTGCAGGGTCGGGTACAGGGCCAGCGCATGGCCTGGCGGCTTGCCCAGGGCGATGATCTCCACCCCTGGCGCGCGGATGCGCCCGGCGAACTCCGACACGTCGGTGAGGGACACGATGGCATGGCGGTAGTCGCCCGCCGGCGCATGGTTGATGAGGTTCACCAGGCCGTTCTCGAGCCCGCCCACGGCGAAGCGGTAGACCACGTGGGCCACGAGGGGCGGGGCGGATGCTTGCGCACGTGCCATCGTCATCTCCCCGCCGTCTGCGCCAGGCCGCGGTCGATGGCCGGCCCCAGTGCGGCGACGAACGCCTCCAGCACCCGCTGCGCTTCGGTGGCTGAGCCGTTCTTGGGCGTGAATACCACGATCACGGCAGAATCATCGCCGCGCCCGAGCAGACGGGAATAGGCCAGCCACAGCTTGGCGGCACGCTCGCTCGCGGTGTAGCGGCCCGCCACCCAGTACCAGCGCCAGGCGACGAGGCGCTGGTCGGGGCCGCGCAGCTCGGCTGTGTCCACGTGCACCGTCGCACCCGCCAGGGACAGGGGGCGCGACCCGGAAGCCACCACCGCCCAGCGCGGGTCCTCGGAGGACACCAGGACGTTGTGGGTGCGGATCAGCTCCCGGCCCTGGGTCTGGCGCGTGTAGTAGCCGACGTACAGGCCGGCCCACGTGCCGTCGCGTTGGAAGCTCTGTTGCAGCACGGCGTCCGGTTCCCGGTAGTGGGGCGTCCACGCCGGGAAGGGCTCCGCCCGGGGCTGCCAGCCGTCCGCCCCCGGCACGGCCGCCAGGACCGGCGCCGGGCCGGGTGGCAGCTCCAGCAGCGCCGGCACCGGCTTCCACACCGAGGCGACAAGGATCACGGCGGCCGCGGCGGCGATGAAATGGCTCACCGGTGCCGCGCGCTCCCGGGGTGCTGCAGGCACACGGGCCGCCTCCACGGGCGCCGCGTCGTCCCGGTAGCGGGCGCCGATCCAGAACATGATCAGCATCACCACGCCGAAGAAGATCCAGCCGTAGATCAGGTGGTCCACGCCCACGGCGATGCGGTTGTTGCTCAGGTGGCCGAGCATGACGATCATGTAGGCCCGCAGCCAGTTGGCCACCAGGGGCACGGCGATGGAGGCGCCGAAGAACACCAGGCGCTTCTTCAGGGAGGAATAGTTCAGGTAGGCATAGAGGGTGCCGATCATCATGGAGGCGATGAGATAACGCAGGCCGCTGCAGGCCTCCACCACGGACCAGCTGCCGCTGGGGATGACGAACTGGGCGCCCTCCCGGTACACCGGAATGCCGGTCAGGCGCAGGGCGGCCACGGTGAAGTCCGCCGTCATGTCTATCAGCACCGGGAACAGGAACTCGCCGAAGGGCACGGCGAAGAGCAGGAAGGCCAGGGGGAACAGGAGCGCCCTGGCGATGCGCGTGCCCAGGATGGTCCAGGCCGCCAGCTGCATCATGATCACCAGGGCGAAGTGGGTCGCCCCCGCCACGCTGGCCAGCCGGCCCGCCAGCCAGGCGAGGCCCGCCAGGGCCACCAGCCCGAGTACCGGCCAGGCGGGACGGGGCGCCAGGGCCGCCAGGTGGTGGCGCATGCGCCATGTCAGCCAGGCGGAGATGGGTGCCACCAGGAAGCCGTGGGTGAAGGTCTCGGAGCGCCACCAGATGGCGACGATTTCGCTGCCGGTCTCCCAGTACCACAGGGCCAGCCACACCACTGCCAGCAGCAGCAGGGCGCCGGCCCGGCGCAGGGACGGGGACAGGACGATCGCGTCGATCGCGGCCGTGGCGAAGAGGCCCTCCTTGTCGTCGCGCAGGTTCATGGCCAACTAGCCCATTTGACCTCCCCTCTCCCGCCAGCGCTGAGGATTACCCGCACCTACGCGAACAACATCAGTGCTTAGCAGGTTCCTTCCCCTTCCAAGGGGAAGGACAGGATGGGGATGGGTTTCAGCGGCGCCGAGCACAACCCATCCCCACCCCAACCCTCCCCTTGAAGGGGAGGGAGCCTGCTGCATGGCGTGTAAGCTATAGGTATTCCTCCGCCCGCTGGCGGGCAAGGGGTTCAAAGCATGTCCGTCCCTCATCTTCCTACCCCAGGTTGCGTACGATCACCGGCCCGAGGCGGTTCGCCAGCCAGCGGGGGAGCCGCCGCCAGGTCTCGATGAACAGGCGGTACTTGGGATTCGAGGGATTGTTCTGGGGGACCGTGTCCCGCCGGTACAGCCGGTACTCGTAGCTCAGGGGCTGGGGCGTGAAGCCCCAGTTCTTCTTGAAGTCGAAGGAGCCGGTGCCGCGCTTGCTGCGCCCGTAGTCGAACACCCGGCAGCCCCGCTCGCAGGCGCGCCGCATCAATTCCCAGTACTTGAAATCGTTGGCCGCCAGTTCCCGCGCTTCCGGCACATCACCCGCGTAATAGGGCAGCACCTGGTCGCGGAAATAGAAGCTCAGCACCCCGCTCACGGGCCTGCCCTGGGCGTCCGATACGATCAGCACTTCGCAGTCGTCGCCAAACCCGGCCTTCAGCCGTTCGAAGTAGCGCTTGGGCAGGGCGGGCGTGCCGTGCCTATGGACGTTATCGCTGTACAGCTCGAAGAAGCGGTCCACGTGCCCATCGATCTCGCTCGTCAGGCCCGCCTTGATGCCCTTGCGCACCATGGCGCGCTGCTTGCGCGGAATGGCCAGCAGGTTGTCGTCCACCCGGGGCAGGATGTCCTTGCGGAAAGTGACGTAGAGATCCTGAGTCGGCCAGTCGCCGTGGCACGGGGTGACATTGCGATATTCCAGGTAGCTCACGCCGAGGCGGCGCGCCAGCCGGTCGGCCGCCTCTTCCAGGGCCAGGCGCGCGCTCTCGTCCACCGCCGCCACTCCGCCATAGACGGCGAACGGCAGGGACGCGAGGGAGTGGCCGAACAGGCGGCTGTCGATCTCGGCCAGGGGCAGGATGCCGCAGATCTCGCCCCGCCGCTCGGCCAGGAGGTACCAGGTGCGATGGCGCAAAATCTCTGCGATGACCGAGCGCCAGGCGATACGGTGGAAGAAGGTCGCCCCGGGGCAGGCGGCGACGAAGGCGTCCCAGCGTGCGCCCTCCCCTTGCGCCAGCTCTCTGACCTGGACGCCGTCGTGCCGGGACAGTTGGGTGCAGCCCACTTCCTCGGCCCCATGTCTCATGGTTGCTGTCCCAGGAAAATGTGGTCCGCCCGTCCCCAGTGGAAATCGTCCAGTAGCTGCTGCAGGCGCCTTTCCATGCGGTCGAGGTTGACGTAGTGGCGGAAACGGGTCTTGGCGCTGATGCCGGGTACGCGCGGCTGATCCGGATCGATTTCCCAAGGGTGGAAATAGAACACGGCCGCTCGCCCTTCGATGCCATTCACGCGCCTTAAGCACCAGCGGGAGACGGCATAGGGCAGCAGGCGGAAATAGCCACCGCCGCCCGCCGGCCAGTTGCGGCGGAACGCCCGCACGGTGGTGACCGGCACTTCCAGCACGCCCGCAGCGGTCATATGGGGGAAGCGCGGCGCATCCGGCACGCCGTAATGATCATGGCGTATGGGATAGATGCTGGAGCTGTAGCAGTAGCCTGCCTCGGCGATGGCCTCGGCCGCCCAGGGATTCGACGCCCCGAGGGAGAAGCTGGGCGCCCGGTAGCCCTTCACCTCGACGCCGGCAACATCCTCCAGCACCGCCTTGGCCAGGCGGATGTCCGCCAGGAACGCCTCGGGCGTCTGTTCGCTGGCCCGTTGATGGCCGTAGCCGTGACTCGCCAGCTCGTGGCCCTCCAGCACGATGCGCCGCACCAGGGAAGGATAACGCTCGGCCACCCAACCCAGGGTGAAGAAAGTGGCATAGGCGCCGTGCTCGTGCAGCAGGCCGAGGATGCGTTCGACATTGTGCTCGACGCGGCAGGGAATGGCATCCCAGGTGGAACGGGCGATATGGGGCGCCAGCGCCGAGACCTGGAAATAGTCTTCGACGTCGATGGTCAACGCGTTGACGATGGGACGGCCCGCCGCCTCCGCCTTGCTAGGGATGGCATGCCTTGGCATAACGTTGCACCAGCCACCCGGCCAGATGATCGGCGATACGCTCGGCGGCGCGCCCGTCCCACAACTCGGGCGTGCGGCCGCGCTTGCCGCCGCCGGCCAGGATCTCGTCCACCGTGGCCAGGATCAGCCCGCGGTCGCGCCCGGCCAGGGTATTGGTCCCCTGCTCCACCGTGATGGGCCGCTCCGTGTTCTCGCGCAGGGTGATGCAGGGCACGGCCAGGGCGGTCGTCTCTTCCTGGATGCCGCCCGAGTCGGTCAGCACCACCGTGGCCCGGCTCATCAGGCCCAGCATCTCCAGATAGCCCTGGGGGGGCAGCAGCACCATGCGCTCCGCGGCGATCAGTGCCTGCAGGCCGAACTTGTCGATGTTGCCCCGGGTGCGCGGGTGCAGCGCGAACACCAGGGGCAGCCTCTCGCTCACTTCGCTCAAGGTGGACAGCAGCCCGGCGAGGGTCTCCGGCCGATCCACATTGGAAGGCCGGTGCAGCGTCACCACGCCGAAGCCCCGGGGGTGAGAGAGCAGCGCCCCATCGCGGCCGGCACGGCGCAGCGTCTCCTCGGGTGCGACCGCGTGGTCGCGGTTGGCCAGCAGGGAATCGATCATCACGTTGCCCACGAACACCACCCGCTCGGGCGCAATGCCCTCCCGCGCCAGGTTGTCGTGGGCGCTGCGCTCGGTCGTGTACAGGACGTCCGAGATCTGGTCGGTCAGCACCCGGTTGATCTCTTCCGGCATGGACCGGTCGAAGCTGCGCAGCCCGGCTTCCACGTGTGCCACCGGCACACCCTTCTTCACCGCCACCAGGCTGCACGCCAGGGTGGAATTGACGTCGCCCACCACCAGTACGCAGGAGGGCGCCAGCCGGTCGAGCACCGGCTCGAAGCGGCGCATCACCTCCGCCGTCTGCAGCGCGTGGGAGCCGGATCCCACTTCCAGATTCACGTCCGGCCGCGGCAGCTGCAAATCGGCGAACAGGCGCCCGTTCATCTCCTCGTCATAGTGCTGGCCGGTGTGCACCAGCACCACGGGGAGCCTGGGCAGGTGCCGGGCGAAGGCGCGCACGATGGGCGCCATCTTCATGTAGTTGGGGCGCGCGCCGACGACGCAGACGATGGGGCCAAGGGGCAACTCTGGGCCTTCCGCTCGCTTCACAGCTTGGTTTCCTCTTCCGGCCGCTTGTCCCGTTCCGCCTGCATGTTTCTCTGCAGCAGGGCCAGCGCCCGCGCCATCTGCTGCTCCAGCCTCTGCAGCCGCTCCTCCAGGCGTGCGGCGTGGACCACCAGTTCCAGGCGCACGGTCCCGCCCGAGACATCCACCTCGATGGTGCGGCCCGCCGTCCCATGGCCGTGCCCCCCATCCCCATGGGAGGAGGCCGCGGACGCACCCGGCGGGGGAACGAACTTGCCCGGGTTCGCCTCGCCGCTCTCTTCCCGGATCTCCTGGGCCACCTCATGGACGTCGCCGGCCCGGAACAGGGTCTTGCCCCCCAGGAAGCCGGCCAGCAGCAGCCGGTCGCACAGGGTGTTGATGCGCCTCGGTATGCCGCCGGTGAACTCGTAAATGACCGTCATGGCCGCGGCGTCGAAGCGGGGGCTGCCCTTCCAGCCCACCCGGTGCAGGCGGTGCTCGATATAGGCCTGGGTCTCGTCCCGGTCCATGGGGCCCAGGTGATAGGAGGCGATCACCCGCTGGCGCAGCTGCTGCATGTGCTCGCTCTGCATGGTCTCCTTGAACTCGGGCTGGCCGATCAGGAAGCTCTGCAGCAGGGCGTGGTCCTCCAGCTGGAAGTTGGACAGCATGCGCAGCTCCTCGACCGCCCGGGGCGAGAGGTTCTGGGCCTCGTCGACCACCAGCAGCGCCCGCTTGCCCTTGGACGTCACCGACACCAGGAACATCTCCAGGGCCAGCAGCAGCTCCGCCTTGTCGTGGGACTTGTTGGGCAGGCCAAAGGCGGCGGCGACCAGGCGCAGAATGTCTTCGGCATCGAGCTGGGTGCTGACCAGGTGGGCAGCCACCACCTTCTGGGGATCGAGCTTTTCCAGCAGGCTGCGCACCAGGGTGGTCTTGCCGGCACCGATCTCCCCGGTGATGACGATGAAGCCCTCGCTCTGGTGCAGGCCATACTCCAGATAGGCCATGGCCCGCTTGTGGCCGCGGCTGCCGAAGAAGAATTGCGGATCCGGGTTGAGCTGGAAGGGCTTGCCCGTCAGGCCGTAGAACGATTCGTACATGGCGCCGCCGTTGCGGGTGCGCTCAATACCGCAGGTGAAGAGAGGCGGTAATCGAGTTTTCCCGATAGTTGGAGAATCCACTGCCCGAAGCGTCGAAATCCACCGAACGCAGCGACAGGGCACCGTCCGCGTGCGGCCCGAGCCGCTTCGACAGGGAAACCTGGATGAGTTTCTGGGTGGACTCGGCGGCAGTCCCGCTGATGCTGGCGGTACGCGTCCAGGAACCCAACACCGCGAGGGTGGCCAGCGGGGTCAGCTTGAGGCCCCAGTTGGCGCTGACACCCCGTTGCAGGATTTCCCGGAACTGGCTGAAATCGTCGAAGCCCAGAAGAAAGGCGGACACCGACTCGCGCCGGGAACGAAAGGCGCTGAACGTCACGGAATTGCGCGCACCGAGCAGGGCGAAGGAAGCGTTCAGGCGCCGGTCGAGAAACACCTGGTTGGTTACGAAACCCACGGTCAGCGGCGTCGACGCCGGGATGCCGCTCGCCTGCACGATCTTCTCGGCTTGCGCCGCGCGCTGAATCGGATCCGGGAATGCCGACGTGAGCATCGAGTAAATCAAGTCGTACCAGGTCCCCAGGCCGAGCCTGCCGAGCTGCTCAGGGGTCGTAGTGACATCCCGAACATAAGACAGATCCCAGGCGCTCAGGGGCGTCCGGTGGCGGAAAGAATAGGCGAATCCGTTGCCGAAGAAACGCCGGTCGCGGCTGGCGGCGACGCGGGTGCGCTCCGTCGGCGACCACTCGACGCCGACGCCGTAGATGCTGCTGGAGCGGGTGACCAGGGTGTAGTTGTTTTCCTCTTCCCCGCCGTAGGCGCTCAGGCGCCACTGGGGATCGGGCTGGAAGAGCAGCGTCGCTCGCCACAGGTTGCTCTCCAGGTCGTTGCGGTCCCGGTAGTCGATGGTCCGCTGGCTGTAATCGAGCGCCCAGCCGAATTGGCCGAAAGCGGTGCGGTTGTGAAGGTTGGCGTCCCAGTTGTAATAACGGTTGTTGCCCAGGCCGACGGTGTTGCCCGAATCGGTGGCCGACGCCGTGTAGCGCACTTCGTAGTCGGCGAAAGTCTTCAGGCTGCCCCTGGCGTAGGGACTGACGGACAAGAAGCGGGTTTCCCTCCGGTTGGCATTGGCGCCGGCGTTGGTGGTGAACTGCGGTCCAAACGCCGACACCGCCTCCTGGGTGATGCTGGCCCGGGCGTCGATAAAGAACCACCGTTCGATTGCCTCCAGCGAACCCAGGGCATTGAGGAAATTGCGCGTCCTGTCGAGATCCGACTCGGACGCGTGCAGCGTCTGGCTCAATCGGTAGGTCAGGTCCAGCTTGGCCCGTGCGCCTTGTCCGTTGATGCGAATGCCCGGCGCCACTTCGCCCACCAGGTCGCTCTTCTTGTTCGCCGACTGGCGCACGTTGTCGCTGTAGGTGAGCCTGAGATCCGCTTGCGGCGAAATGGTCCAGTTCTCCGCTTTGGCCGGTGCGACCGCTACCGCTCCCGCGAGCAGCGCCATAACCGTTATGCGTTTCGACAAGCCCTCCCAACTATCCCGCATGCTGATATCCCTGGTAGCCGTAGTAACCGTAGTAGCCTCCCTCTCCGACGGTGCGCGACTTGTTCAGCATCACCATTTTCACCGGGCATTGTTCGATCGTCGCCAATGCCTGCCTGACGTCACCGTGGGTCGTGCTGTCGGCCTCGACCACCACCACCACCTGCCCCATGTGGGAGGCGAGCACCCGAGCCTCGGTCGTCACCAGGAGAGGCGGTGAGTCGAACACGATGATGCGGTCCGAGTAGCGACTGGCCATTTCCTCCAGCAGGCTGGCCATGGCATCGCTCGCCAGCAGCTCGGTTGCCCGCTGGTGCGGCGTGCCGCTGGGCAGCAGTGTCAGCTTCTCCACGTTGGTACGCAGCAGCACCTGGCCCAAATCGAGCGAGTCGTCGGTCAGGACATCCAGAAGTCCCTTGGCGGGCGCCACCCCCAGGGTGGTGAGCACCGAAGGCCGTGCCACGTCGGCATCGGCCAGCAGCACCGTGTTGTCGAGCTCCATGGCGATGCTCATGGCCAGATTGATCGCTGTGAAGCTCTTGCCTTCGCCCGGGAGGGCGCTGGTGATCATGATGAGATTGCCGTTCTTGACCGGCGCTGCACCCCTGCCCATGGCATTGGCGATAAGGGGGCGCTTGATCACCCGGAATTCATCGGCGATGTGGCTGCGCGGCGCGTTGGGCGTCACGATGCCGGTCGCGGCTAGGCGCACCAGGTCCACCTCGACGCAGGTGGCCGATGCTCGCTGGAGCGCCTGCCCTTGCTCCATGGGAAAAGGCGCCTTGGCGGCGGGCGCCGCTTCCGTCGGTTCCGCCGGCACATGCCGTGCGGGAGCATGCCTTTGCTCGGCCGGCGCCGGCGCCTTGACGCCATCATCGATCTCGACACCGGCCTGGCGCAGTTGCTCGAGTCTCTGCGCCGCCTTCTCGATTATGCTCATGGGAATATCCTCAAGCAGCGCGGGAGGTCAGAAGCAGGAAGGCCAAAGCCCCGCCCAGCGCCGCCACCAGACCCGCCAATCCGCCCCAGAAGCGCAACAAGCCCCTGCGTTCCCGCAGCTGGCGCTCGTCGCTCATGATCATGGAAACGCCGCCAAGGACCGGCAGCCCGGTCACTTCCCTCAAGCTTCTCATGTCGTGGAAGGTGGGGCGAATCTGGCTCATGACGAAACTGGCGGCAAACCCTGCGCCCAGGGAGGCGACAAGGACCAGGGGCAACAGCAGCAGGCGGTTGGGAGCGACGGGCTTGGGGGAGACCCGCGGCGGATCGATGAGCCTGAAGTCGGCGATGGCCGAGGCGGCCTCCATTTCTCCCGACATGGCAGCGGATTCACGGCGGGCCACCAGGGCTTCGTAGTTCTTCTTGTGCACGTCGTAGTCCCTGTTCAATTGGGCCAGCTCCGCCTCCACTTGCGGCAGCATGCGGGCCGCTTCCTTCAGCTGATTGTAACGTGCCTCGTACTCCCCGACCCGGGCCCGCAGCGACGCCACGTTGGCTTCCGCCTCGGCCAGGGCCACCTTGAGCTGCTGATAGACCGGGTTGGCGTTGGCAGGACTGGCCTGGGGCCCGCCCTTCTTGCGCGCCTTGATCTCCTCCCGCTTCTGCTCCTCCAGCTGTTCTATCACGCGCTTCGTGCCGACCACGTCCGGGTGCTGCTCGGTGTAGCGCTGCAGCATGGTGTCGAGCTGCCGCTTCAAGGCGTCGATGCGGCCGTCGATCTCCGGGATGGAAACGCCCGACGTGGTGTCGGGCGTCTGGGGCAGGAGCATGGGATCCTCGCCCGTCAACTGGCGCTTGAGGGCGTCGCGCGAGTTCTCGGCTTCGCGCAGTTCCAGTCGCGCCTGATTCAAGGCCGCGGCCGCCTCCCCCATGCGGGAGAAATAATCCTTGCCGCCCGAGACCACCGCCATGTTCTTGAGCTTGAACTCCTTCACCCGGGCCTCGGCTTCTTCGAGCTTCTGCTCGTAGACCTGAATCTGATCCTCGATGAACTTGCGCGCGGAATCCGCGTCCTTGCGCTTGTCGCCCATGCCCGACTCGACGAAGATCGACACCAGCGACTGGACCACGCGCTTCGCCTTGGCGGGATCGGAATCGCTGAACGACAGAGTAAAGAGATTGTCCCGCCCGGTGCCGCGGATGGCGAGGCTCTTGGTCAGGTCATCGATCAGCCTGTCCTTGTCCTCCTTGGTCTTCACCCGCAGATCGAGATCGGCCATGCGAATCAGCTTCTCCATATTGGGGCGACTGATCAGCGTGCGGCTCAGAATCCCGATCTGCTGGTCGATGTTGGGCTGGACCGCAAGGCCGCTCATCAGCGGCTTGAGGACCGACTGGGTGTCCACGTAGATGCGCGCCGACGCCTCGAACTTGTCGGGCAATCCCATGACGACGGCGGTGCCGGCGATGCCCACCACCCAGGCGACCGCCAGCCCCAGCCAGCGCCGCTGCCACACGCCGCGCAGCAGCGTCGTCAACTGCCGAATCAGCTCATCCATTTCCAGCCACCCCGCCAAGAAATAGCCGGGACCGGCCCGGCGTTGATGTCAGAACCAGCTTTGCGGGATGATGAGAACATCCCCGGGCAACATCTCCACGTTGGCGGAAACATCGCCACGCTTGACCAGGTCCTTCAGGCGCACGCCATACTGCTTGCCCCCCTCGGAGGTGCGCAGGATGCTGGCGCTGTTGCCGTCGGCAAAGTCGGTCAATCCGCCGACGGCGATCATGACGTCGAGCAGCGTCATCTTCTGGCTGTAGGGCAGGATCTGGGGCTTGGCCGCCTCGCCGACTACACGAATTTGTTGGCTGTAAGGCCCGACAAAATTCGTGACGATGACCGTCACGACCGGATCGCGGATGAACTTGGCCAACGCCTTTTCAATGTCGCGGGCAAGGGTGCTGGCATCCTTGCCCATGGCCGGCAGATCTTCCACCAGGGGAGTGGTGATCTTGCCATCGGGCCGGACAGGAACCGTCATTGACAGCTCGGGATTGCGCCAGACGACGATATTCACGGCGTCTCCCGGGCCTATGACGTAGTTGTACTCGGGCGAAGCGGCACCGGGGGGTGCGGGCGGGTAGCTGGTGGAAGCGCAGCCTGCGATGAGCAGGCCCAGGGCGGCCACGATGACTAGGCCGAACCGCGGGCGCGAGGAATTGTTCTTGAATGCGCTAATCATTAACCCCTCCATGACGACGTGGTTGTTCGTAAGCTTCGTCGAGGCAGTGCAGCCGTGCACCGTAAAATACCAGAAAAGAAATCCGGCGGCGCGGCAAAGCTTCACGACCTCGTTTAATTTTACGCCTATCGATTTGCCGTTGGATACCTGCCCACACGCCTTGCGAAGCTCCGACAGGACCGGGAAACCGCACAATGTCTCGTGCCTCTCAGATGGCGCTTTTCAAGCCCCCGAGACGAAAGAAAGTCGCCAGGTCGGCGAAGTCGCGCTGGTGATGGCGAGGCAGAGTCCGCTTGATGTCCAGTAGCGCCTGCTTCAGCCGCAGATCGATCATGCGCCTCGGCTGACTCTTGATCGCCACCATGTAGGGGACCAAGAAGGTGTGATAGATGCGGCTGCGGCTTGACAAGTGCCGCGCCCAGGCCCTTTTCAAGTCAGGCAAGTGGAATGCCGCCCGCAGGGAATAGAGATAATCGAGCGTGAACAATTCGGGCTGTCGGTCCTGGTACTGGTAGGCGAAGTAGCGGATCGACGCCTCGGCGTGAAGATGCCCGAAATCCAGCAGATATAGTCCGCCTCCAGGTCTGAGGATGCGCGCGATCTCCGCAAAGGCCCTATTCAGGGACTCGATATTTGGCAAATGATGAAGCGCGACGGTGGAGAAAACCGCATCGACGGAAGCCTCGCCGAGGCCCGCCAAATTCGTGATGTCGCCTTGCCGCAACTCGACGTTGCACAAGCCCATCTCAGCCACGAGTGCGCGCGCACGCGCCAGCATCGCCGGTGACAAATCGATTCCGATGAACCGAGTACGCGGATTCAGTCGGGCCACCATGGCCAGCTGATTGGCCGGGCCACATCCCAGGTCAACTACGGTATCGTTCTCGCGCAGGATCTCGCAAATCTGCGCTGCGTGATAGAGATATACGGGCGCCATGACGCCGCCTTCGCGCCCCGCCTGGGTGTATGCGAGCACCTTGTCCGGATCATCCATGACAAGATCCGGCTCGGGCACTCTCGGGCTACGTTCCGATGTGATCAACTCCTGGAGCAGCACGCGAAGTACCGGATAACTGGGCAGGGCCATGGATATGGTGCAAACAGGTCGAGTTCTCCGCGTAACTGTATCTCAGTTCGCTTGGGGGTTGAAGTCGGAAAGCACGAACCAGCATGAGACCGCGCCACGAACCGAGAAGGCGCCCGGATCCCTCGAGCCGGAACGTAACCGCGAACCCGATGGAACCGGCGGGGTCGGAATAAAAACGCTCGCGCCCTGTGGCCCGACGCAGAGACGAACAAAGCCCGCAGGATGATCCTGCGGGCTCCCGGGTCTTGATCGACTGGAATATCAGCCGCGACGGAATCGCAGAGCACCCACCAGCCCGAGCAGGCCGATGCCAAGCAGCGTAAGCACGCCGGGCTCAGGAACCTGCAGGCGAACCGTCCCGTCCTCCACCGCGCAGAAGGTCCCGCCCGGTCCGAAAGACCCGACCGCCGGGCAACCCAGACCACCGCGCTGCTCATCGGGGATCCCGTCGTTGTCCGCATCCAGATCGAAGTTCGAGTCGGTAAACGCGATGATCTGACCCGGGACAAGCGGAGTGCCGCCGGAATCCTTAAGCGCGCCGAACGGATTGCCCGTCAGCAGGAAAAAGATGTCATCGGCTCCGTCGAGAGTCGTGGTGTTCAGCGTCCCGCCGTCATTGGGCGCCGCGAGGACGGTGAACGTCGCAATCGGCGTGCCATCAGCATAGCCGGCGCCAGTGCCAGGCGTCGCCTTGCCACCGTTGGTCAGGTTGTCCAGAAAGACGGTCAGCAGCCCGCCCGCGAAATGATCATAGGTGAAATTCGGCGGCGCGGCGCCGACGATCACGCCTGATACGGAGAAGGTGGCGGTCAGTTCGAAGCCGTCGAATCCGCCGATGTTGATGACTTGGTTCATCTCGGGCGGCGCAATCGCCCCGGTGACATCGTTCAGGATCTGGCTGATGGCCAGCTTGCCCGTCACGTCAAACCCGCTTCCGACAGCTAAACCGCCCGCCCCGAGCGTTACTTTGATTGGCGCGTCATTGAACCCCAGGACGTCGATCCCGGTAATGACTCGGCCACCGGCCAAGGCTTCCGGTCCGACGACGGTGGTGTCAATCATCCAGTCGTCCACCAGAATCGCGGCGTTGGCAGCCCCGGCCAGCATCAACGGTGCAGCCAGGGCAGCGGCCATCAGGGTTTTTCTCAGTTTCATCGCGGACCTCCTTGTTGGTAGCCAATCAATCAATCACAGCCCGACACCCTCCAAGCAGGCATCGTACCAAGCCCTGACGATCCATCTATGATATTGATCAGAATAAACTTTTTCTTGACGCTTGGTCCGGCTGCCCAGCAGCTGCTCGCGCATCTGTAAAGCCATCCGACATCTTGTGCCGGCGGGCACCGTGCGACAGGAGGAGATCTCGGCGCCCTTTGAGGCTTATTTGATCAATTTCGACAAGGGCAGCCGCAATGACCGGGCGCGGGCGCGCCTGCCCCACCCCAGCCGGCCCATGAAAACGGCCTTCCTGACGGTTTGCTCCCCGGCAAGCCGGTCGAGGCGTTGCGCCAGCGCCAGCGCCTCCCGCGCCAGGGCCGCGTCGCGTGTAAGGGGGATCCGCTCCCGAGCATAGCGGGCGAAGATCAGTGGCGTGATTTCCGGCTGCAACTGCAGGCCCAGGCGAGTCGCCGTCAGCCAGAAGCGCTGTACAGCGCCGCCCGCGGCGATAAAGTCGTCAATATCTTGCGGCTCGTGCTGGGGAACGATAAGAAAGTGCGCGCCACATGCCAGTGCCGGCCACAGATCGAGCTCGATTCGGGGCAGAATCGTGCCCCCGAGGAACTTGTTAAAAAATGCGACACGGGCCCAGCTGCCCATTACCCAGTGCATCAAGCGCGTGGTCAACGGATCAAGACCCACCGAGCGGTCGGGAATCCTGTCCTCACTGAATTGGGCGTTGCGCTGGATCACATCCCTGTGCACGCGGTATGCTTCAGGCATCGTCAGGCGAAGTTTTCCGTTCATCCACAGCAGCCGTGCCATCGTCCACTTAGGGCCCCACCCCTCGATCCACTTGATCAAGTAGCCGGGCCCTACGGACGCTGTCAATGCCGACTTCTCTCTTTCCGTGAGCGGGCGCATGCGCATCGCCCTGCGCTGCACCGAACGAAGCTTGACAAAGGGCAGCAGGGGATCGGCAGCAACAGTCGAGTCGGGGCGCAGAAACACGTCGAAGATGGGAGCGTGCTCCGGCGCTTCCGTCCTTCTGACGATCTGGACTCGGAGGCCGTGCGCCGTGGCTGCGATCCGCAGGGTTTCGAGCAACGCCCCGAGCGAGATCTGGCTGGGCCGGCCTTGCAGGTCGTAGACCACGTGGTCTCGGGTGTCAAAGCCGTGAACCACGACATGATCGTCGGAACGAATCTCAAAACGCCACGGCTGCGTGTTATCCCCACTCGGCGCCCAGCGCGCGACTTCCAGGATGCACTCGACGATACGTTTCTCGCCCCCTTCGGCCCGCGGCGGCGCCGCAGCCGCCATCCTGCCCAGCTGTCTCCTGGCGACGGCCAGGGTGAGACGCTGCAGCGGATTGGCATTGCCCCAGGGCCGCCAGGTGTGCACCATGCGGTTGCGGTACGCGTCGAAGTGCATGCCTCGCGGTGCCGCCAAGACCCGCCCGCGCCCCAGCAGAATCTTCAGCGCCTCGGTCGCCGCGATGCCGGCACATATCTGGCACGCCATGACAGTCGAAGGCCCCCGGCGGGCGCTGAGATCCACGGCGGCGGGATCGGCCAGATAGGCACGTTGCAGCATGGCCGGAGACAGCCCGATCAAAAAGCGCAAGGCCTTTTCCGGTTCCGGCAGCCCGCGCCAGCGGAAATACTCCTCGAAGGTCATGCCTCCCGGCAGGAAATTGAGAACCGAAGTTCCCATCCCCAGCGGCGCGGCAGTCACCGCCGGAATTCCAAGGCGCGAGCAGGCCGCGAAGGTCGCCTCCCGGGCTTCGAAGGCGAAGAAATCGAGGCCGTCCACGTACAGATCGACGTCTTCCAGAAACGCGTCCAGGTTGTCGGCATTGACGCCTTCCGGAAACAACCGCAAATCCAGCTCCGGATTGATATCCCGGGCCTGGGCGGCCATGACATCCACCTTGGGATGATGCAGGGTAGACATGGATGCGCCGGCCTGGCGATTGAAGTTCGCCAGGCTGAAGCGGTCGAAGTCGGCCAGGTTGAAGGCGCCGATGCCCAGCCGCGTCAGGGTGAGCAAGTGCACGCCGCCGACCCCGCCCAGGCCGGCGATAGCCACCCGCTTGCTCCGCAGGATCTGCTGTTCGTCCGCGGTGACCCAGCCGATGTTGCGGGAGAAGGCCTCCCCGTAATCAAAGCGCTCCGCCACTCCGGTTCCCTTTCATGCTGCGCGGATTCTACACCGGGCAACCGGCGGATGATCGGTGCTATGCTTTGCGGCATCCGGAGGCTCCATGCAAGCGATTTCCGTCGACCTGATGCTCGCCTTGCGCAACATTTTGCGCCAGCGCCGGCGCAGCGGCATCGCCCTTGCCGCGATCGGCTTCGGTGTCGTGGCACTAGTGCTGGCTGCGGGCTTCATCGAGTGGATCTTCTGGGCCATGCGCGAGGATACAGTGCACTCGCGCCTGGGACATCTGCAAGTCAGCCGTACCGGCTACCAGGAGGCGGGCCGAGCCGATCCCTTCGCCTATCTCCTGCCCGAGCGGCCGGAGGCCCTGAAGACGCTGGAGCGCACGCAGGGCGTGCGGGCCATCGCGCACCGGTTGTCCTTCAGCGGCCTCGTCAGCCGGGGCGAATCCACTCTGTCGTTCATCGGCGAAGGCGTTGATCCTATCAAGGAGGCCTTCTTCTCCCGGGGCACGATTTTCACTGCAGGCGAGCCGCTCTCGGCGGACGACCCCGCGGGCATCGTCCTGGGCGCCGGACTGGCGACGAGCCTGGGGGTAGGTGTGGGCGACACTGTGGTATTACTTGCCAACACGCCTTCGGGTGGCATCAACGCCGTGGAGGCCCGGGTGCGCGGGCTCTTCTCCACCATCACCAAGGCCTACGACGATTCGGTTCTGCGGGTGCCCATCGGCGTGGCCCACGAGTTGCTGCGTACGCGCGGCGCCCATGTCTGGGTGGTCTTGCTGGACCGCACCGAGCTGACTGCGGCGACCCTGGGCCGATTGCAACAGGAACCAGCCCTCAGCGGCTACGAAATCGTACCCTGGACCACCCTGGCGGACTTCTACAACAAGACGGTAATCCTGTTCTCGCGTCAAGTGAGCTTCGTACGACTGATCATAGCTGTCATCATCGTGCTGAGCATCACCAACACCATGATGATGAGCGTCATGGAGCGCACCGGCGAAATCGGCACGAGCATGGCATTGGGGACGAGGCGCCGGCGGGTGCTGAGGCTCTTCCTGGCGGAGGGCGCCCTGCTGGGCGCCATCGGCGGAATTACCGGACTGGCGATCGGCTACGGCGCGGCGCTGGCCATCTCCGCGGTTGGCATTCCCATGCCGCCGCCGCCAGGCATGGCCCGGGGTTTTACCGGCGAGATCCTGGTCACCGCCGCGCTGGCCCTGGACGCCCTCGCGCTGGCCGTGCTGACCGCTCTCGCCGCCAGCGTCTATCCCGCCTGGAAGGCTTCCCGCCTGGTGATCGTTGACGCCTTGCGGCACAACCGCTGAGCCCCGGACACGGCAGCCATGTGGAAACTCGCCCTTCGCAACATCTTCAGGCACAGGCTGCGCACGGCCATGACCTTGTGCGCCATCGTATTCGGCGTCGTCGGGCTCATTCTCGCCGGCGGCTTCGTGCAGGACATCTTCATCCAGCTAGGCGAGGCGCTCATCCACTCCCAGACCGGCCACTTGCAGGTGGCCCGGGCGGGCTTCCACGAGAAGGGCAGCCGCAGCCCGGAAAAGTATCTCATCACGGACCCGGAAGCCTTGCGCGCAAGGATTGCTGCCATGCCGGAGGTGGATGACGTCCTTGCGCGCATCGCCTTCTCCGGACTGCTGGGCAATGGGCGGTCCGACCTGCCGGTGATCGGAGAGGGCGTCGAACCGGCGCGGGAGGCCCGACTGGGGAGCTACCTGATCGTCACCGCTGGCCAGCGCCTGGAAGACCGGGATGCGTTCGGCCTGATGGCCGGTCAAGGCCTGGCACAAGCGCTGGGCATCAAACCCGGGGACCGGGTCACCCTGCTGGTGAATACTGCCGAGGGCGCGCTCAACAGTCTGGACTTCGAGGTCGTGGGCATTTTCCAGAGCTTCTCGAAGGATTATGATGCACGCGCCGT
>JBMOQT010000012.1:0-4008 GCA_049320945.1 Pseudomonadota bacterium
GGCTTTCTGCCCTACCGCGAGGCCTATCTGCTCGATGAGTACCGCAACGGCGGTCGGTCGCGGCTGCGCCGGCTTGCGCAGCGCGACCGGCTTTTTAACTGACAAAAAACCCGGCGCAAGGCCGGGGTTGTTTTTGAGGGGGGCGGTTCTACTGGTCGCGCAGCGCGAGGCGTTGCTCGATGCGCTCGATGCGCTCTTCCAGGTGGTCGAAACGTAGGCTGTGCTCTGCCAGGCCTTCCTCGGTGTGGGCGGCATCTCGGCGCAGTCCTGCAATGGCCATTTCGATGCGTCCAAGACGTAGGACGGTCTCCTTCTGGTGGGTCTTCACTAAGGCTATGTCGGCCTGGATTTTCTTCAGGTGCTCCAGGATCAGGTTTTCAACGTTTTCGGTCATGGCATCCTCTTTCCGAAACAATAGTTTAGACTAAATGGTCAGTTCGTGGTAGTACTCAACCAGCCCGTTGCGCAGTGCGACCGGCGCTATTATCCGTCTATGAAGGGTTCGCCACGCCGGCCGGATGCTTCCGGCAGTGCGATGCCGGATTCAAGCACTCGAACTACGAGTACATCTTGGCCGGCCTCATGGTGCTCGCGGGCCAGCGCCAGCGCATGCCAGCGGTTGTCGTCCTCGCCTAATGGTTTGCAGAACGTGTCGCCGTCGCTGCCCAGTACCTTGAAGATCGCCATCGTTAGTTCCTCCTATCCTTTCATCGACCTAGCCGCTAGATTCGGAGCCCGCGTAAGGTTTTGTTTCCCCGGGCTTGTGGGGCTTCCCTCGCGTTGTTCCGCCCCATCCGCTGAGTTCGTCGCCCAAAAAGGGCGCGCTTTCTACGCGGCAGCGTCCATCCCATTCAGGGGATGCAAGCCGGCGTGACAGCCGGAGTGGAGCGCAGCGGAACGGAGGGAACCGGCGCAAGCCGGCTGGCGCGTCGGGTTGCCTTCCCTTTCTAACTTTCCAGCGCGCACTGGCGACGAACTCAGCGGATGGGGCGGCGCGAGGAGGCCAGCAGAAGCCCGGGGAAACGCCCGCCCGGCGAGGGCATCCGGCCGCAGGCCGCTGTTGCGAGTCCCCCTCAAGGGGGACCGTCCCCGCAGGGGCGCCGCGTAGCGGTCGGGGGTGGGGTGCACGGGTCGCTGTTCCTGGAACGTGTCCGATGCTGCTATCATTTCGCGGCTCAAAAAAAAGAAGAATTCAGCAATGGAAGTGGCTTTGCCGCCTTGGGTGGGCCGTTTGGCGAATCTCTACTGGTTTCTGCGGATGTGCCGTTCCTGGGATGGGGCGGGGCGGCGCCGCTGGTACCGGCGCATTGCCCAGGAGAAAAAACGCCTGCTCGCGGCAGGCGTTCCCTACATTGAGCTTCATCTTTGGTGCCGGCATCTTACGAACCCGCGAAACCGCAACGCGGAAGCAAGACTGCGAAGCTATTACGCGCAGCGGCGACTATTCGCCTAAGCAGTCTCCGCAATTGCGCATAATCTGTATTATGTCAACTATTGCGCTTGCGTCATGCGGTAAGCTGCGCCGTCAAAGCCGTGCTTAGGTAAGTTCGCCCCGCGCCGCGGTCGCGGGACTTCCTTCCCAACCAAGACGGGCGGACAGGCGTGCAGCGGCGGCGCGGATGGCCCTGGCCGGAGCGCCATCCAGGGAAGCATCGAACACTGAACCGTAGCCGAGGGTGGTCATGACGGCGATGATTTCACCGCGGTAATCGAACACCGGCGCTGCCACCGCGTGCACCCCGGGCACCAGGTCGCCTTCTATCCGCGCCAGGCCTTCGGCGCGGACCTTGGCAAGCAGCGCTTCCACCTGAGTCCAGTCAGTCCGTCCCCCGCCGCTCTTGCCGGAAATCTCGCGCGCAATCAGCGGCTTCACGCGCTGCCATGGCAGATAGGCAGCGAAGACCCTTCCAGTCGCCGAGCGCAGCACGGGGAACACCGAACCGATGCGTACGTTGACGGTGAGGGGCTCGGCCGCCTCTTCCCAGCGCACCACGGTGGGTCCCAGGTTGCCCCACACGGCGAGCAGCACCGTGTGCCCGAGGCTCGTGCATAAGGCCGACAGCTCGGGCGCTGCCAGCCGCACGTGGTCGAGGCGCCGCAAGGCTGCCAGGCTGAACGTTAAGGCATAGGGGCCCAGTTCGTACAGCCCGCTGGCCGGGTCCTGTTCCACGAAACCGGAGCGGATGAAACTGGTGAGATAGCGGTGGGCGCTGGACGGGTTCATTCCCACTGCCGCCGCCAGATCCCGCAGCATCATCGGCTGGCCCTGGGCGGCCATCACCTTGAGCAGTTCCATGCCCTGCTCGACCGACTGGATTCCCTGCTTCTCGTTGCGCGCCATGATGCCCCTGTATATCGCTCCCCGGAGAGAAGTCTAGCGCCGACGCGCGCTATCAACCGATCCTTGACACATCATTACTATAGGTGCAAATTATTTTACTATATTGCAATTACCGCCCACGCGAAGGAGCCCGACCATGACCCCGACCCTCCCCGGCCACTCAGCCCGGCACGACCAAGCCATGCGCCATTCCATCTTCTCGGTGCAGGACCACTATCCCGACCGTCCCCGCACCGTGGCGCAGATCTACGAGCAGGTGTGCGCCCAGGCGGAATACGCCGAGCAGCTCGGCTATGACACCTTCTTCGTCGCCGAACATCACTTCCACGAGTACGGTGCCGTTCCCAACCCCGCCGTGTTTCTGGCTGCCCTGGCCCGGCGCACGCGGCGTATCCGCCTCGGCTCGGCCATTTCCATCCTCACCTTCCACCATCCCCTGACGGTGGCGGAGAGCTATGCCATGGTGGACGTGCTGTCCAACGGCCGTCTCACCCTGGGCACGGGGTCGGGCTATCTCAAGCACGAATTCGCGGGCTACGCGGTGGATCCAGCGCAAAAGCGCGAGCGCTTCGACGAGGCTCTGGCCATCGTCAAGAAGGCCCTCACCGGCGAGCGTTTCTCCCATGCCGGCAAGTTCTGGCCGGTGGAGGACGTGGCGCTGCAGGTGCGGCCGGTGCAGCGCCCGCTGCCGCCGATCTACGTGGCCATCCTGGCCAAGGAGGCGGCCTACTTCGTGGGCAAACAGGGCAACGACATGCTGTCCGTGCCCTACGCGTCGGTGGACAGCTTCGAGCAGGTGGGCGAGATCGTCGATCAGTTTCGCAAAGGCCACGCCGAATCGGGCGTGGCGAAGCCGGCAGATGCCGTGTTTGCATTCCATACCCACGTCGCAGAAACGGACGCGGCGGCGCGTGCACGCGCCGCCGAGGCGTTCGACCTCTACGTCGCCACCCGGCTCTATGCCAGGCGCCAGACCTACGACGACATCATGCGCAGCGGCCTGTCGCTGATGGGCGGCGTGGACACCGTGGCGCGCAAGCTGGCGCGGCTGTATGAGATGGGCATCACCCATGTCATGCACTTGCAGAACTTCGGCCTGATGCCGGCCGAGCATGTGCACGATTCGATGCGCCTGCTGATGGAGGAAGTCGCGCCCCGCGTCGAGGCCCTGATCGCCCGGAAGAAGGCCGCCTGAACCGCCGCGGATCGAAAGATGGAAACAGCGAATTACAGCCCTGCCGATCTGCGCCTGGTGCTCGGCGCCTTCGCCACCGGCGTGACGGTGATCACCACCGTTGACCTCACCGGCCGGCGCTACGGCGTGACGGCAAATTCCTTCAACTCCTTGTCCATCGACCCGCCCCTGGTGCTGTGGAGCCAGGCGAGCGGCGCGCCCAGCCATCCCGCCTTCCGCACCGCTTTCTACTTCGCGGTCAACGTCCTGTCGGCACAGCAGGAGGCGCTATCGCGCAAGTTCGCCACGCCGGCCAAGGACAAGTTCCGGGACGTCGAAGTGCACGGGGGCATGGGCGGCGTACCCTTGCTGGCCGGCTCCATAGCCTGGATCGAGTGCGCGCGCGAGGCCGTCTATCCGGGCGGCGACCACGCGCTGTTCATCGGCCGGGTGCTGCGCCTCACCCGTCAAGAAGCGGCCGAGCCGCTGGTGT
>JBMOQT010000012.1:4108-23399 GCA_049320945.1 Pseudomonadota bacterium
CCGAGAAGAACTCGTTCGAACTGGCCCCGGCCACCATCGCCGGACAGAAGGTGAGCTACATCATCCTCGACGACGCTTCCGATTCCACCACGGCGGTGAGCAACACGCGCAAGCTGATGACCGAGCACAAGGTGGACGTGGTCATCGGCTCGTCGATCACGCCCAATTCCCTGGCCATGGCGGACGTGGTGGCAGACGGCGACACACCCATGATCTCGCTTGCATCGTCGGCGCGCATCGTCGAACCCATGGATGCCAAGCGGCGCTGGGTGTTCAAGACGCCCCAGAACGACCGCCTCATGGCGGAGGCCCTGGCCGAGCACATGAAGAAGGACAAGGTGAAGACGCTGGCCTATATCGGCTTCAATGACGCCCTGGGAGAAGCGTTCAAGGCCGAAGTGGTGAAGGCGGCCGAAGCCCAGGGCATAAAGGTGGTCGCCGCCGAATCATTCAACCGCACCGACACTTCGGTGGCGGCTCAGGCCTTGAAGATCCTCGCCGCGTCACCGGCGGCAGTGGTGGTGGGCGCCGCCGGCACCCCGGCCGCCCTGCCCCAGATCGAACTGGTAAAGCGTGGCTACAAGGGCCGCATCTACCACAACCACGGCGTGGCCAACAATGATTTCCTGCGGGTGGCCGGCAAGGACGCCGAGGGTGCCTACGTGCCGGTGGGGCCGGTGCTGGTGGTCGAGCAACTGTCCCAGGGCAACCCGATCAAGGCGGTCGCGTCGGACTACGTCAGCCGCTACGAGGCCAAGTACGGCGCCGGCAGCCGCACCCTGTTCGGCGCCTACGCCTGGGACGCAGTGCTGCTGCTGCAGCGGGCGATTCCCGAGGCCCTCAAGACGGCCAAGCCGGGCACGGTGGAATTCCGCCGCGCGCTGCGCGATGCGCTGGAGCAGACCCGGAACTTTCCGGTCACCAATGGCGTGGTGAACATGAGCGAACAGGATCACAGCGGCCTGGACCGGCGCGCCCGCGTCATGGTGCGCATCGATGGCGGGCGCTGGAAGGTCGATTCCGCCGACTGAGGCCGCAGCCGCGCCCTAGCCCTCCTCCGGCCGCGCCAGCCGGGCGCCGGGCCACAGGGCGGCGCGGCTGCGCTCGTACTGGGGCGGGTAGGTGACTTCCGCCCCCAGCGCCTGCGCCGCATGCCAGACCCAGCGGGGATTGTCCAGGAGGGCGCGCCCCAGGGCCACCATGTCGGCCTGCCCCGAAGCGATGATCTCCTCGGCCTGTTTCGGCCGCACGATCATGCCCACCGTACGGGTGGCGATGCCCACTTCCGCCTTGATGCGGGCGGCAAAGGCCACCTGGTAGCCGGGCCCGACCGGGATGCGGGCCTGGGGCGCCAGGCCGCCGCTGGAGACGCACACGTAGTCGCAGCCGAGCTCCCGGAGGGCGCGGGCAAAGGCCACGGCGTCGTCCACGGTAAGTCCGCCCTCGACCCAGTCGGAGCCGCTGATGCGCACGCCCATGGGCCGATCCGCCGGCCAGGCGGCGCGCATCGCCCGGGCGATCTCCAGGGGATAGCGCATGCGGTTCTTCGCGCTGCCGCCATATTCGTCGTCGCGCCGGTTGGCGAGCGGCGAAAGGAACTCATGCAGCAGGTAGCCATGGGCGGCGTGCAATTCCACCACGTCCAGTGACAGCCGCGCCGCCCGCTCGACGGCAGTGACGAAGGCCTGCTTGATGCGCTCCAGGTCGTCCCGGCCCATGGCCCGCGGCACCGGCCAATGCTCGCCGTACGCGATTGCCGAGGGGGCGACGGTCTCCCAGGCACCCTCCTGCGCGCCGAGGGCACGGCCGCCTTCCCATGGCCGATGAGCCGAACCCTTGCGCCCGGCGTGGGCCAGCTGGATGCCGATGCGGGTGTTGCCGAAGCGGCGGCAGGCGGCGATCACCCGGGCGAGGGAGCGTTCGTTGTCGTCCGCGTATAGGCCCAGGCAGCCGCGGGTGATGCGCCCCTCAGGGGTCACCGCGATGGCTTCGAGCATCATCAGCCCCGCCCCGGAGACGGACAGGTGGCCGTAATGCTGCAGGTGCCAGTCGTTGGCCTTGCCGTCCTCGGCGCTGTACTGGCACATGGGCGAGATCACGACCCGGTTGGGCAGGGTCAGGCTGCGCAGGGTGATGGGCGTGAACAGTGGGCTGGTCATCTTGGTCTTTGCTCCATGCCTCAGGGCTGTAGTTGGCGTCCAGAAATCGCAAGTCTACCTGGACCGCCTCGGCATCTGGGCCGCTGGCGGGCGCGCCCGCCCCTGTGTAAGCTAACAAGGAGTCGCCGCAGGCGCCCAGCCACTGAGGAGTGCGCGTGGAACGTTATGACCGTATGGCCCAGCTGCTGCACTGGGTGATCGCGCTGCTGATCCTGACGCTCATCGGCATCGGCTTCTACATGACCGGCCTGCCGCGCAATACGCCGCCACGCGCCTTCTGGTTCAATCTGCACAAGTCCCTGGGACTGCTGGCTGCAGCGCTGATCCTGGTGCGCATACTATGGCGCAGCAGCCACCCGGCACCGGCCCTTCCCGCCACCATGCCGCCGTGGCAGGCGGCCGCTGCGCGCACCAGCCATCGCCTGCTGTACTTGCTCATGGTCCTGCAGCCGCTGACCGGCTATCTCGCTTCGTCGTTCAACAAGTACGGTATCAAGTTCTTCGGACTGGCGCTGCCGCACTGGGGATGGGAAGACAAGTTCTGGAATGGAATATTGGCTGCCACCCACCGCACGCTAGCGATCGTTTTCGTCGCGCTCATCGCCGTGCACGTGGCGGCGGCCCTCAAGCACTGGTTGGTCGATCGCGACACCGTGCTGCGCCGCATGCTGCCGCTGTAGGGCCGCTTACTCGGGCGCGCCCGCTTCCTGCAGCACGCCAACCGCCCCGTCCTGCTTCGTCTCGCGCGCGATGGCGAGCGCCGTCTTGCCGCGGTTGTCGCGGGCGTCCGTACGCGCGCCGCGCGCCAGCAACAGCCGCATCGTGTTCACGTGGCCGTAAGCCGCGGCCCACATCAGCGCCGTGGTGTCATTATCGTAGACCGCGTTGGGATCGACGCCGGCATCCAGCAGCAACTCCACCACCCGGGTGTGGCCCTGCCCCACCGCATAGATCATGGCCGTCTTGTGTACGCGATCGAGCGGCGCGGGGTCGGCGCCCTTGTCGAGCAGCAGCCGCACCAGTTCCTCGTTGCCCTCGTATGCGGCGGCCATCAGCGGCGTCACCTTGTTGAGCGCCTGGGCACGCACGTTGGCGCCATAGTCTATGAGCACGCGCGCCAACTCCGTATAGCCGCGTTTGGCGGCGATGATCAGCGGCGTGTCGCCGATGCGGTTGCGGCTGTCGGCGACCGCGCCCTGCGCCAGCAGCTGCCGCACCGCCGACACACTGCCGTCGCGGGCGGCGGTCAGCAGCCGGGCGTTCAGGCTGAGCTCCTGCCCGTGCGCCGGGACAAGGGCAAGCGATGCCAGCACGGCGAGGGCAATGATATGCCGCAGTGCACTAAATGGCGGCAATAGATTCGACGATGTTGACCGCTCCATGGCTGTTTTCTTGAAACCGAAAGTATTTTGACTATAGTTCAGAAAATCCGGCGCACCAAGAAACCAGGAGCAGACGGCATAACAACGACATCGTACGAAGCAGCACCTAGAGAAACCCAGAAGGAGGAGGTCTCCCATGGCAGATCGATTTCCAACCGTGGCGCGGAAACCACTGGTCGCCATTATCGTCGCCGGCAGCCTCGCACTCCCGGTCGCTGCCCAGGAAGTCCAGAGCAGCGCCACTACCAGTGCCGCGCCCATGCCGTCGGCACTCGTTCCCGTCACCCAGGAAATGCTCAACCGGGGGCTGCGCGACGGCAAGAACTGGCTGCATTCGAACGGCAGCTACGAGCAGATCCGCTATTACCCCGGAACCCAGATCAACACGCGCAACGTGGCCAAGCTCAAGCCCGCCTTCGTGTTCCAGACGGCGGTGCTGGAATCGATGGAAACCGCGCCCATCGTGATCAACGGGGTGATGTTCCTCACCACCTCGTACAACCACGTCTACGCCATCGACGCCGCCACCGGCAAGGAGTACTGGCACTACAAGCATAAGATGGGGCCGGTCACCACCTACTGTTGCGGCCCCAACAATCGGGGGGTGGCCATTGCCGGCGACATGGTTTACATGGGCACGCTGGACGCCAAGCTGGTGGCGCTGGACGCCAAGACGGGCAAGCTGGTGTGGGAGACACAGATTGCCGATCCGGAGAAAGGCTATTCCGAAACCATGGCGCCGGTGGCCGTGGACGGCAAGGTGCTGATCGGCACCAACGGCGGCGAGTACGGCATCCGCGGCTTTGTCAAGGCGTTCGACGCGCAGACGGGCAAGCTGTTGTGGACCTTCCACACCATTCCCGAGAAGGGGCACGAGGGCGTGTGGGCGGTCAATGACGCCACCGGGCGCAACATGCACCGGGACATCGAGGCGGAGAAGGCGCAGCTCGCCAAGGACAGCTCGTTCTACCAGACGCTGGGTGGCGGCGTGTGGATGGCGCCCGCCGTCGATCTCAAGACGCGCACCGTGTTCTTCGTCGTCGGCAACCCCTCCCCCGACCTCTATGGCGCGGAGCGGCCGGGTGACAACCTGTACACCGATTCCATGGTGGCGGTGGATCTGGACACCGGCGCATACAAATGGCATTCCCAGTACATCGCCCACGACGTGTGGGACCTGGACGCCGTCAGCCCGCCCATACTGATCGACGTGAAGGACGCCGGCGGCAAGATGATTCCGGGCGTATTGCACGGCGGCAAGACCGGGCACGTCTATGTGCATGATCGCGGCACCGGCAAGATCATCCGCTTCTCGGAAGCGATGATTCCCCAGGAGAACATGTGGGTACTGCCGACGCCGGAGGGCGCACGCATGCTGCCGGGCGCCAACGGCGGCGTCGAGTGGTCGCCCATGGCGGTCAATCCAAAGCTGCGCCTGGCGTACGCGGCCAACCTGCATCAGCCTATGACCTACCATGTGGAGCCGGCCAAGTATCCGGGGGGCGGCAAGCTGTGGCTGGGCGGGGCGTTCAAGGTCATCCCCAGCGAACAGCAGTGGGGACGCCTCGTCGCCGTCAATATGGACACCGGCAAGATCGCCTGGGCCGTGAAGACCGAGCAGCCCCTGATCGGCGGCGTATTGGCCACCGCCGGCAACCTGGTGTTCAACGGAGAAGGTAACGGCTGGTTCCGCGCCTACGACGCGGCCACCGGCAAGAAGCTGTGGGAGTTCCAGTGCGGCGCGGGGGTCAATGCCCCGGCAGTGTCGTACATGGTCAACGGCAAGCAGTACGTCGCCGTTGCTGCTGGCGGCAACACGCAGCTCGACTTCAAGCGTGGCAACAGCGTGTTCGTATTCGCCTTGCCGTGAGCGGCGGCAGAGGCACACACGGGCAGATTGAATATCTGGGCGGCATGGACCGCGCTCCTCGAAACCCGAGGGGCGCTTTCTTTTTTTTGGTGGAGCGAGTGAAAAAGCGAATGCTGTTCCTGGCCGGCATGGGCGTGGGCCTGGCCGTGCTGGCCGCGGACGACGCGTCCATAGGCAAGAAGGCCGAGCCCTGTTTCGCCTGCCATGGCGTCAACGGCGCGTCCACCAATCCCCAGTACCCGTCGCTGGCCGGGCAGACCTCGCGCTACATCTATCTGCAGCTCAAGGATTTCAAGGAGGGCCGGCGCACCGATCCACAGATGTCGCCCATGGCGGCGCCGCTGACGCGCGAGGACATGATGGATCTGTCTCGGTTCTTCGCCGCGCAGCCGCCGGCGCGCAGCGGCTACAAGGCCGATCCCGCCAAGGTGGCGCGCGGACGGGCCAAGGCCGACGAGGTGCTATGCACCATGTGCCATCTGGGCGGATTCTCCGGGCAGAACGAGATTCCGCGCGTGGCGGGACAGCAATACCAATACATCGTCAAGCAGCTGAAGGATTTCCGCGAGCGCAGGCGCACCAACGATGCCGGCAACATGACAAGCGTCGCGCGCCAGCTGTCCGATGAGGACATCGACAACCTGGCCAACTACATCGCCAACCTGGACTGACGCCGGCGACGCTGCGTGCCCCGCGGTCCACGCGAAAGCGGGTGCTTCAGGGCCCCACCACCACGCCCCACGGCCGCTCGCCGACGGTGATCTCCTTCACCACCCTGTTGGCATCGGTGTCGATCACCGAAACCGAATTGGAGCGGCCGTTGGCCACATAGAGCTTCTTCCCGTCGGCCGTCAACGCCATGTTCCATGGGCGCTGCCCCACGGCGATGGTGGCCACCACGGCATTGCTGGCCGTGTCGATGACCGATATGCTGGCGTCCTTGCCGTTGGAGATGTACACCCGTTTCCCGTCCGGATGCACGGCGACGCCGTTGGAGAAGTTGCCGGCCTTGATCGACGCAATGACCGTATGCCTGGCCACGTCGATGGCGTACACCGTGCTGGCCAGCTCGGCGGCGACATAGGCGCGCGAGCCATCGGGCAGAAAGCCGATGCCGCGCGGCCGCTTGCCCACCTTGATCGATGCCACTTGCCTGCGCTGGGCCACGTCCACCACATCGACGCTGTCGGCTTCTTCCGCGCTGACGTAGAGCCAGCGCCCATCCGGGCTGAACACGGCATGCTCGGGATTCCTGCCATGCGTCTCGACGCTGAACTCCTTTTTCCCCGTGGACGCATCCACGAAGGCCGCGCTGTTGCTCACCTCGACCGCGGCCACCACCCATCTGCCGTCGGGGGAGATGCCCACGCCTTCGGGCGACTCGCCCAGCGCCACCCGGTCGACGACGGCCCGCTTGTCCAGGTCGGCCACCACGAGGGAGTTGCTCGACTGGTCGCTGATGAACAGGCGCCTGCCGTCTCTCGCCAGCGCCAGCCCCCGCGGCGTGCCGCCGGTGCGGATCTCGCCAATGACCTGATCGCTGGCGGTGTCGATCAGGCTGACGGTGCCTGATTTCTCGTTGGGAACATAGGCGGTCTCGCCCCAGGCGGGCAGCGTTGCCGCCAGCGACACGAGTATCAGGGCTGCATGCCTGCAAATATGGTTGGTCATTGTCCAGCGCTTTTCCCTCGAGTTTGTCATTGAGTGTAGCATCGAAAGTGCGGCGCGACTCCGGGCGGCGTTCACCGCGGAGCGCTATTGAACCAGCTTGAATACCACCGGCACATGCAAACTGAGCCCCGGCGCGACCAACGGAGCCGGTGGTCGCGGCAGGGGTATCGCCGCGCGCGCCATCTCCACCGCCGACTGGTCGAGGACCTCGTGTCCGCTGGAGCGGACGATGCGCACGTCCAACAGCCGGCCTTCGCCATCGACCGCCAAGTCCAGCACCGTCGTGCCCTGCCATCGCCGCATCAAGGCGATGCGCGGATAGCGCTGCTGGCGCCCGATCGCCTCCGCCAGGACCTCGCCATAGGCCGCGAGGGCGGCAGCCTCGGGCTGCGCTCTTGCCCCGGCCGCCGCAGGCGCGTCCTTGGCGCCTCCCTGCGCCGGAGCATCGTCCGACGGGGCTGGCACTGCCGCAGACGGGGCATCCTGCGCGAAGTCGGAGCGGGGAGGCAGCGCCGGCGCCGCAGCGGGCGGCGCCCGCCTGCCGCCCTCCTCGCGGCGCTTGGCGGCAAGGAGCGTTTCGGGAGCGGGCTTGCGCGTCCTCTTGGAAACGACTTGGGGCGCAACTGCGCGAGGTGTTTCGGGGGGCGCGAGGGCCGGGGCGGGCGGCGGGCGCAGCATGGCGTTCAGGGGTCGGAAGGCGGGCTGCGCGGTTTTCGAGAAGCCCGGCAACAGCGACAGCGCCAGGGCATGAACGAGCAGGGACACGCCAAGCGCCGCCGGGAACGGCGTCCTGCGCCAGTTCCACGCATCCAGGAAAAAAAAGCAGACGCCATAGGCCATTGTTCGCCCGGCAGCAGGAGTTGTGCTTCATGGCTGGGACAACTTCCCTGGCCTTGAGTTTGGGCGCCGGCGAAATTCACGCAAGCGAAGCTTCCGGGTGCGGACGCGATCCGACACGGAGAATGTGCGAGTGATGTCGACGGCATCATGCGCCGCGGGCGCAGAATCCTTGCTAATTAAACCGGATTGCACTTAAATGTATGGACGTCAAACAATCACGAGGTGCGCACCTCTCGCCGGGCGATGCGTGCCCATGTCACGAGAACGAGCCCGGCGCCACAGCTGGACCACCAAAGGAGGGGCTAATGAGATTGAAGAAGTCGATTATTGCATCAGCGATGTTAATGGGCCTTGCGGGGGCCTTCGCGGCTGGCGCGGCTGAGCAGAACATAGAAAAGCTGAAGCGCTTCAGCGTCTCGGGTACGGATCTCAACATTCCTCCCGTACCCCAGACCGGGACGAACGCGGACGCGATCCGCGAAAACCTCAAGCGCGTCAAGCTGCCGCCCGGATTCCGGATCGATCTCTACGCCATCGTCCCCGATGCACGACATATGGCGGTTGCGCCGTCGACCAACATGCTGTTCGTCGGCACGCGCAAGACGGCCGTATGGGCCGTCACCGACCGCAACAGCGACGGCGTGGCCGACGAGGTGAAGCAGTTCGCGCCCTCGCTCAACTTCAAGGTGCCCAACGGAGTGTGCTGGACCAGGGACGGCTTTCTCATCGTCGTCGAGCACAATCGCGTGCTCAACTTCCCGGCCGCCGAATTCTTCTATGAAGGCCCGGACGTGGCGGTGATCGAGGTGGTGCCCCAGGGCAAGCTGATCCCGGTCGAAGAGGAGTCGTTCAACCACGGCGCCCGCACTTGCCGCGTCGGCAAAGACGGCAAGCTCTATATCTCCCTGGGCCAGCCGTTCAACGTGCCGCCGCGCGACAAGCTCGATCTCTACAGCAAGTGGGGTATAGGCGGCATCGTGCGCATGAATCCCTTCGACGGCAGCGGACGCGAGGTCTATGCGCACGGCATCCGCAACTCGGTGGGTATCGAGTTCAATCCCAAGGACGGTACCCTGTGGTTCACGGATAACCAGACCGACGGCATGGGCGATGACATCCCGCCCGGGGAGCTGAACCGCATCACCAAGGCCGGCCAGCATTTCGGCTACCCCTGGCTGGGCGGACGCAGCGTGCGCATCACCGAGCATGGCTACGACAAGGACCCGCTGCCGAAGGACGCGGTACCGCCCCAGGTCGAGTTCCCGGCGCACGCCGCCGATCTCGGCCTGACCTTCTACACGGGCAGCCGCTTCCCCTCAAAATATCGGGGCGGCATCTTCAGCGCCCAGCATGGCTCCTGGAACCGCACCACGCCCATCGGCGCCCGCATCATGTTTACGCCGGTGAACCCGGACGGCACCGCGGGCAAGCCCGAGGTGTTCGCCGAAGGCTGGCTCGACCCCGACACCAAGCAGTATCGCGGCCGCCCCGTCGACGTGGCCAATCTGAAGGACGGATCCATCCTGGTGTCCGACGACTTCGCCGGTGCCATCTATCGCATCAGCTATGTCGGTGAGTGACGCGGGCCGCCGCTGGCTGGCAGCCCTCGCCGCGGCCGTGCTGCCCGCGGTTGCGCCCCCCGCTGCGGCGGGGGACGTGGCCGCGGGCCGCGCCAAGGCGCTACAGTGCCAGACCTGCCACGGCCTCAACGGCATTGCCACGCTGCCGATCGCGCCCAATCTCGCGGGCCAGACCGAAAGCTATTTGGTGAAGGCACTCAGCGAATACCGCTCGGGCGTGCGCAAGGATCCGATGATGTCCGTGGTGGCGGCCGGCCTGTCGGATGAGGACATCGCCAACCTCGCCGCCTACTATCACTCCATCGTCATCACGGTGAAGACGCCGGACTGAGCGCCCTTCGTGCGGGCAGCGTTCGCCGCTGCCCACAGAACACTATCGTGCAAGGAAACTTCATGCCTGTCGCTTCCCGCTTGCCCGCGCCGACCGCCCTGGCGGCCCTGCTGTCCGCCGCCCTCGGCGCCGCTGCTGCCGAGCCCGAGCCGGCGCCGCCCGTGAGAATCGAGCTCAGCCCCGTGGTCGTGACGGGCAGCCGGGTCGAGCACGCCAGCTTCGACCTGCCGGCGGCGGTGGACGTGGTCGAGCGCAGCCGCATCGTGGACGGCCAGGCGCGGGTCAATGCCTCGGAGGCGCTCGCCGCGGTGCCCGGCCTGGTGGTGCAGAACCGCCAGAACTACGCCCAGGACCTGCAGATCTCCTCGCGCGGCTTCGGCGCCCGCTCCGCCTTCGGCGTGCGCGGCGTGAAGCTGATCGCCGACGGCATTCCTGCCACCATGCCCGACGGCCAGGGCCAGGCCGCCACCTTCAACCTGGACCAGGCCGAGCGCATGGAGGTGCTGCGCGGCCCCTTCTCCGCCATCTATGGCAACCACGCGGGCGGCGTGGTGCAGCTATTCACGCGCGAAGGCAAGGGCGCGCCGACCGTCGAAGGCACGCTGATGGGCGGCACCTATGGAACCTGGAAGTCCGACCTCGGCCTGCTGGGCAAGTCGGGGTCGTTGGGCTACGTGCTGGACGCCTCGCGCTTTCACACGGACGGCTACCGCGAGCACAGCGCCGCCACGCGGGACCAGGCTCTGGCCAAGCTCGGCTTCGACGCCGGCCCGGACACGAAACTCGCCCTGGTGGCGAACGGGCTGCGCCAGCAGGACACCCAGGACCCCCTCGGCCTCACCTGGTCCGCCTTCCAGGCCAACCCGCGCGCCGCCGCTCCGGCGGCCCTCACCTTCAACACGCGCAAGAGCATCGACCATGTTCAGGCCGGCGTGAACCTGGAGCAGCGCTTCGGCCGCGACCGACTGCAGCTCACCGTCTATGGCGGCCAGCGCCAGGTGATCCAGTTCCAGTCGATCCCCAAGGACCCGCAGACGAACCCGAAGCACTCGGGCGGCGTGGTGGACTTCGATCGGGATTTCGCCGGCCTGGGGCTGCGCTGGAGCGCGGTGCGCGCCCTGGCGGGCGGCGAGGCGATCCTCACCGCGGGCGTGGACTACGACCGCAGCCGGGACGAGCGCCGCGGCTACGAGAACTTCATCGGCGACGTGCTGGGCGTGCAGGGCGCCCTGCGCCGCCAGGAGACCGACACTGTCACCAGTTTCGATCCCTACCTGCAGATCGAGTGGCAGGGCCAGGTCTGGGGCGTCACGGCGGGCCTGCGCCACAGCAGCGTGCGCTTCGACGTGGCCGACCGCTACCTGGCCAACGGCGATGACAGCGGCAAGGTAAGCTACAGCCAGACCACGCCCGTCGCCGCCGTCCTGTACAAGCTGAGCCCCACCGTGAACCTCTACGCCAGCGCCGCCAAGGGCTTCGAGTCGCCCACGTTCAACGAACTGTTCTACTCGGGCAGCGGCGGCGGTTTCAACTTCGCCCTCAAGCCGGCGCGCAGCCGCCATTTCGAAGTGGGCGCCAAGGCCTTCGTCGGCGCCGACACGCGCGCTGATCTCGCCTTGTTTGACATCCGCACCACCGACGAGCTGGTGGTGGACACCGCCACGGGCGGGCGCACCAGCTTCCGCAACGCCGGGCGCACCCGGCGCCAGGGCATCGAGCTGGCCATCGATGGGAGGCTGGCGACAACCCTCGATGCCCGGCTGGCCTTCACCCGGTTGCGCGCGGTGTATGACGAGGCCTTCACCAGCGGCAGCACCTTTGTCCCGGCCGGCAAGCGCATTCCCGGCGTGCCGGCCACCACGCTCTTTGCCGAGCTCGCCTGGCGCCCGGCCCCGGGTACCTTCGCCGCGGTGGAAGGCATCTACCGCAGCAAGGTGTACGTGGAGGACACCAACCAGCAGCCGGCCGCGCCGTCCTACACCGTTGTCAACCTGCGCGCGGGGGTGGAGCAGCGGGCGGGCGGATGGAGGTTCAAGGAATTCGTGCGTCTCGACAACGCCTTCGACCGCAACTACATCGGCTCGGTCATCGTCGGCGACACCAACGGCCGCTTCTACGAACCCGCTCCCCGCCGCGCCTGGCTGGTGGGCGCGAGTGCCGCTTACACCTTCTGACCCCCGCGGCGCCGGCGTCCTTCGCCCGGGCGCGGCCCGACATTGCTAGCGCGGCGGCCAGGAACTATCCTGGAAGAACAACCCCCATGGGTTTGGGGCAGGTCTGGGTTGGAGGTGAATCATGTCATTCATGAGCTTGCCGAGGATGCTGCTGTCGGAAACCGAAGGCTGGCAGGACATCGTCCGGGTCCATCCCTCGGTGATGAAGCTGCTCCTGCTGTTCGTGGCACCGATGTCGGCGATTCCGCCCCTGATGCATGCCTATGCGCAGCTGGTTCACCCGGGAGCGGTCACGCCCCTGGTGCAGCCGCCCCTGACCATGGGGGAGCTGGCGCTGGTGGGCGGCGCCTTCTTCATCATCGAGATCGCCATGGTCAGCCTGATGGCTGTTTATATCCAACAAATGGCGGAATCCTTCGATCTCCACCCCAAGTACGAAGAGGCTTACACGCTGGCAGCGATCGCGCCCACGCCCCTATGGCTGGCATCGCTGGCGTTGTTCGTGCCCAACGTCTGGTTCAACGTGGCCGTGGTCCTGGTGGCCTGGGTCGGTTCGGTGGCACTCATCCGGCATGGGGTTCGCCCCCTGTTGAAGGCGGGCGACGAGGTGACCGCCCATCGCCTGGCCAACGCCATCACCGTGGCGGGCGTGGGGGTGTGGATCGGGCTGATGGTGGTCCTCACCATGGCGCTGGGCATGCTGATGGGGTGGCGCTGAACAGCGGATCCAGGTGGTAGCGCCATGACCGTCACCCTTCGCCTGGCCCGGGTGCAGGACGCCCCGGCGATCGCCATCATGTCGCGCGATCTGATCGAGGCCGGGCTGGGTTGGCAATACCACCCGCGGCGCATCTGCCGCCTGATCGAAGACCCGGATACTTCGGTGCTGCTGGCCTGCGACCGGGGCGGGCCGGCGGGCTTCGCCGTCATGACCTTCGGCGACGAACGCGCCCATCTGGTGCTGTTCGCCGTGCGCGCGACGCGCCGGCGCCAGGGCATCGGCCGGCGCATGATGGAATGGCTGGTGGACTCGGCCCTCACCGCCGGGATCGCCTCCATCCACCTGGAGCTGCGGGTGGACAACCGGGCCGCCCGGGCCTTCTACCGGGCCATGGGCTTTACCGAAACCGGCATCCTGCCGGGCTACTACCAGGGACGCGAAGCGGCCCTGTGCATGGTGCGGGTGCTGCGCAAGCCCGGACCCCTGCCGCTGAACTGGCGGCCGCTGCTCGACAAGCGCTAGTTGGAGCGACTTCAGGCAGGATGCCGCAGGCAGATCTTGCCGAAATGGGCGCCGCTCGCCAGGTAGTCCAGGGCTTCGCGCAGGGCCTCGAAGGGAAAAACCCGGTCGACCACCGGCTCCAGCCGGTGCTGGCCGACGGCGCGGACCATGGCTTCGAAGCCGTCCCGGTGGCCCACGGTGATACCCTGAAGCCGCACTTGGCGCGTCACCACCGGGCCCAGCTTCAAGTTGAGGTTGCCCCCCGACAGCACGCCGATCAGGCTGATGGTGCCGCCCACGCGCACCGCCCGCAGCGACTGGCCGAGGGTCTGCTCGCCGCCCACTTCCACCACGTGGTCGATGCCGTCGCCCCCTGCCCGCTCCCGCACCACCTTGCCCCACTCCGGCGTGGTCCGGTAGTTCAGGCCGTCGTCGGCGCCCAGGGCCAGCGCCCGTTCCAGCTTGGCGTCGCTGCCGGACAAGACAATGACATAGGCGCCCAGCAGCTTGGCGAACTGCAGGGCGAACAGGGACACGCCGCCGGTGCCCTGCACCAGCACCCGGTCGCCGGGTTTGACCGCGCCATAGGTGACCAGGGCGCTCCAGGCGGTGAGCGCGGCGCAAGGCAGGGTTGCCGCCTGCTCGTCGCTTAAGTGGCCCGGCACCGGTGCCACGCCGTGCTGCGGCATCACCATGAATTCGGCCATGACGCCGTCCAGCGGCCCGCCCAGGGTGCGGGTAAGCCGGGCGGCGCTGGGCTCGCCGCCGAGCCAGTCGGGCATGAACAGGGGGCATACCCGATCGCCCAGGGCGACGCGGGTGACGCCGGGCCCGACCTCCACCACTTCTCCCACGCCGTCGGACACGGGAATGAGGGGCAGGCTGCCCGTAAGGGCGCCATAACCGCGCTGGAGCACCACCAGATCCCGGTAGTTGAGGGATGCCGCCCGCATGCGCAGCAGCACCTCCCCTGCCCCGGGCCTGGGCACCGTTCGGCTGCCCAGGCGCAGATGGTCGATGGACCAGTCATCCCGCAGCTCGAAAACCTTCATGTTGTTCTTCCGGTTGTTTATCAATAATACTTAATAACTTAATAATTTTTGGTCACTTTTTCTCCCGGCTCAATGCCCATGCCCCGGGCCCGAAGGCGAGCACCATCAACAGGCCGCCGGTGATGGCGAGGTTCTTCATGAACTGGATCTGCTGCATCATGACCTGCTCCGCCGGCACGGCCCAGTAGTTGTGGAACAGGAAAGCCGCCAACAGGGTGAACACCGCCAGCGCGGCGGCCGCCCAGCGCGCCAGCCAGCCGAGGATCAGGGCAATGCCGCCGCCCAGCTCGATGATGATGGCTGCAACCGCCAGCAGCTGCGCCGCCGGCAATCCCTTCGACCCGATATAACCGACCGTTCCCTCGAAGCCGACCACCTTGCCGAAGCCTGACCACACGAATATCAGGGCCAGGAGGATGCGACCCACCAGGGGGAACAAGCGCTCAACAGTCATGATGGCACTCCCGCAAAAAAAGGGTTGGAAATTGCCGCAACGGCGGCAATCCTATAGACCTTGAGCGTCGGAATTCGATCCGTGGGCATGAAGCGCGCCTTCGGACCGGTCCGGGGCCTGCTCTTCCTCCCGCAATCGGCGCTGCGCCAGATCCTTGGTGGCTTGCGCCAGGGCCCGGTACACCTCGCCATAGCCGGGGTGCCAGGCGTCCACCGCTGCCTGCTGCCGGCCCACAGTGGTGAGATCCCCCCGGGCGATGGGCCCGGTCAGGGCCCGGGCCGGTCCCAGGCGGAAGACGTTGTCCACGTTCTCCCGGACCAGGGGCTCCAGCAGCTCCCGGGCCGTCGCCTCGGGGACACCGGCGGCGCGGTAGGCCTGGAGCGCGATATCCATCAGGGTGACCACATAGTTGCAGGCGAACACCGCCGCCGCGTGATAGAGGGTCTTGGCGCGCCCGTCCACCCGGATCACCCGGGCGCCGGTGGCGGGCAGCGCAGCATCCAGCACGGCCAGGGCAGCCGGATCGCCCTCGATGCTGCAGAACGTGCCGTCGAAGCCCGCGACGACCGCGTGGGGATCGGCAAAGCTGCGCACCGGATGTACGCTGGCCACTGGCACGCCCGGGCCGAGCACGGGGGCCATGTCGGCCGCCGGGCGCGCGCCGCTGCAATGGAACACCACCGGCGCTCCGGCCAGCAGGCCGTGGCGCGCCAGCTGCTCGCAGCTGGCCAGGATCTGGTCATCGGGCACGGCCAGCATGAATACATCGGCCGGCCGCAACCGGCCGTAGTCGGCCACGGCGCGCCCGGCGCCGAGAAACGCCACCGCCGCTTCGGCGCTGGGGCGGGAGCGGTTGAGCACGTCCTGGAGGGCAAACACACCCTTGGTGGCAAACAGGCGCCCCAGCACCTTGCCCACGCGCCCGCAGCCGATGATATTCAGGGTCTTGATCACGCTTCCTCCAGGATGCCGGCGAGCCGCTCGAGCACCGGCCCGCAGGGGGCCGTCACCTTCAGCTGCAGCAGGTCGTCGGCGCGGGTGGTTCCCAGGTTGAGGGCGGCGATGGGCTTTCCCAGGTCGCGGGCGGCCAGGCAGAAGCGGTAGCCCGAGTACACCATGAGGGAGGAGCCGACCACCAGCAGGGCACCGGCCGCCACCAGCGCGTGCAGCACGGCATCCACCCGCTGCCGGGGCACGCCGTCGCCGAAGAACACCACGTCCGGCTTGAGCAGGCCGCCGCAGCGCGGACAGTCGGGCACGCGGAAGTCGTCGAGGTCGGCGAATTCCACCTCGGCGTCGCCGTCCGGCGCCGCCAGCGCCGACAGAGCGGCCAGCCCGGGATTGCAAGTCTCCAGCATATGCTGCACGGCGCTGCGCGGCAGCGCCGCCCGGCAGCCGAGACAGATCACCCGGTCGAGGCCGCCATGCAGCTCGATTACCTCTTGGCTGCCGGCACGCTGGTGCAGGCCATCTACATTCTGGGTCACCAGGGCTTGCACGTAGCCCGCCCGGCCCATGCGCGCCAGGGCCTCGTGGGCGGCGTTGGGCCGGGCCGAGGCGATGCGCGGCCAGCCCACCATGCTGCGCGCCCAATAGCGCCGGCGCGCCGCCGCCGAGCGCAGGAAATCCTGGTGGCCGAGGGGCGGCTGGCGCTTCCAGCGGCCCGCCTCGTCCTGGTAGTCGGGAATGCCCGAGGTGGTGCTGACCCCTGCTCCGGTCAGCAGCATCAGGCGGGGATGGGCCTGGACGAATTCGGCAAGCGCTGCCGCCGTCGTCATCCGACTGCACTCGAGGCCCGCGCCGGGCCGGCTGCCGCCAGCTTGCCGCCGCCGTAACTGGTGGCCGGTGCCACCCTGCCACCCGGCTGCACCCGCACGGCGCAGTACTTGAACTCGGGGATCTTGCCGTAGGGGTCCAGGGCGGGATTGGTGAGCAGATTGGCCGCCGCTTCGTAATAGCAGAAGGGAATGAACACGCTGCCTCGGGCAATGCCGTCGTCGGCGCGCGTGTACAGGGCGATGCTGCCGCGCCGCGACGACACGGTTAGGGGTGCGCCGGGGGCGATGCCCAGGGCTGCCAGATCGTCCGGGTGAAGCGAGGCCACCGGATAGGGCTCGATGGCATCCAGCACGCGGGAGCGGCGCGTCATGACGCCCGTGTGCCAGTGCTCCAGCTGGCGTCCGGTGATCAGCACCAGGGGATAGTCGGCGTCGGGCCGCTCCGCTGGCGGCAGGACGGCCGCCGGCACGAAGCGCGCTTTCCCCGTGGCCGTGGGGAAGATCTCGGTGAACACCACGGGCTCGCCCGGGTCGCCTTCCCGCAGGCAGGGATAGGTGACGGCATGCTCCCGCTGCAGGCGCTGCCAGGTGATGCCGGCGATGGAGGACATGGCGCGGCGCATCTCCTCGAACACCTCGGCCACCTCCCGGTAGCACCAGTCCAGCCCGAGGCCGCGCGCCATGTCCTGGATGATCTGCCAGTCCTGACGCGCCTCGCCCGGCGGCGCCAGGGCCGGGCGGCCCAGCTGCACGCAGCGGTCGGTGTTGGTGAAGGTGCCGGTCTTCTCCGGGAAGGCCGATGCCGGCAGCACCACGTCGGCGAGATAAGCGGTCTCCGTGAGGAAGATGTCCTGCACCACCAGCCAGTCCAGGCTGGCCAGGGCGGCGCGCGCATGGGCCAGGTCCGGATCGGACATGGCCGGGTTCTCGCCCATGATGTACATGCCGCGGATGCTGCCCGCCAGGGCGGCATCCATGATCTCGACCACCGTGAGGCCGGGCCGGGGATCGAGCACCATGCCCCACAGGGCTTCGAAGCGCGCCCGCGCCTGCGGGTCGTCCACCCGCTGGTAGTCGGGGAACACCATGGGGATCAGGCCGGAATCCGAGGCGCCCTGCACGTTGTTCTGCCCGCGCAGGGGATGCAGCCCCGTGCCCGGGCGTCCGATCTGGCCGGTCATGAGGGCGAGCGCGATCAGGCAGCGGGCATTGTCCGTGCCATGCACATGCTGGGAGATGCCCATGCCCCACAGGATCATGGCGGCGCGGGCGCCGGCATAGAGCCGCGCCACCTGGCGGATGGTGTCGGCGGCGATGCCGCACACTGGTGCCATGGCCTCCGGGCTGTAACCCTCCAGATGGGCGCGCAGCTCGTCGAAGCCCTCGGTGCGCCGGGCGATGAAGGCCTTGTCGATCAGGCCCTCGGCGACGATGACGTGCATCATGGCGTTGAGCAGGGCCACGTCGCTGCCCGGGCGGAACTGCAGGTAATGGCCGGCGTAGCGGGCGATTTCCGTTCGCCGCGGGTCGGCGACGATGAGCTTGGCGCCGCGGCGTGCCGCGTTCTTGATCCAGGTGGCGGCCACCGGGTGGTTGACCGTGGTGTTGGAGCCGATCAGGAAAATGACCTCGGCATGATCCACGTCGCGCACCGGATTGGACACGGCGCCCGAACCGATGCCTTCCAGCAGCGCCGCCACGGAGGAGGCGTGGCACAGGCGGGTGCAGTGGTCCACGTTGTTGGTACGGAAGCCGGTGCGCACCAGCTTCTGGAACAGATAGGCCTCCTCGTTGCTGCCCTTGGCCGAGCCGAAGCCCGCCAGGGCCCGGGGGCCGTGGCGCTCGCGGATCTCCCTGAGCTTGCCCGCAGCAAGCGCCAGGGCCTCCTCCCAGCTCGCCTCCCGGAACACCGCCGACACATCATCCGGGTCCATGGTGAACTCGGCGGACTTGGGCGCATCGGCCCGGCGCACCAGGGGCCGGATCAGGCGCTGGCGGTGATGGGCGTAGTCGAAGCCGTAGCGGCCCTTGACACACAGGCGCCCGGAATTGGCCGGGCCGTCGCGGCCTTCCACCCGCAGGATGCGCTCGTCCTTGACGTGCAGGGTTACCTGGCAGCCCACGCCGCAGAAGGGGCACAGAGAGTCCACGGTGCGGTCGGCGGCCGCCAGGGCCGCACCCCCCGCCGGCGCCAGCGCGCCCGTGGGACAGGCCTGTACGCACTCGCCGCAGCCCACGCAGGTGCTGCTGCCCATGGGGTCGTCGAAGTCGAACACGATCCTGGCGTAGGCGCCCCGATGGGCGTAGCCGATCACGTCGTTGGCCTGCTCCTCGCGGCAGGCGCGCAGGCAGCGGGTGCACTGGATGCAGGCGTCCAGATTGACGGCGATGCCCGGATGGGAGGTATCCGGCGCCAGTCGTTCGCGCGGCTTGAAGCGCGGCGCCCCCACACCCAGCCGGCGCGCCCACTCGTCCAGCTCCGAATGCAGCGTCAGGGGCTGAGATGGCACGTCGGCCAGCAGCAGCTCCAGGACCATCTTCTGGGCGGCGCGGGCGCGCGGGCCGTCCGAGGACACGCGCATGCCCGGCTGCGGCCGGCGGCAGCAGGAAGGCGCCAGCGCCCGCTCGCCCTCGATCTCCACCACGCAGGCACGGCAGTTGCCGTCCGGGCGCAGACCTTCCTTGTAGCACAGGTGGGGGATGTCCACGCCGTGGCGGCGCGCCGCCTGCAGCAGGGTCTCGCCGGCCTCGGCCGCGATCTCGCGCCCGTTCAGGGTG